>NZ_LMPK01000001.1:0-8037 GCF_001423825.1 Microbacterium sp. Leaf351
TAAACTAACGACAGCTGATCATCGCAACGAAGCGAAAGACCACCACTCAAACGGACGCGGCCGGCGGTGGGGCTGTACAACAACGTCTGGTCGGTCATCATCATCTTCACCGTGATCCAGGCGGCGTTCGGCACCTACCTCCTGTCCGCGGTCTACGGCACCTTCCCCAAGGAAGTGCTCGAGGCCGCCGCGATGGACGGCGCCAGCCGGTGGCAGATCCTGTGGCGGGTCGTGTTCCCGATCAGCCGACCGACCCTGTCGGTGCTGCTCATCTTCTTCTTCATCTGGACGTGGAACGAGTTCCTCATCCCGCTCACATTCCTGGTGTCGAACGCGAACCAGACGGTGCCGGTCGCGATCAGCGTGCTGCAGGGCGATCGATTGATGGATGTCACCACGACGAGCGCGTCCGCACTGCTCGGCATCATCCCCACCCTCCTCTTCTTCCTCATCTTCCAGCGCACACTCACGCGCGGCATCACCGCAGGAGCAGTCAAGTAATGAAGTTCACCGACGGGTTCTGGCAGATGCGACCGGGAGTCGCTGCGCTCTACGCCCAGGAGGCCTATGAGATCGACCGCCGCGAGGACGGGGTCGACGGCGAAGCGCTCACCGTGCTCGCCCCGACCAAGGTGATCGAGCGGCGCGGCGATGTGCTGAACCGCCCGACGCTCACGGTGTCGCTCTCGTCGCCGCTGGAGGGGGTCGTGCGCGTGCGCGTCGAACACCACCGCGGCACGCCCGCGACGCCGGGCTTCCCGCTCCCGGGAGCGGGGCGCGCCGGCGCCGCACACCTCACCGAAGACGGGGGCGAGCTGGTCACCGGCGACCTGCGGGCCCGGGTCGGGAGGGGTGCGTGGGATCTCTCGTTCGAGCTCGCCGGGCGCCGCCTGACCGGCAGCGGACATCGATCCCTGGCCTGGGTGCACACCGCGGCGGATGCCTCGATCGACCCGGGTCCCGTGGACGGGGCCGCCGCCGAGACCGGCGTGCCGCGTCGGCGTCACTTCATGCACGCGCAGCTCGACCTCGGCGTCGGCGAGCTCGTCTACGGCCTCGGCGAGCGCTTCGGGCCGCTCGTGAAGAACGGGCAGACGGTCGACATCTGGAACGCCGACGGCGGGACATCCAGCGAACAGGCCTATAAGAACGTACCGTTCTACCTGAGCTCGGCCGGATACGGGGTCTTCGTGAACGACCCGGGTCACGTGTCCTTCGAGGTCGGCAGCGAGGCCGTCGAGCGCGTGCAGTTCTCGGTATCGGGTGAGGCGATCGAGTTCTTCGTGATCGCGGGGCCTACCCCCGCACAGGTTCTCGAACGGTACACCGCACTGACCGGCCGCCCGCCGATCGTTCCGGCATGGTCGTACGGCCTGTGGCTGTCGACATCCTTCACGACCGACTACGACGAGGCAACGGTCACGTCGTTCGTCGACGAGATGGCGCGGCGCGAGCTTCCCATCTCGGTCTTCCACTTCGACTGCTTCTGGATGCGCGAGTTCACCTGGTGCGACTTCCGGTGGGACGAGAGGGTGTTCCCCGATCCCGAGGGGATGCTGCGGCGACTCCACGACCGCGACCTCAAGGTGTGCGTGTGGATCAACCCCTACATCGCGCAGCACTCGGAGCTGTTCGAGGAGGGTGCTGCGCGGGGATTCCTCGTGCGCCGCCACGACGGCTCGGTGTGGCAGTGGGACATGTGGCAGGCCGGCATGGGGCTCGTCGACTTCACGAATCCCGACGCCGTCGCCTGGTACCAGTCGAAGCTCGAGGTGCTCCTCGGGCAGGGCGTCGACTGCGTGAAGACCGACTTCGGTGAGCGCATCCCGACGGATGTCGCGTGGTTCGACGGATCCGATCCGGAGCGCATGCACAACCTCTACGCCCAGCTGTACAACCGCGCCGTGCACGACGTGCTCGTGCGCGTACGGGGAGAGGGCGAGGCGGTGCTGTTCGCCCGGTCGGGAACAGCCGGCGGCCAGACGATGCCCGTGCACTGGGGCGGCGACAACACCTCGAGCTTCGTCTCGATGGCAGAGACGCTGCGCGGCGGCCTGTCGCTCGCGCTCAGCGGGTACGCGCACTGGAGCCATGACATCGGCGGGTTCGAAGGCACGCCCGAGCCGCTGGTGTTCAAGCGCTGGACCGCGTTCGGTCTGTTGTCGAGCCACAGCCGCTTCCACGGCTCCGAGTCCTACCGGGTGCCGTGGTCGTTCGACGAGGAGGCGGTGGAGGTGACGCGCGTCTTCACCCATCTGAAGATGCGGCTGATGCCGTATCTCTTCCAGCTCGGCATCGCCGCGGCGGCGACCGGCGCCCCCGTGATGCGCCCGCTCATCCTGGAGTTCCCCGACGACCCGGCCGTCGCCTACCTTGACCGCCAGTACATGCTCGGCGCTGATCTGCTCGTGGCCCCGGTGCTGTCCGCGTCGGGCGAGGTGGAGTTCTACCTTCCCGCCGGGCCGTGGACGCACCTGCTCACCGGCGAGGTCGTCGAGGGCGGCGGCTGGCGTCGCGAAATGCACGACGTCACGAGTCTCCCCCTCTACGTGCGGCCCGGAGCGGTGCTCCCCTGGGGCGCCCGCACCGACCGTCCCGATTACGACTACCTCGACGGCCTGCAGCTGCGGGTCTTCCCGGGCGGTTCGGGCATCGCGACGATCACCGTGACGACACCGGATGGGCGTGCGCAGAGTTTCGACGTCGACCGCACGGCGGTGACGGGATGACGCATCCGCTCGTCTTCCCGCCGGGATTCGTGTTCGGATCGGCGACCGCCGCCTACCAGGTCGAAGGCGGGGCGACCGACGCCGGTCGCGGACCGTCGATCTGGGACACGTTCAGCCGCACTCCGGGGAAGGTCTGGAACGGCGACACCGGCGATGTCGCGTGCGATCATCTGCACCGGTGGGAGAGCGACCTCGACCTCATGGCGGAACTGGGCCTGCGGGCCTATCGCTTCTCGATCTCGTGGCCTCGCGTGATTCCCGACGGGCGCGGCGCAGTGAACAACGCCGGACTCGATTTCTACTCGCGCCTCGTGGACGGGCTCCGAGCACGCGGCATCCGTCCCGTCGCGACGCTGTACCACTGGGACCTCCCCCAACCGCTGGAGGATGCCGGGGGCTGGCCGGTGCGCGAGACCGCGGAGGCGTTCGCGGAGTACGCGGCGGTCGTCGGCGCAGCGCTCGGCGACCGCGTCGACACGTTCACGACGTTGAACGAGCCCTGGTGCTCGGCCTACCTCGGCTACGGGCAAGGCGGGCACGCGCCCGGACGCACCGAGCCGGCGGCGGCGCTCGCCGCCGTGCATCATCTCAACCTGGCTCACGGACTCGGTGCGGCGGCCCTGCGCGCATCCTCGACCGCGGATCCCGGCCTGTCGGTCACGCTCAACTTCCACGTGCTTCGCGGTGCCGGCGACGGCGCCGACGAGGCCGTGCGTCGCATCGACGCCCTCGCGAACCGCGCCTTCACCGGGCCCATGCTCCACGGGGAATACCCCGCGGATCTGCTGGCGGACACGTCCGCCGTGTCGGACTGGTCGTTCGTGAGGCCCGGCGATCTGGCACTCATCCACCACCCCCTGGACGTACTCGGGGTCAACTACTACTCGACGGCGACTGTGCGCCTGTGGGACGGAGCCTCCCCCCGCCAGAGCAACGACGGGCACAAGGCCGCGGCGGGCGGAACCGCCTGGCCGGGCAGTGACGCCATTGTCGAGTTCGTCGAGCAACCCGGTCCTCATACGGCGATGGGCTGGAACATCGCGCCCGAAGGCCTGACGGAGCTGCTGCTCGCCCTGTCGGCCGAGTTCCCCGCGCAGCCGCTCATGGTCACCGAGAACGGCGCGGCTTTCGACGACGTCGTCTCGCCGGACGGCCGCGTCGACGACCCGCTGCGAGTGGACTACCTCGCACGGCACTTCGCGGCCGCGCGCGACGCCCTCGATGCGGGTGTCGATCTGCGCGGGTACTACGTGTGGTCGCTGCTCGACAACTTCGAGTGGGGATACGGCTACGCGAAGCGGTTCGGCATCGTGCACGTCGACTTCGAGACGCTCGCGCGCACGCCGAAATCGAGCGCGCTGTGGTACCGCGACCTCATCCGCTCCCAGCCCTGACGCCCTCGCTCTCACTCTCGCTCTCACTCTCGCCCTCGCCCTCGCCCTCGCCCTCGCCCTCGCTCTCGCCCTCGCCCTCGCCCTCGCTGTCGCTCTCGCACTCACCCTCGAACGACGCCGAATCAACACCCCACCGCCGAGTCCACACGTCGTGCCTGCGAGGAACGCGTGGATTCGGCGGGCGAGCGTGGACTCGGCGGGGTGACGGCGAGAGGAGCGCGGCGAGCGCGGCGCCGGGACGCGCAGAGCGCGGGCCGCGGCATCCTCACACCAGCGACTCGCGCCAGGCGGCGTGCAGCTTCGCGAACGTGCCGGTTCCCGCGATGAGGGCGGCGGGGGCGTCGTCCTCGATGATGCGGCCGTGCTCCATCACGAGCACCCGGTCGGCGATCGCGACCGTCGAGAGGCGGTGGGCGATGATGATCGCCGTGCGGTCGGCCAGCAGGGTCTGCAGGGCGTCCTGGATGAGGCGCTCCGATGGGATGTCGAGCGACGCCGTCGCCTCGTCGAGGATCAGAACCGCCGGGTCGGCGAGGAACGCGCGCGCGAACGAGATCAGCTGCCGCTGACCGGCCGAGACGCGACCGCCGCGCTTGTTCACGTCGGTGTCGTAGCCGTCCGGAAGCGACCGGATGAAGCCGTCGGCGCCGACCGCGCGCGCCGCGGCACGGATCTCATCGATCGTCGCGTCGGGCTTGCCGAGCGCGATGTTGTCGGCGACCGTGCCGCTGAACAGGTACGCCTCCTGCGTGACCATCACGATCGCCCGGCGAAGGTCGCCCTGCGACAGCGCACGCAGGTCGACACCGTCGAGCGTCACCGCTCCCCGAGTCGGGTCGTAGAAGCGCGAGATCAGCTTCGCCAGCGTCGACTTGCCGGCTCCCGTGGTGCCGACGAGCGCGATCGTCTGACCCGCCGGGATGTCGAGGGAGAAGTCCGGCAGGATGACGCGGCCACTGCCGTATGCGAACTGCACCTCGTCGAACCGCACCGCACCGCGCGCGTTCGGCAGGGCGGTCGGCGTGGCGGGGTCGGGCACACTGGGCGACTCCTCGAGCACGCCTGACACCTTCTCGAGCGCCGCCGTGGCCGACTGGTACGAGTTGAGGAACATCGCGACCTCTTCGAGCGGGCTGAAGAAGTTGCGGATGTAGAGCACGGCGGCCAGCAGCACACCGATCTCGAGGAAGCCGCCGGTCACGCGCACCGCGCCCCACACCAGCACGACCGCCATCGTGACGTTCGCGAGCAGGATGAGACCCGGGTCGAGCACGCCGTACAGCTTCACGAGGCTGAGGTTCACGCGCCGGTAGTCGCTGGCGACCTCGGCGAACTCCTCGTCGTTGCGGCGTTCCTTGCGGAACGCCTTCACCGCGCGGATGCCGGTCATCGTCTCGACGAAGTGCACGATGAGACGGGCGCTCACGACGCGCGACTCGCGGAAGCCCTTCTGCGACTCGAGGTAGAACCAGCGCATGAGCAGCACGAGCGGGATGCCCATTGCGACGAGCACGAGCCCCGACTGCCAGTCGATCAGGAAGAGCGCCACCAGCGTGAAGATGCCGTAGAGCGCGCCCTGCACGAGCTGGTTCAGTCCGCCGTCGAGCAGCTCGCGGATCGACTCCAGGTCGCTCGTCTGCCGCGAGATGATGCGACCCGAGGTGTACGTCTCGTGGAACTCGAGGCTGAGTCGCTGGGTGTGCCGGAAGATGCGGGTGCGCAGGTCCATGAGGATCGCCTGGGTGAGCCGAGCCGAGAGCACGACGAACCAGCCGATCAGCAGCGCGCCGCTGATGCCCGTGACGATGTAGACGGCGGTGACGGCGGCCGCCGGCATCCAATCGGCGTTCTGCAGCACCGCCGGCAGGGCGTTGTCGATGCCGTACGCGATGAGCGCGGGACCGAGCACGCGCAAGCCCGTCGAGGCGATGACGACGATCGCGGTGAGGCTCAGCAGTCCTTTCATCGGCGAGACGAGGGAGCCGAGCAGGCGCAGCGAACGGCGACGGATCGCCCGACTCTCGGCTGCGGTGTAGTCGTTGCGGTCTTCGCCCTGGGTGCCCTGCACGGTGGTGCTCATGCCCGCACCTCGCTCTCGCTCAGATCGATCGGACCGGTTTCGTCGTACCGATGGTCGTCATCGGATGCCTCGCGCCGCTGCTCGCTCTCGATCTCGAGGCTCGAGATCACGAAGCGGTAGTGCTCGCTGTCGCGCAGCAGGTCGGAGTGGGTGCCGACCGCAGTGATGCGGCCGTCTTCCAGCACTGCGACCCGGTCGGCGAGCGCCACGGTCGAGGGACGGTGGGCGACGATCAGCGCGGTCGTGGTGGCCAGCACGCGACGCAGTGCCGCCTCGACCTTGGCCTCGGTCTCGACGTCGAGCGCCGAAAGCGGGTCGTCGAGCACGAGCACCGACGGCGCCGCCGCGACGGCGCGGGCGAGCGCGAGGCGCTGACGCTGACCGCCGGAGAGACTCAGACCCTCCTCGCCGACGGTCGTGTCGACGCCCTGCGGCAGGTCGTAGGCGAACTGGGCCTGCGCGATCTCGAGCGCTTCGGCGAGCACTGCCTCGGCCTCGGGGCTGCGCACGTCGAGATCGTCACGGCCGAGCAGCACGTTCTCGCGCACGGACGCCGAGAACAGCGTGGCATCCTCGAACGCCATCGCGATGTGGCGACGCAGCTCGTCGAGCCGCAGGTCGCGCACGTCGACGCCGTCGATCTCGACCGAGCCCCCGGTGACGTCGTACAGGCGTCCGGGCAGGGTCGTGAGCGTCGTCTTGCCGGAGCCGGTGAGTCCGACGAGCGCCATGGTCTCGCCGGGCTCGAGCTCGAGGTCGATGCCGTCGAGCAGATCGCGCTCAGTCGCCGGGGCATCCTGGTAGCGGAACCGCGCGCCGCGGAAGACGAGCCGCCCGCGCGGGTCGGCGACCGTCGACGGCGTCTCGGGGTCGACGATCGTGTTCTCCTCGTCGAGCACCTCGAAGATGCGGTCGGTCGCTGTGCGCGTGTCGATGAGGAACGAGAACAGAAACCCGAGGGACTCGAGAGGCCACCGCAGCGCGGTCGCCATCGCGAAGAACGCGAACAGCTCGCCGACGCTCAGCTGACCCGAGCTGGCCAGCAGGATGCCGACCAGCAGGCAGAGCGCGAAGGCGACCATCGGCACGACCTCGAGCCAGAACCACAGGGTGCCGACTTCGCGGGCCTTGCCGAGCTCGGTCGCACGCAGCGACTCGACCTGGCGGGTGAACTTGCGCAGGGCGTGGGGGCCACGGCCGAACGCTTTGAGCACGCGGATGCCGTGCACGCTCTCCTCGACCGCGGTGGCGAGGTCGCCGGCCTGGTCCTGGCTGAGGCGCGCGAGACGGCCGTACTGCCGCTCGAACCGGAAGCCGAAGTACCACAGCGGCACCGAGACGACGAGGAAGGTGGTGCCGAGCGCCCAGTGCCAGTTGAACAGCAGCACCGCGCCGATGAGCACCGTCATGAGGTTCACGACGAGCAGGATCGAGCCGAACGCGAGCCACCGGCGCACGAGGTTGATGTCCTGCATCATGCGGCTGAGCAGCTGCCCCGACTGCCACCGGTCGTGGAAGGCGACGGGCAGACGCTGCAGGCGCCGGTAGAACTGCTGGCGGATCTCGAACTCGACACCGGTCGCCGGCGTCAGCACGAACGCCCGGCGCAGGAACACGAACAGCGCCTCGAGCACGCCGAGGGCGAGCACCCCGAGCGACGCCCAGATGATGAGGGCGATGTTGGCCTGCGCGATCGGCCCGTCGACGGTGATCTGGAGCACGATCGGAATGACGAGGCTCACGATCGCCGCGCCGAGCGCGGACGCGAAGCCGGCCGCGAGGCGCGGGAGCACCGGACGGGCGAAGGGGATGAGGCGCGCGAGCGCGCGCAGGG
>NZ_LMPK01000001.1:8062-8355 GCF_001423825.1 Microbacterium sp. Leaf351
CGCCGAGTGGCGAGCCCTCCAGCTTATTCCCAGCTTCTCCGGAGCGCAACGCTGGCGTGTCGCCGCGGATTCCCGCGGGTGCCGGCGCGGCGCGAGCCGTGGCATCCACAGCCTGCCGCGCACCCTCCGCGCCGCGCACTCCCCCACCCGATCTCCGCCACCCTCCGCGCCGCCCGACCCCACGGCCCGAATCCACACGTTGGCGCCGAATCCACGCCATAGCGACGTCGGCGGCGCGTTGATTCGGCGGGCGGGGGTTGATTCGGCGAAATCGGTGGAGGTGGAGGTGGGGG
>NZ_LMPK01000001.1:8399-9546 GCF_001423825.1 Microbacterium sp. Leaf351
TCGCGCGCGAGCAGCGAGCGCTTGACCTCGACGCCCCAGGCGAATCCGCCCATGGCGCCGCCGGTGCGCAGCACGCGGTGGCAGGGCACGAAGAGCGCGGGCGCGTTGCGGGCGCAGATCGAGGCGGCGGCGCGCACGGCGGTCGGCGATCCGAGCGCGACGGCGAACTCGGCGTAGGTGAGCGGATGCCCCGCCGCGATCGCCCGCAGACCGGCCCACCCGCGCTGCTGCAGCGGCGTGCCCCACTGGCGCACGGGCACGGTGTCGATCGCGGCGACCTCGCCCGCGTAGAACGCCTCGACCGCGGCGGTGTGCTCGCTCGCACCGGACACGACGTCGACGCCGCGCTCGCGCTCGGGGAGGCGCGCGAGGAGGGCATCGAGGTCGGCGGTCCAGCCCGAGGCGACGACGGCGCCGTCCGGGTCGGCGAGGAGTGCGAAGGGGCCGTCGGGGGTGTCGACGACGGCGAAGGTGCGGGCGGTCATGAGGACGCCTTTCGGGGAGTCAGCGGGGCGGATGCCGCACGCCACAGGTGTGCGGTGAGGTAGCTGCGCCACGGCGCGACGCGGTCCGCCCAGGCGGTGAGCCCGGCGGGATCGGCAGGGATGCCCAGCCGTGCGGCGCCGGTGCGCACGGCGACGTCGCCCGGCAGCAGCACGTCCGGGTCGCCGATGACGCGCATGCGCACATAGTCGGCCGTCCACGGGCCGATGCCGGGCATCGCGAGCAGCGCCTCGCGCTGGGCGGCGCCGTCGTCGCCGGTGGTGAGCTCCAGTTCGCCGTCGGCGAGCGCGCAGGCCGCCCCCGTGATGGCGCGGATGCGGGCGGCCGGGCCGCGCAGCACCTCGGCGCCGTGGTCGGCGATCGCGCGCATCGTCGGGAAGAGTCGGTCGGCGGTCTCGATCGGCTCGATCCGCTCGCCGAGCTCGTCGGTGAGGGTCGTGAGCGCGGTGCGCGCCGCGGCGACGGTGATCTGCTGGCCGACCATGGCGCGGATCAGCATCTCGTGCGGGTCGGCGGCGCCCGGCACCCGCACGCCCGGTGCGTCGGCGACGCTCGCGGCGAGCTCGGGATGGGAGGCGAGCGCCTCGTCGATCGCGTCGGGGTCGGCGTCGAGGTCGAACAGCCGCCTCACGCGGGCGACGAG
>NZ_LMPK01000001.1:9567-12019 GCF_001423825.1 Microbacterium sp. Leaf351
ACCTCGAACCAGGCGGTGCCGTGGGCGAGACGCAGGGTGCGGGCGAACGAGGTGGATGTCGCGACCTCGGCGCCGATCACCGCGCGCGCCGCCATCCACGCGAATACTCCGGCGGTCTCGTGCGGCGTGCGGTGCGGCAGGGCGAGGTCGATCTCGCCGTGCCCGGCGGCGACCCGGGAGCGCCGGCGCAGCCGCAGGTCGGTGGGAGCGAGCGAGAACACCTCTCGCACGGTCTCGTTGAACTGCCTGATGCTGGCGAACCCGGCGGAGAAGGCGACATCCGTCATCGACAGGTCCGTGCCGACCAGCAGCATGCGCGCGGTATGGGCCCGATGCGCCCGGGCGAGGGGGCCGGCGCCGAGCTCGGCCTGCAGGATGCGACCGAGCTGCCGGCTCGAGTAGCCGAGCCGGCGCGCGAGCCCGGGCACGCCTTCGCGCTCGACGATGCCGTCGGCGATGAAGCGCATGGCGCGGCCCGCGATGTCGCCGCGCAGGTTCCAGTCCGGCGAGCCGGGAGCGGCTTCGGGCAGGCAGCGCTTGCAGGCGCGGTAGCCGGCCTCGTGCGCCGCGGCACTCGTGGAGTAGAACGTGACGTTGCGCTCGTGGGGGGTGCGCGCCGGGCAGCTCGGCCGGCAGTAGATGCCGGTCGAGCGCACGGCGGTCACGAACTGCCCGTCGAAGCGCACGTCGCGCGACCGGATGGCGCGATACCGCTCGTCGAAGGTGAGACTGAGGCCGGGCATGCCCCCAGCCTGGCACGGGCCGCGGCATCCGGCTCGCGGTTTTCGGACATCGCCGTGCCGGAGCGTCCCACCCCGGGGCTACCGTGAGGTCATGAGCGAACGCACCTACGACCTGATCGTGATCGGCGCGGGGCCGGTGGGCGAGAACGTGGCCGACCGCGCCGTGCAGGGCGGCCTGTCGGTCGTCATCGTCGAGAGCGAGCTGGTCGGCGGCGAGTGCTCCTACTGGGCGTGCATGCCGTCGAAGGCGCTGCTGCGCGCTGGGGCGGCGCTGCGAGCGGCCCGCGACGTCGACGGTGCACGTCAGGTCACCGGCGAACGACCTGATGTCGCGGGGGTGCTGCGTCGACGCACCGGCATGACCCACGACTGGTCGGATGACTCGCAGGTGCGCTGGCTCGAGGGAGCGGGCATCGACCTCGTGCGCGGTCACGGACGCCTCGCCGGCGAGCGGCGCGTCGAGGTCGAGGGCCCGGACGGCACCCGCACGACGCTCATCGCCCGTTACGCGGTCGCGGTGAGCACCGGCACGGCCGCCCTCCTGCCCGCGACTCCGGGACTCGCCGACATCGCCCCCTGGACGAGCCGCGAGGCGACCGCCGCGACCGAGATCCGCGGGCGCCTCGCGATCATCGGCGGCGGTGTCGTCGCTGTGGAGATGGCGACCGCCTACAACGACCTCGGCGCATCGGTGGTGGTGCTCGCACGCGGCGGTCTGCTCGGCGGAATGGAGCCGTTCGCGGGCGAGATCGTGCGCGACGCGCTCGTCGAGCGCGGCGTCGACGTGCGCACCGGCGTGAACGTCACCGCGGCGCACCGTGCCGAGAAGAACGCCGTGCTGACGCTCGACGACGGCACCCGCGTGCACGCCGACGAGGTGCTCGTCGCGACGGGACGCGTGCCGCGCACCGACGACCTCGGCCTCGAGACCGTCGGCCTCGCCCCCGGGGCGTGGCTGACGGTCGACGACACCCTGCGGGTCGAGGGCACCGACTGGCTCTACGCCGTCGGCGACGTGAACCGTCGGGCGCTGCTCACCCATCAGGGCAAGTACCAGGCACGCGCGGCGGGCGACGTGATCGCCGCGCGCGCGACGGGTGCCGACGTGTCGCATGCCCCGTGGTCCCGGCACGTCGCGACGGCCGACCACGCCGCCGTTCCCCAGGTGACCTTCACCGATCCCGAGGTCGCGTCGGTCGGTCTCACCGAGGCGGCCGCGCGGGCGGCGGGGCGCGGCATCCGGGTCGTCGACTACGACCTGTCCTGGGTCGCGGGCGCCTCCACCTACGCCGACCACTATCGCGGCCGCGCCCGCATGATCGTCGACGGCGAGCGCGACGTGATCATCGGCGCGACGTTCGTCGGTCAGGATGTCGCCGAGCTGCTGCACTCCGCCACGATCGCGATCGTCGGCGAGGTGCCGCTGCAGCGGCTGTGGCACGCGGTGCCGTCGTATCCGACGATCAGCGAGGTGTGGCTGCGCCTGCTCGAGACCGATGGGCGCGCGACCGCCTGAGGCCGCGCGCCGCGCGGGTCAGTGGAAGAAGTGCCGCTCGCCCGTGAAGAACATCGTGACGCCGCGCTCGCGCGCGAGCTCGATGGTCTCGTCGTCGCGCACCGAGCCGCCCGGCTGCACGATGACCTTGACGCCCGCGTCGATGAGCACCTGCGGTCCGTCGGAGAACGGGAAGAACGCATCGGATGCCGCG
>NZ_LMPK01000001.1:12030-15169 GCF_001423825.1 Microbacterium sp. Leaf351
GCCCATGCCGATGCCGACCGTGGCGGAGTCCTTCGCGAGCACGATCGCGTTGGACTTGACGGCGCGACCGGCCTTCCACGCGAACACGAGGTTCTGCAGCTCGTCGTGCGTGGGCATCTCGCCCGTGATGAGCTGCCAGTTCTTCCACACCGAGTCGATGTCGGCCGGGAAGCGGTCGGCGTCCTGCAGCAGCAGGCCGCCCGAGACGAGCCGCACATCCATGGGCTCCTGGCGCCAGTCGGTGGGAAGACGCAGCACGCGCAGGTTCTTCTTGAGCTTGAACAGCTCCAGCGCCTCCGGCTCGAAGTCGGGGGCGACGATCACCTCGGTGAAGATGTCGCGCAGGTTCTCGGCCATCTTGAGCGTCACGGTGCGGTTCGCGGCGATCACGCCGCCGAAGGCCGACACCGGGTCGCAGGCGTGGGCGCGCAGGTGGGCCGACGCGATCGGGTCGAGCGCGTTCGCCGCGGTGACCGCGATGCCGCAGGGGTTCGCGTGCTTGATGATCGCGACCGCGGGCAGCACCATGTCGAACGCGGCGCGGAGCGCGGCATCCGCGTCGACGAAGTTGTTGTACGACATCTCCTTGCCCTGCAGCTGGGTCGCCTGGGCGATGCCGTGGCCGCCCGCACGCGTGTAGATCGCCGCGCGCTGGTGGCTGTTCTCGCCGTAGCGCAGCGTCGACATGCGCTCTGCGCGGATCGTGAGGTGGGCGGGCAGGTCCTCGGTCGTGAGGGTCTCCTCGGAGAACCACGTCGCCACCGCGCGGTCGTAGTCCGCCGTGTGAGCGAACGCCCGGGCGGCGAGATCGCGGCGCTGGTCGAGCGTCGTGCCGCCGGCGCCGAGCGCGTCGATGATCGCGGGGTACGACATGGGCGAGACGACGATCGCGACGTTCGCGAAGTTCTTCGCCGAGGCGCGCACCATGGCGGGGCCGCCGATGTCGATCTGCTCGACCACGTCGTCGCCCTGGGCGCCCGAGGCGACCGTCTCGACGAAGGGGTACAGGTTCACGACGACGAGCTCGAACGGGGCGATGCCCAGCTCGGCGAGCTGGGCCTCGTGGGTCGCCAGCCGCAGGTCGGCGAGGAGGCCCGCGTGCACGGCGGGGTGGAGCGTCTTCACACGGCCGTCGAGCGACTCCGGGAAGCCGGTGACCGAGGCGACATCCGTCACGGCGAAGCCCGCGTCCCGGATGGAGGCCGCGGTCGAGCCGGTCGAGACGATCTCGACGCCGGCGTCGGCGAGGGCACGGGCGAGGTCGAGCAGCCCAGTCTTGTCGCTCACCGAGACGAGCGCGCGCCGCACGGGCACGACGTCGCGGGGTCGGTAGTCGGCGGGATCGTGTCGGGGACCGGCCATGGAGCTCCTCGGTTCTCGGGGGTTGCGGATCAGGGAAGGGCGGGCGCGGCGAGATCGAGCTCGCCGTCGGCGATGCGGCGCACGATGTCGATGAGCAGGCGGCGCTCGACCGGCTTGATGCGTTCGTGGAGGGCGTTCTCGTCGTCGCCGGGGAGCACGGGCACACGCTCCTGGGCGAGGATCGGGCCAGCGTCGACGCCGCCGTCGACGACGATGACGCTGGCGCCCGTCTGGGTGGCACCGGCGGCGAGGGCGTCGCGCACGCCGTGCGCGCCCGGGAACTCGGGCAGGAACGCGGGGTGGGTGTTGATGATGCGGGGCGACCACTCGTCGACGACCGCGGCGGGCAGCAGCTTCATGAGCCCGCTCAGCACGACGAGGTCGGGCTGCCAGACGCGCAGCTGCGCGGAGAGCTCCGCGCCCCACGCGTCGCGTTCGGCTGCGCCGCGCCACGGCACGACGAACGTCGGCACGCCGAACTCCTCGGCGTGCGCGAGGCCGTCCGCCTCGCGATCGGCTCCCACGACGACGATGCGGGCGGGATAGGAGGGGTCGGCGGCGGCGTCCAGCAGGGCTCGGAGGTTCGAGCCCGTGCCCGAGATCAGTACGGCGACCGTCAGCACCCGGTCAGTCTAACGGGGAGCCTCGGAGCCCTCGTCGCGACCGCCCGCTCCGGTGCTCGACGGGTCGGGGCGGCCGGTGCCGTCGACGTCGAACCAGGCGCTCGGCGACCCTCCCAGAGTCACCGGCGCGGGGCGATCGGCGTCGTCGCGGGCGCCGCGGGGGGCGAGCAGCAGGATGCCGCTTCCCACCGCGACCTCGATCGCGACCGCGAGCGCGACCGCGCCCGGGTCGGGACCGGTGACGGCGAGGCGTCCGGGGCCGATCGATCCGCCGGCGAGTGCGGCGAGCAGCGCCGCTCCCCCGCCCGCGAGCAGTGCGATCGCGCCGGTGAGGGCGAGGAGCGCACCCCACGGCTCGTGTCCGCCGATCGTGGCGGTCTCGTCGGCGACCCGGGAGCGCACGACCCACCCGGCCACCGCACCCGCCGCGATCGGCAGCAGCACGAGCGCGAGCAGCCACACGGTCCCCGATGGCGGCAGCGCGGCGAGCACAGGCACGCCGGGCACGACGCCCGCGTGGGTGCCGACGGGGGAGATCGTCGAGCCGGCACCGAGCGCGAAGCCGGGGCCGGCGAGATAGGACATCGTCCAGACGATGAGGGTGGGCAGGTAGACGAGCTGGCCGAGCTCGATCATGACCGCGCCGATCAGATCGACGCCGCCCTGCTGCGCGAGGGTGACGATCGCGGTGCCCCGCACGATGACGGCGACCGCGAAGGCCAGCGCCGAGACGCCCACGAGTGCGGTCAGGGCGGTCACCGCGCCGCGCACGGCGAGACCCGGCACCTCGGGCCAGATGCCCGGCAGTGCGTCGGTGCGGGACCGCACCGCGTCGATGAGCCCGTCGTCGCCGTCGCTCCATGCGCGGGCGATCGCGCCCGCGAGGGCACCCGCGAGATAGACGAGGGGCGGGAACAGCACCGCCTGCCAGAGTGCGGCGCTCGCCAGCGGCTGCGCCCCGGTCAGCGCGATCAGCGCGGATGCCGCGGCGAACACGACGACCCCCGAGACGACCCCCGTCACCCAGGCGCCCGCCTGCGCGGCGCGCGAGCCCGATCGAGCGGCGAAGAAGAAGGTGAACGCGAGGAACGCGAGCGGTGCGAGCGAGAGCGTGAAGGTGGCGGCCGTGTCGTCGATGCCCGCCTGCACGAGGT
>NZ_LMPK01000001.1:15180-15854 GCF_001423825.1 Microbacterium sp. Leaf351
CTGCCACAGCGCGGCGGGGCCGGCGCCGCTGACGGCGGTGATCCACAGGAGCGCGAGGGGCACCACCGCGGCGCCGACGCTGATGGCCGCCGCGACGAAGGCATCGAGGGCGGCGAGGAGGGTGACGACCAGGCGCTGCATGGCCTTCCGACCCTACCTGCGGCATCCGCGCTCGCCGGGCGGGCGCGCCCGAGCTCTCAGTGCTCGATCGGGTCGAGCACGAGCTCTCAGTGCCCGATCGGGTCGAGCACGAACAGCGCGATGCGCCGGTCGGTCTTCTTCTGGTACTCGGCGTAGTCGGGCCATGCCGCGACCGCGCGCTCCCACCACTGGGCGTACTCGTCGCCGTCGACCTCGCGCGCGGTGTAGTCGAGCTTGACGTCGGCGTCCTGCAGCTCGACGTGCGGGTTGGCGCGCACGTTCCAGTACCAGGCGGGAGGCTGCGGGGCGCCGCCCTTCGAGGCGACGATCGCGTAGTGACCGTCGTGCTCGACCCGCATCAGCGCGGTCTTGCGCAGGCCGCCCGTCTTCGCGCCGACGGTCGTCAGCACGATGATCGCCGCGCCGCGAAGGGATGAGGCGTCGGCGCCGTTCGAGGCCTCGAAGGCCTCCGCCTGGGTGCGGGCCCAGTCGGCCGTGGACGGAAGGTACTCACCGGAGAGAGGCATGCGCTC
>NZ_LMPK01000001.1:15871-18882 GCF_001423825.1 Microbacterium sp. Leaf351
GGCGGCGCGGGCCGCGGCATCCGGGAACGACGACGGGCCGGCGGTGAACCGCCGGCCCGTCGAATGCGCTCCGATCAGAGCGACGCGATGATCTCGCGCAGCAGCGCGGCGGTCTCGCTCGGGGTCTTGCCGACCTTGACGCCGGCGGCCTCGAGGGCCTCCTTCTTGGCCTGCGCGGTGCCGGCGGAGCCCGACACGATCGCGCCGGCGTGACCCATGGTCTTGCCCTCAGGTGCGGTGAAGCCGGCGACGTAGCCGACGACCGGCTTGGTGACGTGGGCCTGGATGAAGGCCGCCGCACGCTCCTCGGCGTCGCCGCCGATCTCGCCGATCATGACGATCGCCTTGGTCTCGGGGTCGGCCTCGAAGGCGGCGAGCGCGTCGATGTGCGTCGTGCCGATGATCGGGTCGCCGCCGATGCCGATGGCGGTCGAGAAGCCGAGGTCGCGCAGCTCGAACATCATCTGGTAGGTCAGGGTGCCCGACTTCGAGACGAGGCCGATCGGGCCCTTGCCGGTGATGTTCGCCGGCGTGATGCCCACGAGCGACTCGCCCGGGGTGATGATGCCGGGGCAGTTCGGACCGATGATGCGGGTCGTGTTGCCCTTGCTCTGCGCGTAGGCCCACGCCTCGGCGGTGTCACCGACGGGCACGCCCTCGGTGATGACGACGAGCAGCGGGATCTCGGCGTCGATGGCCTCGATCATGGCGTCCTTCGTGAACGCCGGCGGCACGAACGCGATCGACACGTCGGCACCGGTCGCGGCGATCGCCTCGGCCACCGACGCGAACACGGGCAGCTCGACGTCGGCGCCCGCGGCATCCTTGTGCGCGACGGTGGTGCCGGCCTTGCGGGCGTTCACGCCGCCGACGACCTGAGTGCCCGCCTTCAGCATGAGAGCGGTGTGCTTGGTGCCCTCGCCGCCGGTGATGCCCTGGACGATGACCTTGGAGTCCTTGTTGAGATAGATCGACATAGTCCTAGTTCCTTATCCGGATGCCGCGGCTCAGGCGTTCGCCAGCTCGGCGGCCTTGTCGGCGCCCTCGTCCATGCCTGCGGCGAGGGTCACGAGCGGGTGGCCGGCCGCCGCGAGGATCGCACGACCCTCGTCGACCTGGTTGCCGTCGAGGCGTACGACGAGGGGCTTGGTGGCCGCGTCGCCGAGGATCTCGAGGGCCTTCACGATGCCGTCCGCGACCGCGACGCAGCTGGTGATGCCGCCGAACACGTTCACGAACACGCTCTTGACCTGCGCGTCACCGAGGATCACGTCGAGGCCCGCGGCCATGACGGTCGCCGAGGCGCCGCCGCCGATGTCGAGGAAGTTCGCGGGCTTCACGCCGCCGTGGTTCTCACCGGCGTACGCGACGACGTCGAGGGTCGACATGACCAGGCCCGCACCGTTGCCGATGATGCCGACCTGACCATCGAGCTTCACGTAGTTGAGGCCGGCGGCCTTCGCCTTCGCCTCGAGCGGGTCGGCCGCATCCTTGTCCTCGAGCAGCTCGTGCTCGGGGTGACGCACCTCCGATGCGTTGTCGTCAAGGGTCACCTTGCCGTCGAGGGCGATGATGTTGCCGTCGGCGTCGAGGATCAGCGGGTTCACCTCGACGAGGGTCGCGCCCTCGCCGGTGTAGACGTTGTAGAGCTTGACGAAGACGTCGGACACCTTCTCGACGAGCTCCTCGGGGAACTTCGCGGCGCGGGCGATCTCGACGGCCTTGGTCTTGTCGATGCCGGTGAGCGGGTTCACCTCGATGCGCGCGAGCGCCTCGGGACGCTCGACGGCGAGCTCCTCGATCTCCATGCCGCCCTCGACCGAACTGAGCGACAGGTAGGAGCGGTTCGAGCGGTCGAGCAGCACCGAGAAGTAGAACTCCTTGTCGATGCGGGCGCCGCCGGCGACCATGACGCGCTTGACGACGTGGCCCTTGATGTCGAGGCCGAGGATGGCCTTGGCCGCCTCGTACGCCTCGTCGGGGGTCTTCGCGACCTTCACGCCGCCGGCCTTTCCGCGGCCACCGGTCTTCACCTGGGCCTTCACGACGACGACGCCGCCGAGCTTCTCCGCGGCCGCCCTCACCTCTTCGGGAGTGTCCGCGACGATGCCCGGGAGTACCGGCACCTCGTACTTCTCGAATAGGTCACGTGCCTGGTACTCGTACAGATCCACAGTGCTTCCTTCGCTGGGGCGAACGGGATGACGACGCTCCAAAAGCGTCTCGACGTCGAGATAAACGACCAGTGCCCCAGCCTATACCGCGTGCCGATGTGCCTCCGCCGTGAGCGCGAGTAGGCTCGGCCTCCATGAGCGTGACTACACCGGCGGACGACGCACGCACCGTCGTCGTCCAGGCTGCGCTCGAGCTGTTCGCCTCGCAGGGGTTCGAGGCGACATCCGTCGACCAGATCGCGAAGGCGGCGGGCATCTCCCGCTCGACCTTCTTCCGGCAGTTCGGAGGCAAGGACGATGTCGTCTTCGCCGACCACGACGCGGTGCTCGAGCGCCTCCGCACCTTCCTCGATCGGGCGCACGCGGATCCGTGGGAGGCGATCTGCGAGGCATCCCTCATCGTCTACCGGCACTACCTCGCCGATCCCGAGCTCGCCCGCCGCCGCTACACCGTGGTGCGCCAGGTGCCGACGCTGCGCGACCGCGAGATCGTCACGGTGTTCCGCTACGAGCGCCTGTTCGACGAGTACCTGCGGCGCGCGCTGCCGGGCATCGAGCCGCTCACGGCGGTGAGCTTCGCCGCCGAGGTCACCGCGGTGCACAACCACGTGCTCCGGCAGCTGCTGCGGGGCACGAAGCGCATCCCGACCCAGACCCTCCGCGCCGCCCTCGACGACGTGCTCGCGCGCTTCGACGTCGGCCCCTCCCCCGAGGGTGCCGACGACGACGTGGTCGTGGCGGTGTTCCCGAGACGGATGCCGCTGGCCGAGGTCACGCGGCGGCTCTCCGCCGAGCTCTGAGCCGCGGCATCCGCTGCTCTCACACCTATCGCACCGG
>NZ_LMPK01000001.1:18940-19501 GCF_001423825.1 Microbacterium sp. Leaf351
GTCGCCTGACGGTCTTCACCGGGGTGTCGGGCTCGGGGAAGAGCTCGCTCGTGTTCGGCACGATCGCGGCCGAGTCGCAGCGGCTCATCAACGAGACGTACAGCTCGTTCGTGCAGGGCTTCATGGGCACGCCGTCGCGGCCCGAGGTCGATCAGCTCGAGGGGCTGACGACAGCGATCGTCGTCGACCAGGAGCGGCTCGGCGCGAACTCTCGATCGACCGTCGGCACGGCGACCGACGCGAACGCACTGCTGCGCATCCTGTTCAGCCGGCTCGGCTCGCCGCACCTCGGTTCGCCGCAGGCGTTCTCGTTCAACGTGCCGACCGTGAGCGGCCAGGGCGCAGTCACGAGCCAGCGCGACGGCCGCACCGTGAAGGAGGTGCGCCGGTTCGAGCAGACCGGCGGCATGTGCCCGCGCTGCGAGGGCATGGGCGCGGTCTCCGACATCGATCTCACGCAGCTGTTCGACGAGACGAAGTCGCTCATCGACGGTGCGATCACGATCCCGGGCTACACGGCCGACGGGTGGATGGTGCGCGGCTACGCCGAGTCGGGCTTCT
>NZ_LMPK01000001.1:19510-24335 GCF_001423825.1 Microbacterium sp. Leaf351
GCCGACCAAGGTGAAGGTCAACGGCATCAACCTGACCTATGAGGGCCTCGTGCCGCGCATCCAGAAGTCGATGCTCTCGAAGGACGTCGAGGCGATGCAGCCGCACATCCGCACGTTCGTCGAGCGGGCGGTGACGTTCCAGCAGTGCCCCGAGTGCGGCGGCACCCGCCTCAACGAAGGGGCGCGCACGTCGCTCGTCGGCGGCATCTCGATCGCCGACGCATGCGCGATGCAGGTGAGCGACCTGGCGGCGTGGGCGCGCACGATCGACGACGCCTCGGTCGCCCCCCTGCTGGTCGGCCTGCGCGACTTGCTCGACTCGTTCTCCTCGATCGGCCTCGGCTACCTCTCGCTCGATCGTGCGTCGGGGACGCTGTCGGGAGGCGAAGCACAGCGCATCAAGATGATCCGCCACCTCGGCTCCGCCCTCACCGACATCACCTACGTGTTCGACGAGCCGACGGTCGGACTCCACCCCCACGACATCCGCCGCATGAACGAGCTGCTCCAGCGACTGCGCGACAAGGGCAACACGGTTCTCGTCGTCGAGCACAAGCCCGAGACGATCGCGATCGCCGACCACGTCGTCGACATCGGCCCGCGCGCCGGCACGGCGGGCGGGAACATCGTGTTCACCGGCACCGTCGACGAGCTGCGCGCCGCCGACACGCTCACCGGGCGCCACTTCGACGACCGCGCGGCGGTGAAGTCCGAGGTGCGCACGCCGTCGGGGGCGATCGAGGTGCGCGGGGCGTCGACCCACAATCTGCAGGGCGTCGACGTCGACCTGCCGCTCGGCGTGCTGACGGTCGTGACGGGTGTCGCCGGCTCGGGCAAGAGCTCGCTCGTGCACGGGTCGGTCGCGGGACGAGACGGCGTCGTGGTGGTCGACCAGGGCGCGATCAAGGGCTCGCGGCGCAGCAACCCGGCGACCTACACCGGCCTTCTCGACCCGATCCGCACGGCGTTCGCGAAGGCGAACGGCGTGAAGCCCGCACTGTTCAGCGCGAACTCGGCGGGCGCGTGCCCGAACTGCAACGGCGCGGGGGTCGTCTTCACCGATCTCGGACCGTTCTCGACGGTGTCGTCGGTGTGCGAGGTGTGCGAGGGGAAGCGGTTCGACGCGTCGGTGCTCGACTACCACCTCGGCGACCTCGACATCAGCGAGGTGCTGGCGCTGTCGGTGGCGGATGCCGCGGCCTTCTTCGCCCCCGGAGCGACCTCCGTGCCGGCGGCGTACGCGATCCTGCAGCGGCTGGTCGACGTCGGGCTCGGTTATGTGACGATCGGCCAGCCCCTCACGACCCTCTCCGGCGGCGAGCGCCAGCGGCTGAAGCTCGCCGTGCACATGGGCACGAAGGCGCAGGTGTACGTGCTCGACGAGCCGACGACCGGACTGCACCTCGCCGACGTCGCCCAGCTGCTCGCGCTGCTCGACCGCCTCGTCGACGCGGGCACGTCGGTCATCGTCATCGAGCATCACCAGGCCGTGATGGCCCACGCCGACTGGATCGTCGACCTCGGCCCGGGCGCCGGACACGACGGCGGCCGGATCGTGTTCGAGGGCACCCCCGCCGACCTGATCGCGGCCCGCTCGACCCTCACGGGCGAGCACCTCGCCGCGTACGTCGGCGCCTGACCGTGCCACGCGCGACCGTCGTCGGGTCGGGTCCGAACGGGCTCGCCGCGGCGGTCACCCTCGCGCGCACAGGCTACGAGGTGCGCGTACTCGAGGCGGCCGCCGCCCCGGGCGGGGCAGCCCGCACGGCCGAGCTCACGCTGCCGGGCTTCCGCCACGACGTCGGGTCGGCGGTGCATCCGGCGGCACTCGCCTCGCCGTTCTTCGGGGCGTTCACGCGAGCGTCGCCGATCGACTGGATCACACCCGAGTTGTCCTTCGCGCACGCGCTCAGGGGCGGAGCCGCGGCGGTGTGGCGCTCCCTCGACCGCACGGTCGAGCAGCTCGGCGCAGGGGGCCCGGCCTGGCGACGCGTGTTCGCCCCGCTCGTCGCCCGCTCCGACGAGGTCGCCCGCTCGGCGACCGATGCGCTGCTCGGGATGCCGCGGCATCCCGTCACCGCCGCGCTGCTGGCCGCGCAGGCCGCCGCCGTCACCGCCCTGCCGCCGCGTGACGCCGCCGTCCGGGCGCTGCTCACCGGCCTCGCGGCTCACGCGAACACGCGGCTGCCGTCCCCCACCGCGTCCGCCGCCGGACTCGTGCTCGGCACCTACGCGCAGGCGGCGGGCTGGCCGGTCCCGCGCGGCGGCGCGGGCGCGATCATCGACGCGCTCATCGCCGACCTGCACCGACACGGCGGCACCCTCGAGACGGGCGTGCGGGTGCGCTCTCTCGAGCTGCTCGACCGCGGCGACGCGGCGCGCGGCGACCTCGTGATGCTCGACACGTCGCCGAGGCTGCTGCTGTCCTCCCCCGCGCTGCCGCGGGCGTACGGCCGGCGGGTGCGCGGGTTCCGCTACGGCGCTGGCGTCGCCAAGGTCGACCTCGCTCTCGCGGGGCCGGTGCCGTGGACCGATCCGCTCCTCGCGGGCGCCCTCACCGTGCACCTCGGTGGGGCGGCCTCTGACACCGTGCGCGCGGAGCGCATCGTTGCGAGCGGGCGGGAGCCGCGGCATCCGTTCGTGATCGTCGTGCAGCCCTGCGTCGTCGACGACACCCGCGCTCCCGCCGGGCGCGCCGTGCTCTGGGCGTACGCGCATGTTCCGGGTGGGTCGCGGCGGGACCCGCTCGAGACGGTTCTCGCCGAACTCGAGCGGCACGCGCCCGGAGTGCGCGACCTCGTGCTCGCGGCGCACACGACGACCGCCGCCGACCGTGAGCTCGGCAACCCGAACGAGGTCGGCGGGGATGTCTCGGGCGGCGCCTTCACGCTCGCGCAGGCCGTCGCGCGGCCCGTGCTCGCCGGGTCGCCGTGGCGCACCCCGCTGCCGGGGATCTACCTCTGCTCGGCGTCGACCCCGCCCGGACCTGCGGTGCACGGCATGGCGGGCTGGCACGCCGCCCGTACGGCGCTGGCCGACGCCGGCACTCGGGTGTCCCTCGCCACGCTGTTCTGAGCACGCGCGAGCTTCCCGCCCCGCTCCCCTCCCCCCTCTCTCTCCCTCCCCCACCCCCGCCGAATCCACATCTGCGCGCCGAATCCACCCCCTCTCCCCCGCGGTGACGCATGGAATCGACGCGCAGACGTTGATTCGGCCCGCCGCCTATCGCCCCCGCCCAGGCAACCCCCTGTCTCACCCGCCGCACGAACGCTAGCGTCGGGGCATGGGACTGCTCCGACGACGACGCTCCGCTCCGCCGACCGCGCGCGCCATCACCGCGCCCGACCTTCCGCCCCTCTCGCCACGCTCCCGCCTCGCCGCGCTGTGGACCGACGGCTTCGGCACGCTCGCGACGCGGGCGATGCAGATCATCGTCGTGGTGGCGCTGCTCGCGGGGGCGATCTGGGGCATCCGCTCGTTGACGGTGGTGGTCATCCCGCTGCTGCTCGCGCTGATCCTCGCGTCGGCATTCGCTCCGGTGATGGGTGCGATGCGACGCCGAGGGGTGCCGGATGTCGCGGCCACCCTGATCACGCTGTTCACGATTCTCGTGCTGCTCAGCCTCGTCGGTTGGCTGATCGTCTGGGCCGTGCGGGACCAGTTCGACGAACTGTCGACGCAGGCGCAGAGCGGGTTCGAGCACTTCCTGGAGTGGATCGCGACACTGCCGATCGCGATCGACGCCGCGCAGATCGATGACTGGCTGACCGCCGCGCGCGGATTCGTGACGAGCGCGCAGTTCGGCTCGGGCGCGCTCGCGGGCGTGAGCGCGGTCGCGACGTTCCTCACCTCGCTCGTGCTGCTGGTGGTCGTGCTGTTCTTCTTCCTGAAGGATGGCGCGCGCATGTGGAGCTTCCTGCTGCGCCCCTTCGAGGGAGCGCACTACGCGCGGGCGCGCCGCATCGGCACCAAGACGGTGTCGGTGCTCGGGTCGTACGTGCGCGGCACGGCGGCGGTCGCGGCGGTCGACGCGGTGGGCATCCTCATCGGCCTCCTGATCCTGCAGGTGCCCCTCGCGATCCCGCTGGCGGTGCTCGTCTTCCTCCTCGCGTTCATCCCGATCGTGGGGGCGACGCTCGCGGGCATCCTCGCGGCTCTGGTCGCTCTCGTCGCGAACGGCTGGGTCAACGCCCTGCTCGTCGTCGGCGTGGTGGTGCTCGTGAACCAGCTGGAGGGCAGCTTCCTGCAGCCGGTGCTCATGGGGCGCTCCATGAGGCTGCACGCGTTCGTCGTCCTCATCGCGTTGACGGTCGGAACGGTGCTCGGCGGCGTGATCGGGGCTGTGCTCGCCGTGCCGATCACGGCGGTCGTGTGGGGGGCGGTGCAGGTCTGGGACGGCCCGCAGCTGCCCGCCCGGTGGGCGCGGGCGAAGGCGAGGTGACTGTGCGCTACGACGTGCCGGCGCCGATGCTCGCCAAGGGTGTCGATGCGATCCCGGATGCCGCGGGCCTCTCGTTCGAGCCGAAGTGGGATGGTTTCCGCGTGCTCGCCGCGTGGGACGGCACCGAGGTCGAGCTGGCGTCACGTGGCGCGAAGCCGTTGACCCGCTACTTCCCCGAGATCGTCGATGCGCTCCCCCGGGTGCTGCCGGGCCCGTGCGTGATCGATGGCGAGCTGGTCGTCGCGACCGGGGAGCCGGGTGCACAGCGGCTCGGCTGGGAGGCGCTGAGCGCCCGCATCCATCCGGCGGCGTCGCGTGTCACGCGCCTCGCCACGGAGACCCCCGCGATGCTGATCGCGTTCGACCTGATCGCCGAGGGCGACG
>NZ_LMPK01000001.1:24400-26781 GCF_001423825.1 Microbacterium sp. Leaf351
CGAGTTCGAGGGGGCGGGGCTCGACGGTGTCGTGGCGAAGCGGCTCGATGAGCCGTATGCGCCGGGCAAGCGCACGATGCTGAAGATCAAGCATGCGCGCACGGCCGATGTCGTCGCGCTCGGCTACCGCGTGCATGCGTCGGGCGCGGGCGTCGGGTCGCTGCTGGTCGGACTGTACGGCGATGACGGCGAGCTGCGGCAGGTCGGCGGGGTGTCGGCGTTCACCGCCGCGCGCCGGCTCGAGCTCGTCGACGAGCTCGAGCCGCTCGTCGAGCGCGACGCCGACGGAGAGGTCGTGACGGGTGCGGGCGAGCGGTCGAGGTTCACCGGTTCGAAGGATGTCTCGTTCGTGCGTCTGCGCCCCGAGCGCGTGCTCGAGGTGCGCTACGACCAGCTCGAGGGAGCTCGGTTCCGGCATACGGTGCAGTTCGAGAGATGGCGTCCCGATCGGGATGCCGCGTCGTGCACCTTCGCGCAGCTCGATCAGATCGCGGCGTACGATCTCGCCGCCGTTCTCGACTGAGCGCCGCGCGAGCGCTGCCCCCGCTTGGCGCCGAATCCACGGGTGGGCGTCGAGTCCACGTCATCCCGTCGCAGGTGAAGCAGGGATTCGGCTCGCGGGAGTGGATTCGGCGATAGGGGGCGGGGTGCGCCCGCGGGTCAGTCCTTCTTCGCGCGGCTGGGCTGCACGCGCGGCGGCTCGCCGGGCATCTTGGGGAACTCGGGCGGGAACGGGAGCTCGCCGAGCCCGGCCTCGAGGTCGCGCTGCCACCAGTCGAGAAGCACGTCGATGCGACCCGGCGCGGCCGCGAACCCTTCCCAGGGGTCGCCGACCGCGGCGAGGCGCTCGGGCACACTGCGCACGGTGAACGCGTGCGGGTCGAGACCGTCGAGCTCGTCCCACCGCAGCGGCGTCGACACCGTCGCGGCCGCCGTCGCGCGCGGGCTGTACGCCCCCGCCATCGTGCGGTCGCGGTTGGCCTGGTTGAAGTCGACGAAGATGCGCTGCCCGCGCTCTTCCTTCCACCACGCTGTCGTCACCTGGTCGGGGAGCCGTCGTTCCAGCTCGCGCGCCACCGCGATGACGGCGTGGCGCACATCCAGGAACTCATGCGTCGGCTCGATGGGACAGAAGACATGGATGCCGCGGTTCCCGCTCGTCTTCAGCCACGCCGTCAACCCGGCGTCCGCGAGCAGGTCGCCCAGCACGGGCGCGACGGCCGCGGCCTCGCGGAAGCCGGTGCCGGGCTGCGGGTCGAGGTCGATGCGCAGCTCGACGGGGAGGTCGGGCGCCGCGGCGAGCGAGGCCCACGGGTGGAAGACGACGGTGTTCATCTGCGCCGCCCAGACGGCGACCGCGGGCTCGGTGAGCACGAGCTGCGGGTGCACCCGTCCGCTCGGGTAGGTGACGTCGACCGCTTCCACGTACGCGGGGGCGCCCTTGGGCGGATTCTTGGAGAAGAAGCTGTCGCCGTCGATGCCGCCGGGAAACCGCTCGAGCGACACCGGGCGCTGCCCGTTCGCCTCAAGGAAAGGCCCCGCCACGGCGATGAGATATTCGGCGAGCTCCCGCTTGGTGATGCCCGATTCCGCCCAGATGACGCGGCCGGGGCTCGACAGCGAGATCTCCCGATCGCCGTGGGGCCCCGGGACGATGAGGGTCAGTCTGTCGCCGGCCATGGCCTCACCTTAGGGCGCATAGCGCGGGAGCGCCGGGACCTTAGGGCGCATCGAGCGCGAGTACGGGGGCGAGGTCGGTGCGGGTGAGGGAGATCCACGGTCCGGCCGGATCCACGATGACTCCGGTGATGCCGTCGTCACTGCGCAGCGCGGCGCCGAGCTGCGGGCCCGTGATCTGCACGGGCTCGTCGCCGCGGCCGAGCGCGATGAGCTCGAGCGGGTGCGAGAACACCTCGATGTAGCGGGTGCCGTCTTCGGTGTGCACCTCCGCGATGCCCATGTCGCCCGACTCGGTGGTGCGGGCGGCGAGCCACAGGGGCGCGCTGACGAGCACACCGGCGACGGCGGCGGGGGTGGCGGCATCCCGAGCACCGAGCAGCAGGGTCTTGACGGCGAGCTCGGGGTCGAGGTCGACCAGCGCACGCTCGAGCAGCTGCCGCGGCAGGATCGCGGAATGCGGAGTGGAGGCATGGTCGATCGCGATGCCCGCGAAGTCATCGGTGAGCACCTCGTTCAGCACCTCGATCGCGGGCTTCGAGACGGCGGATGTGTCGGTGTCGCCGTCGGCATTCACGGCGTCTCGCAGCGCCTCGCCGCCTGAGAAGACGAGCGCGAACCGCTCGTCGCCGCGGGT
This sequence comes from Microbacterium sp. Leaf351, assembly GCF_001423825.1. NCBI lineage: Bacteria > Bacillati > Actinomycetota > Actinomycetes > Micrococcales > Microbacteriaceae > Microbacterium > Microbacterium sp. Leaf351. The sequence goes on from NZ_LMPK01000001.1 coordinate 26,715, forward strand.
CGCGATCGACAGCGGCAACTCCTTGCCCGCGTCGACGAGGGCGCGGGCGTCGCCCTTGACCCGCAGG
>NZ_LMPK01000001.1:26791-29957 GCF_001423825.1 Microbacterium sp. Leaf351
CGGCGAGCGCCGCCTTGAGCAGCACGTTGTCGGGCATGCCGGGCACGGCCTCGGTGACGGCGGGCATCTCGGGCGAGGGCAGCGTGAAGGGTGCCGGCGCCGGAACGGCGGCCGGCGCGGCGCCCGGCGCGCCGAACGTGGAGATCGAGATCGACACTTCGGGAACGGCGTCGGCGATGGAGGCGGCTTCGGCGGCCGCGGTGATGTCGCCCTCACCGGAAGCGGTGCCGTCGGTGGTGTTGCCGGCAGCTGTGCCGAGAGCCGATGCGGCGGCGGTCTCGCCCGTCGGCGCGGGGGCCGCGGCATCCGTCGATTCGGAAGCGGCGTTCGGCGCGGGGCGTCGGGAGAAGAGGGCCATGGGCACAGCCTACGTCGGGGCTCGGACGGGCCCTATCGGTGGTGTGGACAGTTGTGGGCGCGGCGGCCGACGGCCGGTGAACGCGTCAGATCTTCTCGATGGGCGCGATCTTGACGAGCAGCCTCTTGGCCGCCCCGGAGTCGAAGCGCACGTGCGCGATGCGCTTCGCGCCCTCACCGGTGACCGCGTCGACGCGTCCCTCGCCGAAGTCGTCGTGACGGATGCGGTCGCCCGCCGCGAGCTCCATGTCGCCGTTGTCACGCACTTTCGCGGGCACCTTGTTCGCGAAGCGGTCGAGCGAGGTGGACTTCGGCAGGAGCGCGGGGGTTTCGTTGCGGAATCCGCCGCGGGAGCCCGAGCCGCCGCCGAACCGGGGCGGAGCCTGGCGCACGAGGTCGGCGGGCGATTGGCGCCAGTCGACGAGGTCGGCGGGGATCTCCTGCAGGAAGCGGCTCGGCACGGCGGAGGCGATCTCGCCGAACTGCGCGCGGGTCATGGCGAGGGAGAGGTAGAGGCGCTTGCGCGCGCGGGTGACGCCGACGTAGAAGAGGCGGCGCTCTTCGGCGGGGCCGCCGGGCTCGCCGGCTGAGATGCGGTGCGGCAGCAGGTCTTCCTCGACGCCGGTGATGAAGACGGCGTCGTACTCGAGACCCTTGGCGGTGTGCAGGGTCATGAGCGAGACCGAGCCGGAGGCGTCGTCGAGGTCGTCGGCGTCGGAGACGAGGGCGACCTCGGCGAGGAAGTCGATGACGGTGCCGTCGGGGTTGTTGCGCGCGAACTCGCGGGCGACGGCGACGAACTCGTCGAGGTTCTCGACGCGCGCTTCGTCTTGCGGGTCGCGGCTCATGCGCAGCGCGTCGAGGTAGCCGCTGCGTCCCAGCAGCAGCGAGAGCCCGTCGGCGACGGCGGTGGGCGGGGCCACTTCGCCGCTGGCGGGCAGCATGATCTCGGATGCCGCACCCAGCACGCCGTGCAGATGGGTGATGGCGGTCTGCAGCTTGGGGCCCACGCCGAGGTCGCCGGCGTGGCCGAGTGCCTCGCGGAAGGTGATGCCGCGATCGGCGGCGAAGCGGCTGATGGTCTCGATGGAGACGTCGCCGATGCCGCGCTTGGGCTTGTTGACGATGCGGCGCAGCGCCATCTCGTCGGCCGGGTTGGCGACGGCGGTGAGGTAGGCGAGGGCGTCCTTGATCTCGGCGCGCTCGTAGAACTTGGTGCCGCCCATGATCTTGTAGGGAACGGCGGCGCGGATGAGGATCTCTTCGAGCGCACGCGACTGGGCGTTGGTGCGGTAGAAGACGGCGACCTGGGAGTAGTCGACACCGCGGCGGTGGATGGCCTCGATCTCGTCCGCGACGAACTGGGCCTCGTCATGCTGCGAGTAGCCGGTGTATCCGACGATGCGCTCACCGGCGCCGGAGTCGGTCCAGAGGTTCTTCGCCTTGCGGTCGAAGTTGTGGCCGATGACCGCGTTGGCGGCGGAGAGGATGTTCTGCGTCGACCGGTAGTTCTGCTCGAGCAGCACGACGCGGGCGCCGGGGAAGTCGCGTTCGAACTCGCTGATGTTGCGGATGTCGGCGCCTCGGAACGCGTAGATCGACTGGTCGGAGTCGCCCACGACCGTCAGCGACGCGCCCTCGAGCTCGGGCGCGTGCTCGGGTTCGAAGATCATCATGCCGCCACTGGAATACGCCTCGGCGGCGCCGACGACGGGGCGGGTGAGCTCGTGGATGAGTGCGTACTGGGCGGCGTTGGTGTCCTGGTACTCGTCGACGAGTATGTGCCGGAACCGCTTGCGGTAGGCGTCGGCGACCGCCGGGAACGCGCGGAAGAGGTAAACGGTCTGCGCGATCAGGTCGTCGAAGTCGAAGGCGTTTGCCCGCTGCAGCGCGCGCTCGTAGTCGCCGAAGAGCTCGGAGAAGAGGCGTTCGGCGGGGTCGGAGAAGTTGGCCTGGCGGGCGAAAGCCGCGGCATCCGTCAGTTCGTTCTTGAGGCGGGAGATGCGGCCCTGCACGCCCGCGGGGCTGAGTCCGAAGCGCTCGGCCTCGCGGTCTTTCACGAGGCGCTTGATGAGCGCGCGGGAGTCGCCGGAGTCGTAGATCGTGAACGACGAGGTGAAGCCGAAGTTCTCGGCCTCGCGCCGCAGGATGCGCACGCACGCCGAGTGGAAGGTCGAGATCCACATGCCGCGGGCGCTCTCGCCGACCAGCTGGCCGACGCGTTCGCGCATCTCGCCGGCGGCCTTGTTCGTGAACGTGATCGCGAGGATCTGACTCGGCCACGCCTCGCGGCGACGCAGCAGCGACGCGATGCGGTGCGTGAGCACGCGGGTCTTGCCCGACCCTGCCCCCGCCACGATCAGCAGCGCCGGTCCGCGGTAGGTCACGGCCTCGCGCTGCGGGGGATTGAGCCCGTCGAGCAGGTCGTCGTCGACGCCGCCGGTGCCGCCGGGAACGACGACGGGAACGGATGACTCGACCATGGGCTCCCAGTTTAGAGGGGGAGGCGGACACGCGATCCGGTCACGCAGGGTCATCGTCGGCAATAGTGCGAGACACGCCTTCCGGATGTCGCGGCCCCGGGTTAGCGTGAGGTCATCGCGGCGATCCGGGCGGTCCCGGGCACCGGCTCATACCCGGTCGTGTTGCGGGTTCGACTCCCGCCGTCGCGTCCACGTCGTCATGCACTTTGCGCTTTCCGCGTATCGGTGGTCGACACTCCCCGCTAGCCCCGCGCGAACCCCACCCCGAGGTCCGCGTGGTCGACGAACACACCATCGATCCCGCTCCCCCAGATCTCGCTCCACTC
>NZ_LMPK01000001.1:29965-40885 GCF_001423825.1 Microbacterium sp. Leaf351
TCGGGCCGCGCGGTCCAGGTGAACACGGCGAGGCCGCGGGCGTGTGCGTCGGCGACGACGCGACGGCGCGCGGGGTCGAGCAGCAGCGCCTTGTCGACGCTGATGCCGTCGACCTGACCGGCGAGCGCGTCGAGACCGTCGGGCGTCAGCTGCGACGCGTAGGTGGCGGCATCCTCACCGTCGGCGGCGATGAGATCGGCGGCGGCGCCCTCTGCCTCGACGAGGTACACGTACGACGCGGCGACACCCCGTTGCTGCAGCGCCGTGAGCACCCCCTGCTCGAACGACTCGATGACGACCGGGCCGGAGAACCCCGCCGCGGCGAGATCGCGGGCGACGAGCGCCGCGAGGTCCCACCCGCGCGCGGCGAAGTGGGCGGCGTGCTTGACCTCGATCACGATGCCGACCTCGCGACCGACACGATCGGATGCCGCGGCCACCAGCGCGAGCAGATCAGGCAGCCGCAGCATCGGCTCGGCGCCGTCGAACCGCGCCGACGCCTCGCGCAGCGCGGGGATCCTCTCCCGGCACCGCAGCGTCGCCAGCTCCGCCCACGTGAAGTCATCGGTGAACCAGCCGTCGAGCTCGATCCCGTCGATCACCCGCCGGGTGCGGCGGTCGGCGAACTCAGGGCGGGTGGCGACATCCGTCGTCTCACCGATCTCGGCGTCGTGACGCACCACGAGCACGCCGTCGCGCGAGACCACCACGTCGGGCTCGACCGCGTCGACGCCCGACTCGATCGCGAGCAGGTACGACGAGCGGGTGTGCTCGGGGCGATAGCCGGGGGCGCCGCGGTGCCCGATGATGATCGGCCCGCCCTCGGGGGTGCGGTCGAAGGCGGCGAGCAGGCGTTCCCGGGGTGACACGCGCTCAGGGTACTCGTCGCACGTGTCGCGCGAGCGCTCAAAGCGCACTCACAGGGTCTCCCTTCGACCCGCGAGATTCCGGGCGTTATCGTGGAAGTGCGGCACCGTGCCGCCACCTGACATTGGAGTGTGATCCGGCGATGGCCTCGTCCAACCCCGCGTTCAACAACCCCGCCTTCCAAGACCAGAGCGCCGTGCGCGCTCGCGGCGGACAGNNNNTCGAGGGCGTCTACGCCTCCCCGTCCGCCGACGCGGTCGCGACCGGGCGCATGACGATCGAAGACACCGTCCTCAAGACGCTCTCGCTCTTCGCGATCCTGCTGGTCGCCGCCGTCGCCGGCTGGATCTGGACGATGGCCCCCGTCACCGCCGCGAACCCGGCGCCCTCGATGGCCCCGTGGCTCATCGGCGCGATCGGCGGCTTCATCCTCTCGATGGTCGTCATCTTCACCTCGCGCAAGAAGGTACGTCCGGCGCTGATCTTCGCCTACGCGGCGTTCGAGGGTCTGTTCGTCGGCGGCATCTCGGCCTACTTCGAGTTCATCTGGCCCGGCATCGTGCTGCAGGCGACCCTCGCCACCCTCGCGGTGGTCGGCGTCACCCTGGCGCTGTTCGCGAGCGGCAAGATCCGCGCCTCGGCCCGCGCCACCAAGATCTTCCTGATCGCGATGGTCGGCTACCTGGTCTTCTCGCTGTTGAACGTGCTGCTGATGGCGTTCGGCGTGCTGAACTCCTCGAACGGCGGCGGCTTCGGACTGCTCTCGAGCGTGCACATCGCGGGCATCCCGCTCGGCCTCATCATCGGTGTGTTCGTCGTGATCCTCGCGGCCTACTCGCTCGTGCTCGACTTCGACTCCATCCAGCAGGGTGTGCGCAACGGCGCCCCCCGCCAGTTCGGATGGCTCGGCGGCTTCGGCATCTTGGTCACGGTCGTCTGGCTCTACCTCGAGATCCTGCGCATGCTCGCGATCCTGCGCGGCAACAACTGACGCGAGTCTCCACGAAGGGGTCGTCCTACGGGACGGCCCCTTCGTCATGTCCGGATGCCGCGCCGCGTCGCCTCTCCGCCGGCCTCGGCGTGAGCCCGCGGTGGCCTCGGCCCGCCCAGCCGTCACGCTGCCTCGGCGTCAGCCCGCGGCACGCTCCAGCGCGTGCCGCACGACGTCCGCCCAGCGCGGCATGACCGCCTCGGGCGTGTAGTCCGCCGCGACCTCACGCCCGCGCGCGGCCAGCGCGGCACGACGCGCGGGGTCGCGCAGCAGCGACGCGACGGCCTCACCGAGAGCCGCGGCATCCGCATCGTCGACGAGCACCCCGGCGCCCGTGCCGAGCAGCTCCCGCGGCCCGTACCGCACGTCGTAGCTGACCACCGGGCAGCCGTGTCCGAGGGCCTCGAGAGCCGCGAGCCCCTGCCCCTCGAACGCCGTTGCCTGCACGAGCAGCGCGGCCCGCTCGAGCACCGCACCGGGTTCGGTCGTCGCACCGTGGAAGACGACGGATGCCCCGTGCCCGAGCTCGTGCGCGAGCGCCTCGAGCTCGGCGCGCAGCGGGCCGTCGCCCACGACGTCGAGCACCGCGCCCGGCACCGTCTCGCGCACGATCATCCAGGCGCGCAGGATGTCGGCGACCCGCTTGCCGGGCGCCAGCCGCCCGAGCACGACGACGTGGTCGCTGGCGCGGTCGGCGTCGGAGGCATCCGCCACGGGCACGGCGTTCGGCACCACCGCGTCGCCCGGCCGCGACCCGAACCGGGCCGTCACATCGGCGAGCTGGCGGGCTGTCGGCCAGACCACGGCGGCGAAGCGCGGGGCGACGGCGAGCCAGCGCCGCCACAGCGCGTTGACCGGGGCGTCGGCGTCGTAGGGCGGCTCGAGATGGGCGGTGTGCACCGTGTGCACGAGCGCGACACCCGCCGGCAGCCGGTCGACCAGCAGCTCGCCGAGCTGCCGGGACTCGCACACCAGCACGACGGGCAGCCCGTCAGCGGCTCGCACGCCGGCGACGACATGGGCGATCCACGCCGCGTACAGCGCGCCGAACCCGTCGACGATGCCGGCGCCCGGCACCACGATGGGCGCGGTGCTCAGGTGCCAGTCCGGGTCGTGCACGACGGGCAGCTCGGCGACGACGGCGCCGTCGGGGGCCGTCACCGCCCGGTACTCGAGCACGTCGTCGCGTTCACCGGGGCGTGCCGCGGCGCGCAGCCACGCGGCATCCGCCACGACATCGTCGAACAGGTTGCGGAACAGATCCGCGGATGCCGCATCCCCCCGCGCCACGAACGTCGCCCGCTGCGCGGCGTGGTCGGCCACCGCGCCGGGATCGACGGTGAGCAGCAGCGGCGGCCGCGCACCGGCGGCCGCGAACTGCCGGGCCCGGGCGAGCGTCGCCACCGTGTACCCGCCGTCGAGCCCGGGGATCAGGCGCGACGACAGCACGAGGTAGTGCGCGTCGGGGAACTCGGCCACGGCTCAGCCCGCGGCGGTCAGCCGGAACACGGGGAACCCGGGCGCGATCTCCGCCAGTTGCGCGTCGGTGGCGTTCTTGTCGACGCCCTCGAAGAACCGGCCGACCTCCCAGCCCCACGCCCGCAGGTACTCCCGCAGGACGGGGGTCTTGTCGGCGTCGACGACCTCGCTCGCCGTGAACGGCTCGACCCGCCGGCCGTGACGCAGCTCGCCGGTGCCGGCGACCCGCAGGTTGCGCACCCACTGCGCCTCGCCGCGCGGCGCGACGAGGTAGCGCTCACCGCCGACGCGCAGCGGGTTCACGGGGGTCGTGCGCCACTCGCCCGACGAGCGCCCGCGCACCGCGAGCACGCGGGAGCCCGCGAGCGGCAGCCCGATGCGCGTGAAGAAGCCGACGGTGCGATTGAAGACCTCGTCCGACGCGGTCGGCTTCACATAGCGCACGAGCCCACTCCCCTTCAGCCGCCGACGCGTCGGGCGGCCACACGGCGCACGCCCGCAGGCGCGCGCCTCACTCCCACTCGATGGTCCCCGGCGGCTTCGACGTCACGTCGAGCACGACGCGGTTCACGTCGCGCACCTCGTTGGTGATGCGGTTCGAGATGCGGCTGAGCACGTCGTACGGCAGACGCGTCCAGTCGGCGGTCATCGCGTCCTCGCTCGAGACGGGTCGCAGCACGATCGGGTGGCCGTAGGTGCGGCCGTCGCCCTGCACGCCCACCGAGCGCACGTCGGCGAGCAGCACCACCGGGCACTGCCAGATCTCGCCGTCGAGGCCCGCGCGCGTGAGCTCCTCGCGAGCGATCGCGTCGGCGTCCCGCAGGATCTCCAGACGCTCGCGCGTCACCGACCCGACGATGCGGATGCCGAGCCCGGGGCCCGGGAACGGTTGACGACCGACGATGACCTCGGGCAGTCCCAGCTCGCGGCCGATCGCGCGCACCTCGTCCTTGAAGAGGGTGCGCAACGGCTCGACCAGCTCGAACTCGAGGTCGTCGGGAAGCCCGCCCACGTTGTGGTGGCTCTTGATGTTCGCGGTGCCGGTGCCGCCGCCCGACTCGACCACGTCGGGGTAGAGCGTGCCCTGCACGAGGAACTTCACCGGCTCGCCCGACGACTCGGCCTCGGCGACGAGCGCCGCCGCGGCCTGCTCGAAGGTGCGGATGAACTCGCGCCCGATGATCTTCCGCTTCTGCTCGGGGTCGCTCACGCCGTCGAGCGCCGCGAGGAACGTATCGGCCGCGTCGACCGTCACGAGCCGCACGCCGGTCGCCGCGACGTAGTCGGTCTCGACCTGCTCGCGCTCGTTCTTGCGCAGGAGGCCGTGGTCGACGAACACGCACACGAGCTGCTCGCCGACGGCGCGCTGCACGAGCGCCGCCGCCACGGCCGAGTCGACACCGCCCGACAGGCCGCAGATCACGCGGGCCGAGCCCACCTGGGCGCGGATCTTCTCGACCTGCTCGGCGATGACGTTTCCGCTGTTCCAGTCGGCGGGGAGGCCCGCCGCGGTGTGCAGGAAGTTCTCGATGACCCGCTGGCCGTAGTCGGAGTGCTTGACCTCGGGATGCCACTGCACACCGTAGAAGCGGCGCTCGTCGCTGCCGAACGCGGCCACCGGCGTCGCCGACGTCGAGGCGAGCACCGTGAAGCCCTCGGGGGCGCGGGAGACCTGGTCGCCGTGACTCATCCACACGTTCTGTTCGACCGGCTGACCGGCCAGCAGCACGCCGCCGTCACCCGTGACCGCGGCATCCGTCGCGCCGTACTCGCGCAGTCCCGTGTTCGCGACCTCGCCGCCGAGCGCCTGAGCCATCACCTGGAAGCCGTAGCAGATGCCGAGCGTCGGCACCCCGAGGTCGAACACGCCCGCGTCGAGGCTCGGCGCCCCCGGCTCGTACACCGACGACGGGCCGCCCGACAGGATGATGCCGACCGGGTTCTTCGCCGCGATCTCGGCCGCCGACTCGGTGTGCGGCACGATCTCGCTGTAGACCCCGGCCTCCCGCACGCGGCGGGCGATGAGCTGGGCGTACTGGGCGCCGAAGTCGACGACCAGCACGGGGCGCTGGTCGGTGGTGGTCGAGTCGGTCACACGGTGCCTTCCGGAAGGGGCGAGGATGCGTCGGCGGCGGCCTTCTTCGCGGCGGCGGCGTCTTCGCGGGCGACGAGATAGTGCTTCACATCACGGGCGACGATGGCCTCCATGATGAACGAGAGGAACGGCACCACACCGCCCGCGGCGAGCATGAGGAAGCGCCAGAACGGCCACCGCATGAGGCTCCACACGCGGAAGCAGCTGAAGAGATAGACGACGTAGAACCAGCCATGGGCGATGAGGATGCCCAGCGACAGGTTGAGTCCGGTGCCGGTCGACTTTCCGAAGGCGTCGAGCGGCTGGAAGGAGAGGAAGCCGGCGTTGCCGCCGGCGAACAGCTCGAGGCCGAATCCGTACTTGATGATCATCTCGGTCACCAGCAGCAGCAGCATCACACCGGTGATGGCCGAGCAGACCTGGTAGAACACGAGCGAGCCGCGGATGGCCGGGAACGAGGCGAGCTTGGGTCCGGCGGGCATGAGCCCATCCTACCCGGGCGGGATCAGGCCTCCGCGGGCAGCTCGTCGTCGTCTTCGCCGCCGCCGGTGAGCTCCTCGACCTCGCGCTCCCAGGCATCCTTCGCGAGGCGGTACCAGAGGTAGAACGCGAAGCCGGCGAAGATCGCCCACTCGGCGGCGTAGAAGATGTTGAGCCAGTTCACCGAGGTGCCGCTGTCGACGGCGGGCGAGTGGATGGCATCCAGCCCCGCCGACGGCGTCTGGGCCGTGATGTAGGCGCGATACACGTTCAGGCCCGCGATGTCGTGCCAGCGCCCGAGCAGGGCCGCCGGCGACATACGGCTCAGCTCGAACGGGTCGCTCTTGGTCGCCGAGACGACCGGTCCCTCGTCCGCGATCACGCGCCCGGTGACATCGACGCGCGCCGTCGGATCGGCGGTCGCCTGGGCGTTGAGAGCGGATGCCGCGGCATCCGCCTGATCCTTCGACGTCGTGAAGCCGAGTGCCACCGCGACCGACGTGGGCTGGGCGACGTCGGCGATGCGGAGCTGCCCGGAGACCCAGTAGCCCTCGGTCTGGTCGTTCAGCCGCGAGGTGATGACGATGAAGTCATCCGGCACGTACGAGCCCGATACCTCGACGCGCTGACCCGCGAGCGGGTCGGGCAGGGCGATGCCCGGCTTCGTCACATCGGCGAGGGGCTGCACCTGCTCGCTCGCGCCCGGTGCGACGGGGCTGGTCGACAGGGCCCGTCCGAGCTGCCACTGCCCGAGCCACGCGAACACGCCCGCCACGACGAGGCACAGCAGGAGCATCGCGATCCACCGCGGGCGCAGCATGACCTCCCGCAGCGTCGGCGGGAAGACCTGCGGCGCATCGGCCTCGGCGGACGGGGTGACGGGTGCGCTCATCAGCTGCCGTACGGCGCGACCACGACCTCGACGCGCTGGAACTCCTTGAGGTCGGAGTAGCCGGTGGTCGCCATGGACTTCCGGAGCGCTCCGATGAGGTTCGTGGTGCCGTCGGCGACCGAGGCCGGGCCGTAGAGGATCTCCTCGAGGGTGCCGACCTGCGCGACCTTCACGCGGTGGCCGCGCGGGAGCTTCGGGTGGTGCGCCTCGGGTCCCCAGTGGAAGCCGAGCCCCGGGGCATCCGTCGCGCGCGCCAGCGCGACCCCGAGCATGACCGCGTCGGCGCCCATCGCGAGCGCCTTGACGATGTCGCCCGAGGTGCCGACACCGCCGTCGGCGATGACGTGCACGTAGCGGCCGCCCGACTCGTCGAGGTAGTCGCGACGGGCGGCGGCCACGTCGGAGACCGCGGTCGCCATGGGCGCGTGGATTCCCAGGGTCGCCCGGGTGGTGGATGCCGCGCCGCCGCCGAAGCCGACGAGCACGCCGGCCGCGCCCGTGCGCATGAGGTGCAGGGCCGCTGTGTAGGTCGCGGCGCCGCCGACGATGACGGGCACGTCGAGGTCGTAGATGAACTTTTTGAGGTTCAGCGGCTCGGCGACGCTCGAGACGTGCTCGGCCGAGACCGTCGTGCCGCGGATGACGAAGAGGTCGACGCCGGCCGCGACCACGGTCTCGTAGAGGTCCTGCGTGCGCTGCGGGGTGAGGGCTCCGGCGACCGTGACGCCGGCCGCCCGAATCTCGGCCAGGCGCGCGCTCACGAGCTCGGGCTTGATGGGCTCGGAGTAGAGCTCCTGCATGCGGCGGGTGGCGTCGCACTCGTCGAGCGCCGCGATCTCGGCCAGCAGCGGCTCCGGGTCGTCGTAGCGCGTCCACAGACCTTCGAGGTCGAGCACGCCCAGCCCGCCGAGCTGTCCGAGCATGATCGCCGTGCGGGGGCTGACCACCGAGTCCATCGGGGCGCCGAGCACCGGCACCGTGAAGGGGAAGGCGTCGATCGTCCAGGCGGTCGAGACATCCTCAGGGTTGCGGGTGCGCCGCGACGGCACCACCGCAATGTCGTCGAAGGTGTAGGCGCGACGCGCACGCTTGGAGCGACCCAGCTCGATGTCCATGCTCACCCCCACAGCCTACCGGCGACGCCCGCGAGCGCCGATGCCGGTGCGCGCGCTGTCGCCGGGCAGAACGGATGCCGCGGCCACCTCGGCCGCGACGGCATCGACGAAGACGCGGGCCGCACGGCTCGCACCGGGGCGCACCGCGATCAGCAGGCGCCACTCGATGCGCTCGTCGAGCGGGCGCAGGGCGAACCCCGCGCCGCGCGGCGCGTCGGGGACGAGGTAGCGCGGCATGGCGGCGACGCCGAGCCCGGCCGCCACGAACTCGGGGATCTGCGCGACGTCTCCCACCTCGACGATCGTGCGACGCGCGAGACCGCGGGCGGCGAGCGCGGCGTCGAAGACCGACCGCTGGCCGAACCCTGCGGGCGAGTCGACGAAGTCCTCCTCGGCGAGGCGCGCGAGCGGCACAGTGCGGGACGCGGCGAGGGGGTGGTCGGCGGGCAGCACGGCGACGAACTCGGACGCGATGAGGCAGGCCCGGTCGGCCACAGCCTCGGTCGGCTCGGCGCCGAGGAAGGCGACGTCGATGCGCCCTGCGGCGAGGTCGGCTCCGAGACCGGCGGAACCGGTCGCCGACGGCGAGAGGTGCAGCTGCACGCCGGGGTGTCGGGCGCGGAACGTGCCGAGCACGCGGGGCAGCGCCCCACGTACGAGCACGTTGGTGAGGATTCCGATGCGGAGCGTCCCGCGCAGCTCGCCGTCGTCGGCGACCTCGTCGCGCAGCAGCGCCCACTCGTCGAGCAGGCGGCGGGCGCGCGGCAGGGCGACCTCGCCCGCCGGGGTCAGCGCGACCCGATGGGTGTCCCGCTCGAACAGGCTCGCGCCGACCTCGCGTTCGAGGGCGCGCACTCCCGCCGACACCGTCGACTGCGCGGCGAACAGACGTGCCGCCGCCCGACCGAACCCGCCCTCGTCGACGACGGTGACGAAGTACTCGAGCTGACGCAGGTCCATGGCGGGAGCCTAGCGCCGTCATCGTTCAGAACGATCGCCCTCATCGGGAACGTTCGTTTCCATCGATGTCCGATCGCGGTCACACTGGAGTCATGACCACGACCGCCGACATCCCCGTCATCCGCCTGCGCACGCCCGGCGTCTCGCACCGCACCGGGTTCTGGGTCGTGGCGCTCGGGTTCCTCGCGACGATGGCCTTCACGACCATCCCCACCCCGATCTACGCGTTCTACGCACGCGCCGACGGCTTCCCGACCTGGGTCGTGACCGTCATCTTCGCCGCCTACGCCGTGGGCGTCCTCGCCGCCCTCTTCCTCGTCGGGCACATCTCCGACTGGGTGGGACGGCGCCGGATGCTGCTCCTCGGCGTCGCGCTGCAGCTCGTCGCCGCGGGACTCTTCCTCGTCTTCCCGCACGTGGCGGGCCTGATCATCGCCCGCGTGGTGTCGGGCTTCGGGATCGGCGCGATCACCGCGACGGCCTCGGCCCACCTCGTCGAGCTCGACGCGGCCGCCCGGCCCGGCGCCGGCCCCGTGCGGGCCACGACCGTCGCCACGGTGCTCAACACCGGCGGCCTGGCGCTCGGCCCGCTCATCTCAGGTGCCCTGGTCACCTGGCTTCCGGGCCCGACCGTGACGCCCTACCTGCTCTTCGCCGGCCTCCTCGCGCTCGCCGTGCTCGGCATCGCGCTCGTGCCCGAGACCGTGGTGCGCCAGAGGGAGCGTCCCGCGTACCGCCCGCAGCGGGTCGCCGTGCCGCCGGAGGGACGCCGCGACTACACGGCCGCCGCCATCGCGGGCTTCGCCGGCTTCTCGGTGTTCGGGCTGTTCACCTCGCTCGCCCCCGTCGTGATGACCCAGGTCATGCACGAGCCCGCGCCGCTCGCGGGGGGAGCCGTGACCTTCGCGGTGCTCGCGGCATCCGCTCTCGCCCAGCTGGTGTTCGGACGCCTGTGCGCGCTGCGTCAGCTGGTGCTCGCCCTCGTGCTCGTCGTCGCCGGGCTCGCCGCCCTCGCGGTCGGCGTGCTCACTGCGACACTCGCGGTCTTCGCGGTCGGCGGCGTCGCCGCGGGCGCGGGCGTCGGACTCGTGTTCCGCGCCTCGATGATGACGGCGGGGCGCCTCGCCGCCCCGGAGCGCCGCGGGGAGGCGCTCGCAGGCATGTTCCTGGCGTCGTACCTCGGACTCGCGGTGCCCGTGCTCGCGATCGGCGCCGCGCTCGTCTTCGCCCCGATGACCGCGGTGCTCGTCGTGTTCGCCGCGGCCGTCGCGGTGCTCGTCGTGGTCGCCGCGCTGCCGCTCGTGCGGCGCGCCGCTCAGGCCTGAGCGGCGCCGGTCACCAGGCGTCGTCGACGCGCGGCGCGAGTCCGAGCACCCGGGCCTTGTCGGCCGGGAAGCACGCGTCGAACAGCTCGGTCACCCGCGAGTCCACGTCGTAGTCGTCGGCGAGGCGCATGCCGATCATCGTGTTGATGAGCATGCCGTGCGCGAGGAATCCCTGCGCCTGCTCGGCGGTGAACCCGAGGGAGCGCAGGTACTCCCACACCTGGGCGAAGCCGTCGCGGGCGACCGGGCCGATGACCGGATGGGCACCCAGGAGGAAGGCGTGCGTCAGGGTCTGGTGCAGACCTCGCGTCTCGAGCAGGTCGATGTAGGCGCGGCCGAGCCGGTGCTCGAGCGTGTCGTCGGTCGCCTCGGCCGCCGCCCGGAACCCCGCCAGGAGCTGGTCGAGCGCCGCCGTACAGGCGGCGACGAACAGATTCTCCTTGCTGCCGAACAGGCGCACGACATAGGGCTGAGAGACGGATGCCGCGCGCGCGACGTCGTCGGTCGTGGCACCGACGTACCCCTTGGCGCCGAACACGGCGAGCGCCGCGACGACGATCTGCGAGCGCCGCTCCTCAGAGCTCAGGCGCCGTTCGGGCTCGTCTGTGGGGGTCACGCTTGACAGGTTATCAGTCGATTACTACAGTCGGCCATGTCAAAGTAATCATTCGATTACAAACACGCGTTGCCTTGCCGGGTCGCGCGTCGATACAGAC
>NZ_LMPK01000001.1:40905-43233 GCF_001423825.1 Microbacterium sp. Leaf351
CGCCGCGCGCCGCCGCCCCGCCGCACTCGTCATCGCCGCGGCATCCCTGCCCATGTTCATGGCGACCCTCGACAACCTCGTCATGACCAACGCCCTGCCGGTGCTGCACAAGGACCTCGGCGCCAGCGTCGAGCAGCTGCAGTGGTTCGTGAACGCGTACACCCTCGCATTCGCCTCGACGATCCTGCTGGCCTCCGCGCTCGGCGACCGCTACGGCCGTCGCACCGTCTTCACGATCGGCATCGCGGTGTTCGGCATCGGCTCGATCTTCGCCGCCCTCTCGCAGGACCCCGGTCAGCTCATCGCCGCGCGAGCCCTGCAGGGATTCGGCGGCGCGGGCGTCATGCCGCTCTCGCTCGCCCTCATCACCGGCGGCGTCGCCGATCGGCTGCGCCCGCTCGCGATCGGCATCTGGGGCGGGATCGCCGGCCTCGGCGTCGCGGTCGGCCCGCTCGTCGGCGGGGCGGTCATCGAGGGCTGGAACTGGCAGACGATCTTCTGGATCAACATCCCCGTCGCCGTCATCGCCCTGCCGCTCGCGATCTGGGCACTGCCGAACCAGCGCGGCGCCCGCGCCCGCATCGACGTCGTGGGCACCGTGCTCGCCGGCGCCGGGGTTCTCGCCCTCGTGCACGCCATCGTGCGTGGCAACGACGACGGCTGGTCGACGTTCTCCGTCATCGGCGAGATCGTGCTCGGCTCGCTGCTGGTGATCGCCTTCCTGGTGTGGCAGTGGCGCTCGCGCAGCCCGCTCGTGCCGCTGCGACTGTTCCGCGACCGCTCGTTCTCACTCACCAACGCGGTCGGCTTCGCGTTCAGCTTCGGCACGTTCGGGTCGATCTTCATCCTCATCCAGTACATGCAGGTCGTGCGCGGCTCGACCCCGCTGGAGGCGGCCGTGCAGACCACGCCGTGGACGCTCGCCCCGATGGTCGTCGCACCCCTGGCCGGGCTCATCGCCCCGCGGGTCGGCACCCGCATCCTGCTCGTCACCGGACTCGCAGCGCAAGGCATCGCCCTCGGCTGGCTCGCGCTGATGATCTCCACCACGACGCCCTACATCGACATGGTCGCGCCGTTCGTGCTCGCCGGCGTCGGCATGGGGCTCGTGTTCGCGCCGTCGGCGACAGCTCTGCTGTCGACACTCGGCATCGCCGACCACGCCAAGGCGTCGGGCGTCAACTCCACAGTGCGCGAGATCGGCGTCGCCCTCGGCACCGCCGTCATGACGGCGATCTTCGTCGGCGCCGGAGGTCAGCTGCGCCCGGACATGTATGTGGATGCCGCGCGCCCCGCTGTCCTCACCGGGGCGGCCGTGCTGCTGGTCACCGCCGTGCTCGCCCTGTTCCTGCCCGCCGGCCGCGGCACGCCGGCGACGGCCGCGGACAGCGAACGGGAACTCGCGCACGCGGCGTGAACCGCGGCATCCAGCCCCTCATCGAGGCGCCGGACGACAGGGATCACTTCTTGTAGTTCGGCGCCTCGACGACGATCTGCACGTCGTGCGGGTGCGATTCCTTCAGGCCCGCCGCCGTGATGCGCACGAAGCGCCCCTTGGTCTTGAGCTCCTCGATCGTGCGCGCCCCGACGTAGAACATCGACTGACGCAGACCACCGACGAGCTGATAGGCGACGGCGGCGACCGGGCCGCGGTAGGCGACCTGGCCCTCGATGCCCTCGGGGATCAGTTTGTCGTCGCTGGGCACGTCGGCCTGGAAGTAGCGGTCCTTCGAGTACGACGTCTTCTTGCCGCGGGTCTGCAGCGCGCCGAGCGAGCCCATGCCGCGGTACTGCTTGAACTGCTTGCCGCCCTGGAAGACGATCTCGCCCGGCGACTCGTCGGTGCCGGCGAACAGCGACCCGATCATGACGGTGTCGGCGCCCGCGACGAGCGCCTTGGCGATGTCGCCCGAGTACTGCAGACCGCCGTCGGCGATCACCGGCACGCCCGCTTCGCGGGCGGCGAGGGACGCCTCGTAGACGGCCGTCACCTGCGGCACGCCCACACCCGCCACGACGCGGGTGGTGCAGATCGAGCCCGGCCCGACGCCGACCTTCACGGCGTCGACACCGGCGTCGATGAGCGCCTGAGCGCCCTCGCGGGTCGCGACGTTGCCGCCGATCACGTCGATGTGCGCGAACGTCGGGTCGGCCTTGATGCGCCGCACGATGTCGATGACGCCCGCCGACTGGCCGTTGGCCGTGTCGACCACGAGCACGTCGACGCCCGCGTCGCGCAGGGCCTCGGCGCGCTCCCACGCGTCGCCGAAGAAACCGATCGCGGCGCCCACGCGGAGGCGACCCTGCTCGTCCTTGGTGGCGAGCGGG
>NZ_LMPK01000001.1:43262-45015 GCF_001423825.1 Microbacterium sp. Leaf351
GAAGGCGGCGATCACGTCGCCCGCACTCACGCCCACCGGGGCCGTGATGAGGCCCTCGCTGGTCATCACGTCGCGCACGAGGGTCGAACGGCGCTCGAAGCCCGACACGAACCGCATGTCGCGGTTGGTGACGATGCCCACGAGGCGGCGGTCCTCGTCCACGACCGGAAGACCCGAGATGCGGTAGGTCGCGCAGAGCGCGTCGACCTCCTCGATCGTGGCGTCGGGCGTGGTGGTCACCGGGTCGCTGATCATGCCCGACTCGCTGCGCTTGACCCGGTCGACCATGGCCGCCTGGTCCTCGATCGAGATGTTGCGATGCAGGATGCCGAGACCCCCCTCGCGGGCGACCGCGATCGCCATGCGGGCTTCGGTGACGGTGTCCATCGCGCTCGAGATGAGCGGGGTGGCGACCGTGATGCGGCGCGTGACCCGCGAGGACGTGTCGGCCTCGCTCGGGATGACGTCGGTGTGCCCGGGCAGCAGCAGGACGTCGTCGTAGGTGAGTCCGACGAAACCGAAGGGGTCGTGCTGCTCCATGCGTGCTCCCATGCGGCGCCCGGTCGGGGCGCGATCGTTGCGGCGAGGGCGGAGGGTCATCCCGCCTGATGATTCTAAGCGGCGCGGAACGGGCTGTATTCCGCTCGCGCGCGTGTACGCGCCCGCTCGCGCGCGCGAGCGGCGACGGCACTCGGGTGTCGCGAGTCGCGCGATCGGCCAACGCGAGTCATACTGGGCGGCACGCGACGACGAGGCCGCGTGGACGGAGATATCGGTTCGGTGACGATGCCGGACCGAAACACCCCTGACATATGCGACTCCTAGTCTCTCGGACGTGCATCCGCGCCACCCGGCGCGCCTGCCCAGCTACGACCCGTGGAGGACGATGACCGTGCAGTTCGCGCACAGGTTGCTCTCATCGCGACGACGACTCGCCGGCATCGGCGCGCTCGTGCTCGCGCTCGGGGTGCTTCTCACCCTGCTGATGCCCGCCCCGGCCGCCCACGCTGCGACCACCTGCTCCGCCGATGCGACGACAGCCTGCATCCAGGGCACGATCCGCACCAGCGACGGCAAGCCCGCGAGCGGTGTGAAGCTGTCGATCGCCGGGCCCGCGGCATCCACCCCCGACACGACCACGGATGACTCGGGCCGCTGGGTGTTCGAGGTGACCGCCGCCGGTTCCTACACGGTGACCCTCGACAAGACCTCGCTGCCCGACGGCCAGTACGTCTCCGGCGCCGACACCCGCACGGTGCAGGTGTCGCTGCACTCGGACTTCTCGGCGATCTTCTCGCTGAGCGATTCTGCGGACGGCGCGACCACGACCGACACCGGGTTCGACTGGCAGCGGTTCTGGCAGCAGTTCGTGCAGGGCGTGCGCCTGGGCCTCCTCCTCGCCCTCGCCTCCCTCGGCCTGTCACTCATCTTCGGCACGACCGGCCTCAGCAACTTCGCCCAGGGCGAGATGGTGAGCCTCGGCGGCGTGCTGGCCTGGTTCTTCATGTCGATCCTCGGCAACAACCTGTGGCTCGCGGGGCTCGCGGCCGTCGTGGTGATGGCCCTGTTCGGCTGGGCGCAGGACGTCGTGCTGTGGAAGCCGCTGCGACGCAAGCGGCTCAGCCTCACACAGCTCATGATCGTGTCGATCGGTCTGTCGATCGCCCTGCAGTACGTGCTGCAGCTGTGGATCGGCGCCGGCACCGTGCGCATCGACCTCGCCACACCGGCGACCGTCACGATCTGGGGCATC
>NZ_LMPK01000001.1:45027-48127 GCF_001423825.1 Microbacterium sp. Leaf351
TCGGCCTCATGTACACCCGCTTCGGCCGCGCGACCCGCGCGGTGTCCGACAACCCGGCGCTGGCGTCGGCGTCGGGCATCGACGTCGACCGCGTCATCCGGGGCGTGTGGATCATGGGATCCGGACTCGCGGGTCTCGCGGGCGTGCTGCTCGGCCTCGTGCTCAACGGCGTGAACTGGCAGACCGGCGGCCAGCTGCTGCTCCTCCTGTTCGCCGCTGTCACCCTCGGCGGACTCGGCACCGCGTTCGGCGCCTTCGCGGGTGCCATGGTCATCGGCCTCATCGTCGAGCTGACCAACATCTGGCTGCCCGGCGACCTGAAGTACGCGACCGCCCTGGCGCTGCTCATCATCATCCTGCTGTTCCGGCCGCAGGGCATCTTCGGCCGCCGCGAGCGGATCGGCTAAGGAGGGTTCTGATGGACTTCTGGGTTTCCCTGCTGCAGCAGCTCACCGAGAACGCGATCGCGCCGGTCACCGCGGCGTACGTCATCGCGGCGATCGGTCTCAACATCCACTTCGGCTTCACCGGTCTCATGAACATGGGCCAGGCGGGCTTCATGCTCCTCGGCGCCTACGGGTTCGCGCTGACGATCATCTACGGCGGCGGGTTCTGGCTCGCCGTGCTCGTCTCGATCCTCGCGTGCGTCGCGTTCGCGGCGATCCTCGGCATCCCGACGCTGAGACTGCGCGGCGACTACCTCGCCATCGTCACGATCTGCGCGGCCGAGATCGTGCGCATGGTGGGCCGCCTCGCTGCGCTCGCGCCCATCACGGGCGGCTCGACGGGCCTCGTCGGACCCACCTACCGCGGGCCGTTCACCGACCTGTCTCCGCTGGGCACCGGGTCGACCACCATCCTGTGGTTCACCTACCCGAACACCGACCCGGGGTCGGGCAACGACTGGTGGACGCGCATCGTCTCCTGGGGCCTCGTCGCCGTGCTGCTCGCGCTCACCTGGCTCGCGATGCGCAGCCCGTGGGGTCGCGTGCTCAAGGGCATCCGCGAGGACGAGGACGCCGTGCGCAGCCTCGGCAAGAGCTCCTACGCCTACAAGATGCAGGCGCTCATCATCGGCGGTGTGCTCGGCGGGCTCGGCGGCATCCTGACCGTGCTCCCCGCCTCCGTGCAGCCCGACGGCTTCAGCCGCACCCTCACATTCAACCTGTGGACGATCATGCTGCTCGGCGGCGCCGCGACGATCTTCGGTCCGCTGCTCGGCGCGATCATCTTCTTCGTCGTGCGCATCGCGATCGTGCAGATCATGGGCGAGTTCATCCCGACCTCCATCCTCAACACGCAGCAGACGCAGGCGCTGTCGTGGGTGTTCATCGGCGTCGCGCTCATGCTCATCGTGATCTTCAGACCACAGGGCATCCTCGGAAAGAAGAAGGAGTTGAGCTTCAATGCCTGACCTCGGCCCCGTCACCACCGCGATCCGCACGCAGCTCGGCGGCGTCGAGGAGACCCCCGGCGCCACGAAGCCCGACCCGATCCTCGTCGTCGACAACATCGTGCGCCGATTCGGCGGCATGACCGCCGTCAACGTCGACCACCTCGAGGTGCAGCGCGGCGCCATTACGGCCCTCATCGGTCCGAACGGCGCGGGCAAGACGACGTTCTTCAACCTGATCACCGGGTTCGACCGCCCCTCCAGCGCCAAGCGGCTCATCGGAGGCCCGTCCTCGGATGCCGCGGCCCGCTGGTCGTTCGACGGCCGCACCCTCGGCAACACCGCGGCATCCAAGGTCGCCCGTGCCGGCATGGTGCGCACCTTCCAGCTCACCAAGGCGCTCTCGCGCATGACGGTGCTGGAGAACATGCTGATCGGCGCGAAGGGCAACCCCGGCGAGAACCTCGCCGTCGGGCTCATCCCGGCGCTGTGGTCGAAGGCCGAGAAGGCGAACATCGCCAAGGCCGACGAGCTGCTCTCCCGCTTCAAGCTCGACGCGAAGCGCGACGACATGGCCGGCAGCCTCTCGGGCGGGCAGAAGAAGCTGCTCGAGATGGCGCGGGCGCTGATGAGCGACCCGCAGATGATCATGCTCGACGAGCCGATGGCGGGCGTGAATCCCGCACTCACCCAGAGTCTGCTCGAGCACATCCAGGCGCTGCGTGAGGACGGCACAACGGTGCTGTTCGTCGAGCACGACATGCACATGGTGCGCCACATCTCCGACTGGGTCGTCGTCATGGCCCAGGGCGAGGTCGTCGCCGAGGGCGCGCCCGACAAGGTCATGAAGAACCCCGCCGTGATCGACGCCTACCTCGGCGCCCACCACGACACGGACCTGGGCGACGACGACGCGCTCACGACCGGACTCATCGAACAGATCGAGCAGGCCGCCGAAGCCGAGGCCGAGGCCGAGGAGGAGTCGCGATGAGCGAGACCACCGCCACCCCCGTCGTCAAGGCGGACAACCTCATCGCCGGCTACCTGCCGGGGGTGAACATCCTCAACGGATGCACCCTCGAGGCCTACCAGGGCGAGCTGATCGGCATCATCGGCCCGAACGGCGCCGGCAAGTCGACCCTGCTGAAGGCGCTGTTCGGACTTGTGAACGTGCGCAGCGGCTCGGTGACCCTCGAGGGTCGCGACATTACCAACAACAAGGCCAATCAGCTCGTGCAGGCCGGCATCGGGTTCGTGCCGCAGACGAACAACGTGTTCCCCTCGCTCACGATCGAGGAGAACATGCAGATGGGCATGTTCCTGCGCCCGAAGCAGTTCGCGAAGCGCGTGGCCGAGATCTGGGAGCTCTTCCCGGTGCTCGGCGAGCGCCGCAAGCAGCGCGCCGGGTCGCTCTCGGGCGGTGAGCGCCAGTCGGTCGCCATGGCCCGGGCGCTCATGATGAACCCGAAGGTGCTTCTGCTCGACGAGCCGAGCGCCGGGCTGTCGCCGGTGCGTCAGGACGAGACGTTCATCCGCACCCGCGAGATCAACAAGACGGGCGTCACGATCATCATGGTCGAGCAGAACGCCCGCCGCTGCCTGCAGATCTGCGACCGCGGCTACGTGCTCGATCAGGGCCGCAACGCCTATGAGGGGACGGGTCGTGAGCTCGCGAAGGACCCGAAGGTGATCGAGCTGTACCTCGGC
>NZ_LMPK01000001.1:48140-48397 GCF_001423825.1 Microbacterium sp. Leaf351
GCGGATCACCAGATAGCCGCCGAACGCGCAGGCGAGGGCAAGACCCAGCAGAAGGGTGAACTGCCCGACGATCCCGATCGCGGCGAGCCAGCCGAACAGCTCGGCCCAGCCCTGCAGGAGGGTGACGACCGTTCCGGCCACGAGCAGCGCCGCCGTCGCGCCGAACGCAAGCACCATCATCCCCGGGATGCGCCAGCGCATGTAGACGGTCGTCGCACCGGCGCCGACCGACAGGACGAGGAGCTGGAGCGCGAAGG
>NZ_LMPK01000001.1:48425-50709 GCF_001423825.1 Microbacterium sp. Leaf351
GAGCCACCAGCCGCCCGTCGCCTTCTCGACCTGTACGAGTGCGGCCGTGAGCGCCGCCATCTCCGCGGACACGAGCACGAACATGACGAGGGTGCCCATCCAGTAGTCCCGCCGGGTCGAGCCGATGCCGAGTGCGAAGGAGAACGTGAGCCCGACGGCCTGCACCCCGACCACCACCAGGTACCACTGGGGCGACAGCACGGCCCAGCTGTAGCGCATCCCCTCGATGTCGATCCCACCGGCCACGCTCCGGATGATCAGGCCGACGACCATCGAGACCACCCAGGCGCTGCCCGCGATGACCCATGGCATGCCGAAGAACACGGCGGGGTTCACGGCGTGCAGACGTACGGTGCGCCAGATCGGATTGCGCCGCATGCGACCGGCGCGAGGCAGCGCCGATCCGACGACGGTGAGCGCGTTCATGCGGCTTCCCTCCGGTTCGGGGCGTCGGGGCTCGCGAGATCGTCTCCGGTGAGGTGCACGACGAGCTGCTGGAGCGACACCGGGGCGAGCTCGAGGCCGGAGTGCGCGGCACGGGCTCGCGCGGCCGCGTCGAGGCGGCCGTCGATCGTGACCGACGCGAGCCCGCCGAGACGCTCCCGTCCGATGATCGTGTAGTCGGCGGCGAACGCGTCGACCGCGGCAGCCGGCCCCGCCACCGCCGTTGCGGAGCCGCGCAGCTCATCCGCGTCCTGGTCGAGCAGGATGCGCCCGCGATCGATGAGGACGACGTGTTCGAGCATGCCGGCGACCTCGTC
Organism: Microbacterium sp. Leaf351; assembly: GCF_001423825.1. Taxonomy (NCBI): domain Bacteria; kingdom Bacillati; phylum Actinomycetota; class Actinomycetes; order Micrococcales; family Microbacteriaceae; genus Microbacterium; species Microbacterium sp. Leaf351. The sequence continues at coordinate 49,187 of NZ_LMPK01000001.1, forward strand.
GATCAGATGGGTGGAGAGCACGACGGTTCGCGGGTGCTCGGCGTAGTCCGTCAGCAGCCGGTCGTAGAAGATCTGTCGCGCCACGGCGTCGAGACCCAGATACGGCTCGTCGAAGAACGTCAGGTCGGCACGGGAGGCCAGCCCGACGACGACGCCGACGGCGGACAGCTGCCCCCGCGACAGCTTCTTGATGGGCCGGCGGAGGGGAAGCGCGAAATCGGCGATGAGGCGGCTCGCGAAGTCCGCGTCCCAGTTCTCGAAGTACCAGGGAGCGACAGAGAAGACATGCGCCGGCGTGAAGCCCTCGGGGTACCGCTGCGATTCGGCGATGAAGCACAGGCGACGCAGGACGTCGCCGCGTTCGACCGGCGAGCGGCCGAAGACCTCGACCGAGCCGCCGTCGGCGAAGATCTGCCCCGTGAGCAGTTGCATGAGCGTCGTCTTGCCGGCGCCGTTGCGGCCGAGGAGGCCGTAGATGCGATTCTCGGCGAACTCGACGTCGACGCCGTCGATCGCCGCGAGCTTTCCGTAGCGCTTCACCAGCCCGCGGGTGCGGGCGACTGCGGCGGTCATGAGGCGATCCTTACGTCGGTGTTCGCGGCGGCGGCGCACTCGGCGCGCACCAGGTCGATGAGCTGGTCGGCCTCAATGCCGAGTGTCGAGGCCTCGACGATCAGGGGACGCACGAATTCGTCGGCGAACGATCTCCGCCGACGGCCCGCGACCCGTTCGCGGGCTCCACTCGTCACGAACATCCCGATCCCGCGACGCTTCTCCACGATCCCGGCGTCGACGAGCATGTTCACTCCTTTGAGCGCGGTGGCCGGATTGATGCGAAGGAACCCGGCGAGCTCGTTCGTCGACGGGATCTGCGCGTCCTCCGCGAGCAGGCCGGCGAGGATCTGGTTCTCGATCTGCTCGGCGACCTGCACGAAGATCGGGCGCGTCTCATCCATCCGGTAACGGCCCTCCCGACGTGCTCACATGGTTCATTACTTGAGTAACTAACCAATCATGCAGAGCTCCGCGTGTCAAGCGTGGCGCGGCGACGGCGGGCACACGAAAGGGGCGGGTGCTCGCGCACCCGCCCCTTCGCTGTGATCAGGAGATCAGTTGGTCGAACCCTGGATCGACTTCTGGAACACCGGGACGTTGGTCGCGTCGAACTTGTAGATGCCGATGAAGGCGCTCGACGGGTCGTTCTCGGAGTTGAACGGGCCGATGCCCGCCTTGCCCGTGTACTGGATGTCCTTGCCGGAGTTCAGCAGGGCGAGGCACGAGGCGTAGTCGGCGCACTTCTCGCCACCGTTGACACCCGAGACCGCGGCGAGGTTCGCCTGGATCGTGGGGCCGTCGGTGCCCTTGCCCTTGTCGGCAGCGAGCGCGGCGAGCACGATCGCGTCGTAGGACTCGGGAGCGTAGGAGAAGTCCTTCAGGTCGGCGTTCGCCGAGGTCTTGTAGAAGTCCACGAGACGCTGCTTGAAGGTGGCGTCGGGCTGAGCACCGGGGATCGTGCCCTGCGC
>NZ_LMPK01000001.1:50732-53835 GCF_001423825.1 Microbacterium sp. Leaf351
CTTGAGCTCGGGGACGATCGACTTGGTCTCGTCGAAGGCGAGGATGGCGATCGCGTCGGGCTTGGCGGCCAGAACCGCCGAGACCTCCGACGAGAAGGTCGTCTGACCGGGAGCGAACTCCTGACCCTTGCCCTTGGCGCCGTAGACGATCGAGCCGCCCGCCTTGGTGACGGTGTCCTCGACGACGTCACGCAGGCCGGTGCCGTACGCGTCGTTGAAGACGAGGAAGCCGAGCTTCTGCACGCCGTCGCCGACGATCAGGTTGCCCAGCGCCGAGCCCTGCACGGTGTCCGGCGGTGCGGTGCGGAAGTAGTAGCTCGAGTAGCCGGACAGCGCCGTCGCGGTGTTCGCGGGCGAGAGCTGCACCTTGCACTTGGAGGTGATGGTGTCGACGAAGTTCAGCGTGACGCTGGACGACTCGGCACCGAGCACGACCTGCGCGTCGGAGCTGGCGATCTGGGCGGCCGAAGCGGTCGAGACGGAGAGGTCGCTCGACGCGCCCGAGTCGGTGATCGGGCCGACCTGGACAGGCTGGCCGAGCACGCCACCGGCGGCGTTGATGTCCTGCACGGCCAGGCCGTAGCCGGCCTCGGCGGGCGGGTTGAGGTACGCCAGCGAACCCGTCTGGGGCAGGATCGTCGCGATCTTCAGGGGGCCGGTGCTCGGGGTGCCCGGCTTGCACGCCGCAGCGGGGTCGGCGTGCGTGGAGGCCGAGGCGCTCGCGCTGGAGGTCGGCGTGCTCGAGCTCGAGCACCCCGCCAGCACGAGCGTCGCGGCACCCGCGAGGGCCGCAGCCGCCACGAGGGCCTTCTTGGGATGAACCATGGTGGCTCTGTCCTTTCGTGTGGGCGCGGCGCACGGGAGCCTCTCCCCCGCGTCCGCTTGCGCGAAAACGTATCCCCGTTGTGTCACGAACATGTTTCACTCATGAAGACGTGATCTTTCCGCGACGAAATCGTTATGAAAGGCGTGTGAGAGGCACGATCTCGTCGGTGAAGAGCCGCGGGGATGCGGCATCCGCTCGTCTGCGGTGTGCCGCCGTTCAGGTGAGCTCGGCGACGTCCGAGGCGCCGCGAGCGCGCCGCGAACGGCGCCCGGCGACGACGGAGTCGACCGAGAGCACGGCGAGCGCGAGCCACACGATGCCGAACCCGACCCAGCGCTGCGTCGTCATCTGCTCGCCCATGAGCAGCCACCCGGTGAGGAACTGCAGGATCGGCGCGATGAACTGCAGGAGGCCGACGAGAGTGAGGGTCGCACGACGGGTGCCGGCGGCGAACAGGAGCAGCGGCACGGCCGTGACGATGCCCGCCGAGACGAGGAGGAGGGTGTGACCGACGCCCGCCGTGCCGATCGTCAGACCCGACGTCGCGGACACGATCGCGAGCTCGACGACGGCGATCGGCACGAGCCAGAGCGACTCGAAGGTGAGTCCGCTGACGGCGTCGACGCTCGGGCCGATGCGCTTCTTCACGAGGCCGTAGACGCCGAAGGACAGCGCGAGCGTCACGGCGATCCAGGGGAACTCGCCGTAGCCGGCGACGATCACGCCGACGGCCACGACCGCCAGACCGATCGCCGCCCACTGCACCGGACGCAGCCGCTCGCGCAGCACGATGACGCCGAGCAGCACCGTCACGATCGGGTTGATGAAATAGCCCAGGCTCGTCTCGATGATGTGGTGGCTGAGGGTGCCGATCAGGAACACCTGCCAGTTCACGAAGATCAGCAGACCCGCGAGGGCGGTGAGGGCGAGCAGACGCGGCTGGCGGGCGATCGCGACGATGCGACCCCACGACCGCGTGACGAGGATGAGCAGCGCGCAGAAGACCAGCGAGAAGACGATGCGCCAGCCGACGACCTCCCACGCCGACGCCGGCGCGAGCGCCGCGAAGTACAGCGGCAGGAAGCCCCACATGAGGTAGGCCGCGGCCGCGTAGAGGCCGCCCACGGTGTTGCGGCGGGCGGCGTCGGCGGGGCTCTCGGGGGTCACCGATCCACCCTATTCCCGCCTCTCGGTGCCGGGAGCGGGGCAACCACGCGCAGGGCGCCAGGCTGCGCACGATTCCCGCCACGGTTCACCGCGCGTGCGGCGGGAACGACGAAGGGTCCGGATGCCGCGGCATCCGGACCCTTCGGAAAGTCGATCAGCGAACGACGACGGCGAGGACGTCGCGAGCCGAGAGCACGAGGTACTCGTCGGCGCCGAACTTGACCTCGGTGCCGCCGTACTTGCTGTAGATCACGCGGTCGCCGACGGCGACGTCGAGCGGGATGCGGTTGCCGTTGTCGTCGATGCGACCCGGGCCCACAGCCACGACCTGGCCCTCCTGGGGCTTCTCCTTGGCGGTGTCGGGGATGACGAGCCCGCTGGCCGTGGTCTGCTCGGCCTCGACCTGCTGGATGACGATGCGGTCCTCGAGCGGCTTGATGGAAACCGACACGGTGTACCTCTTTCTTGGACGGAAGACTCGTTAGCACCCACATACCGAGAGTGCTAACGCCAGTGTAGGCAAGTGCTGGCACTCATGCAACGCGAGTGCCAGAAGACGTCATACGCCGTCGCGCTCGTCGCGGGACGCTCCGGCCTAGGCTGGCGGGATGCGGATGGACCAGCTGCGCGCCGTGCTCACCCCCGAGGGGCTGCGCCGGCTCGACGAGCTGGGACCCCTCGCCACGACCGACGACACCGCCCGCGCGGTGAGTCGCCTGCGGACCGAGGGCCTCGACCCCGACACCGTGACCGCGCTCGTCTCGCAGGCGCACCTGCGCGCCCGGGGCGCCGCCAAGTTCGGCGAACTCGCCGCCGGCATGCTCTTCACCCGCGCGGGCCTGGAGCAGTCGACACGCCCGGTCGTCGCCGCCCGCCATGCCGCCCGATTCCGCGACGCCGGCATCGGGCGCGTCGCGGACCTCGGCTGCGGCATCGGCGGCGACAGCCTCGGCTTCGCCGGGCTCGGGATGTCGGTCCTCGCCGTCGACGCCGACGAGGTCACCGCCGCGGTCGCCGCGTACAACCTCGCCCCGTTCGGCGATGCCGTCGAGGTGCGTCACGCCCGCGCCGAAGACGTGGACCTCGGCGGCATGGACGCCGTGTGGCTCG
>NZ_LMPK01000001.1:53878-57215 GCF_001423825.1 Microbacterium sp. Leaf351
CCGCGTTCGATCGGGCCGAGATCCCCGCGGATGCGGAGGCGCAGTGGATCTCGGTGGACGGATCGACCGTCGAGCTCGTGCTCTTCACCGGCGCGCTCGCCCGCGACGGCGTGCGCCGGGCGGCACTCGTGATCCGCGGGGAGCGCGTGCACGAGATCACGGCGGCCGGGGACGCTCCCGACGTCGACGCACGCCCGGTCGGCGCCTACCTGCACGAACCCGAGGGGGCGGTGATCCGCGCGCGCCTCATCGGCGACGTCGCGCGGGCGCTGGAGGCGGGCACGATCGACCCGCACATCGCCTATCTGACCTCGGACGCCGCGCTCACGAGCCCGTTCGTGCAGAGCTTCCGCGTGCGGGACGAGCTCCCCGTCGCGACGAAACCGCTCGCGAAGGCGCTGCGCGCCCGCGGCATCGGCCGCCTCGAGATCAAGAAGCGGGGCGTCGACGTCGACCCGGCAGCGCTGCGTCGCGCGCTCGCGCTGCGAGGCGATGAATCGGCCACTCTGTTCGTCACCCGCATCGGCGACCGGCGGGTGGCGCTGCTCGCCGACCGCGTCGACGACTGAGCCGCGGGCGCCGGTCGCGACGTCGGCGGGCGAGGGGACCCTCGGCGAGGGACCGTCAGCCGAGCGAGCCGGAGGCGACGACCGCCCAGGTCAGCCACGCCGCACTGTAGAGGATCGACCCGGCGCCGAGCGCGATCGCCCAGATCGCCATCGCACGTCCCGGGGACGGACGCCGCCGGGCCGCGATGCCGAATCCGACCGCGAGCACGCCGAGCGGCAGCATCCATCCGACGACCAGAGAGGCGCCGAGCGCGATGATCGCGGTGCCCAGGCCGAGCGCCGACAGCGGCACCGGATGACGCACCGCCGGCGCCGGCGCCGGCACGTCGAAGACCGTCTGCTCGTGCACGGGCTGCAGGGCGGCGACATCGACGGGCGCCGTGAGCTCGCGCGAGAAGCCGCCACGGTGAGCGCCTGGAAGCGCCGCACTCGCCGGCGGTGTCACCACATCGGGCGAGGGCGGTTCGACCGCGTCGGCACCGTGTGCCGGGAGCGGCCACGCCCCGCCGGCCGTCGCGGCGGACCGGTCCTCCGGGGCCCCCGCGCGCTCGCCGCTCACGCGGGCACCCCCTCGGCCACCTGGATCTCGGTCACCGGCAGCGTCGAGTCCGCGCCGAAAGCGAGGGTCGAGGGTGCGCGGCCCGAGGCGATGAGCTCGGCGGCCAGCGCCGCGATCATCGCGCCGTTGTCAGTGCAGAGGCTGAGCGGGGGGATGCGCACGGTGACCCCGGCAGCCTCGGCCCGCGCCGTCGCGACCTCGCGCAGTCGCCGGTTGGCGATCACCCCGCCGCCGAGCAGGAGCCGGGGCACGTCGAACCGGGCGCAGGCGTCGAGGGCCTTCGTCACGAGGACATCGACCACCGCTTCGCGGAAGGATGCCGCGATGTCGGGCACCGAGGCATCCGCTCCCTGCTGCTCGACATAGCGCGCGACGGCCGTCTTCAGCCCCGAGAACGAGAAGTCGTAGCGGTGCTCGTGCAGATCGGACGCCCGCGCCAGCCCGCGCGGGAAGCGGATGGCGTCCGGGTCTCCGGATGCCGCGGCCCTGTCGATCTCGGGACCGCCGGGGTAGGGCAGCCCGAGGATGCGGGCGATCTTGTCGAACGCCTCGCCGGCCGCGTCGTCCATCGTCTCGCCGAGAAGCTCGACGTCGCTCGTGAGGTCGCGCACGAGCAGCAGCGAGGTGTGCCCACCGCTGACCAGCAGCGCGACCGTCGGGTACTCCAGCGGGGCCGCGTCTTCGGCGAGGATGTCGGCGGCGATGTGCCCGACCAGGTGGTTCACGGCGTACAGCGGCACGCCGAGCCCGGTCGCGAGCCCCTTCGCGGCCCCGATGCCGACCATCAGCGCACCCGCGAGGCCCGGGCCGCTCGTGACGGCGACCGCGTCGAGCTCGGCGAGCGTCACGCCCGCCTCGGCGAGCGCGGCGGCGATCGAGGGCTGCAGCGCCTCGAGGTGGGCGCGGGCCGCGACCTCGGGCACGACGCCGCCATAGCGGGCGTGCTCGGCCATCGAGCTCGCGATCGTGTTGCTCAGCAGGGTGCGGCCGCGCACGATGCCGATGCCGGTCTCGTCGCAGCTCGTCTCGATGCCGAGCACGAGGGGCTGGTCACGGTTCACGTGCACCACGCTCCCCGGGCGGTATCGGCGGGGCCCTCACCGGCGGCGGGGCTCTGTGCGGCGGCCGTGTCCTCTGCGGCGCCGCGCCAGGCCGCGACATCCAGGCTCATCACGATCGCATCGACGTCGTCGGGCTGGTAGTAGCGGGGGCGCCGGCCGACCTCGACGAACCCCTCGGAGCGGTACAGCGCCTGCGCGACCGGATTGTCGTCGCGCACCTCGAGGAACACCTCGGCGACGCCCCGCGCGGCGGCCTCCGCGAGCAGGTGCCGCAGCAGCGCTCGCCCCTGACCCCGCCCCCGCGCCGCGCTCTCGAGCGCGATGGTCTGGACGTCGCCGTCGCGCCCGCCCCACGGGGCGCGCAGCCCCGCATAGCCGATCAGACGGCCGGCCTGCTCGACGACGTAGTAGCGCCCGTGCGGCGAGCGCAGCTCCTCGCGCATCATCGGCTCGCTCCACGCGTCGGTGGGGAACGCCGCGTGCTCGAGGGCCATGATGGCGGCGAGGTCGTCGAGGGTCGCGTCGCGGATCACGCCGTCACCCGCTTCGGGGCGCCCGGCAGGGTCACGTCGGGAGAGCGCAGGTAGAGCGGCTCGTCGCGCGTGAGCACGCGCGACGCGGCGACCGCCCGGGCGCCGGCGAGCGCGAGCAGCGCCGCCGGGATGGATGCCGCATCCTCGCGTCGCGCGCCCCGCTCGGCGAGGGCAGCGTCGAGGTCGGCGCGCGGCGCGAGTGCCGCGTCGCCGATCCGCACCGGCAGCCCGTCGTCGTCGAGTCCCTCGTAGACCGAGTAGGCGAACTCGCGGCGGCGCGCGTCGGTGACGACGGCGAAGCGGCCGGCATCGTCGCCTGCGATCGCGGCGCGCAGCAGGATCGACAGGGCGACCGCGTCGTGACTCGGAACCGCGATCACGGGAAGGTCGCGGGCCAGCGCGAACGTGCGCGCGGCGGCGATGCCGATGCGCAGGCCGGTGAAGGGCCCCGGTCCCATGCCGGCGACGACCTGCGTGAGGGCGGTCGGCGCAGGCGCGTCGACCTGCGCGCCGATCGCGGCGGTGACGGATGCCGCGGCCAGCGCTGCGGCGAGCAGATCGCCGATCACCTCGGCATGGCCGAGCGGATTCGCACTCGTCGCCTCGGAGCGCACC
>NZ_LMPK01000001.1:57247-68339 GCF_001423825.1 Microbacterium sp. Leaf351
CTCTAGGGTATGCCGCCACCGGCACGTCCCGGGGATCGCGGCCGATCGCCCGGCCGGGCCCGGCCGGGCGCGTGCCGCGATCAGGGACGGCGGGAGATCGTCACAGTCCGCGGGGCGTCGGCGTCGAGCTCGTCGGTGCGCCGCGACGCGTCGCCGCACATCGTGTCGGCGCCGCGGCCGCCGGTCGGACGCTCGATCTCGACCTCCCACCAGGCGTCCGTGAGGGCCTCGACCATCCCGCGACCCCATTCCACGATCGTCACCGACGAGCCGAGGTCGAGGTCGAGGTCGTCGAGCTCGGCGGCCGAGCCGAGGCGGTACGCGTCGACGTGCACGAGGGGCGCGCCGCCCACGAGCGAGGGGTGCGTGCGGGCGACGACGAAGGTCGGCGACTGCACCGGGCCGCGCACGCCGAGGCCTGCGCCGATCCCGCGGGTGAGGGTCGTCTTGCCGGCGCCGAGGGGGCCGGTGAGCACGACCACGTCGCCGGGGCGCAGCGCCTCTCCGAGCGCGCGGCCGAGCGCCTCCATGTCGGCGGGCGCCTCGATGCGGCGCGCACCCAGGAGCGCGTCGGGAACGCTCATCGCGTCGCCGTCCGCCGTGGCACGCGCGGGCCGATGCGGGTCACGACCTCGTAGTTGATGGTGCCGGCGGCCTGCGCCCAGTCGTCGGCGAGCGGGGCGCCGTAGGTCGGATCGCCGAACAGCACCGCCTCGTCGCCCACCGCGACCGGGTGGTCGCCGACATCCACGACGAACTGGTCCATCGCGATGCGACCGGCCACCGGGAAACGGCGGTCGCCGATGACGACGGGGCCGACGCCGCTCGCCTGCCGCGGCACCCCGTCGGCGTAGCCGAGGGGCACGAGGGCGAGGGTCGTCTCGCGGTCGGTGCGGTAGGTGTAGCCGTAGGAGACCCCGTGGCCCGCCGGCACCCGCCGCACGGCCGCGATCGCGGCGCGCAGCGTCATCGCGGGCCGCAGCCCCAGCTCGGCGGGCGAGCGGTAGCTGAAGGGCGAGAGCCCGTAGATGCCGAGCCCGATGCGCACCGCGTCATAGCGCGACTCAGGCAGGTCGATGGCCGCCTGCGTGGCCGCGAGGTGGCGCACGCGGGGGGTGAGACCGGATGCCGCGGCCACCGCGAGCGACTCGTCGAACCGCGCGATGGCGTCGCGGTCGTCATCGGGCGACGTGTTGGAGAGGTGGCTGAAGATGCCGACGACGTGCACGCGCCCGATGCGCTCGAGACGCGCGGCCTCGGCGAAGACGCTGCGCTGCGCCTCGGGCGGGATGCCGTTGCGGGCGAGTCCGGTCTCGACCTTCAGGTGCAGGCGCGCGGGCCTGTCGCCGGTCGCGGCGGCCGCGGCCCGGTTCAGCTGGTCGAGGTCGGAGATGCCGAGCTCGATGTGCGCCTCGACCGCGCGGCCGAACGACAGTCCCGGGGCGTGCAGCCACGCCATGAGCGGCGCATCGATGCCACCGCGACGCAGGGCGAGCGCCTCGTCGACGTCGACGACGCCGAGACGGGTCGCCCCGCCGTCGAGCGCGCCCTGGGCGGCGCGGACGGCGCCGTGACCGTAGCCGTCGGCCTTCACGACCGCGATCACGTCGACGCCGGTGCGGCGCCGGAACGCCCTCACATTGTCGGCGATCGCCTCGGTGTCGATCACCGCCTCGCGCATGGTTCCCGCCGGCAGCGTCATGATGCCCCCTCCCCCGGCTCTCCCCGGCCCTCCGCGACCACGTACGCGGTCGCGAGTCCCGCGTCGTGCGACATCGACAGGTGCACCGCGGTGATGCCGCGTGCGGCCACCGTCTGCGCGGTGCCGCCGGTGAGCGCGAACACGGGTTTGCCGGAGGTCTCCGACGCCACCTCGATCTCGGTCCAGTGCACCCCGTCCGAGCCGCCGAGCGCCTTGATCAGCGCCTCCTTCGCGGCGTACCGTGCCGCGAGCGAACGCGGCTTCAACGCCCGCTCGGCGGGCGAGAAGAGCCGCTCGAGCAGCCGCGGGGTGCGCGAGAGGGATGCCTCGAACCGCGGCACGTCGACCAGGTCGACGCCGATCCCCACGATCATCCCCCGCGCCTCGCGCTCACTCGACCGTGACGGACTTCGCGAGGTTGCGCGGCTGGTCGACGTCCAGTCCCTTGGCGCTCGCGAGCCCCATCGCGAAGATGTGGAGCGGGACCACGGCGAGCAGCGGCTCGAACAGCGGACCCGCCAGCGGGATGTGCAGCACCTCGTCGGCGAACGGGAGGACCGCGGCATCCCCTTCTTCGGCGATGACGATGACCCGGGCACCGCGGGCGCGGATCTCCTGGATGTTGGAGACCACCTTGTCGTGGATGACCGACGAGCCGCGCGGGGAGGGCACCAGCACGAACACGGGCTGGCCGGGCTCGATGAGCGCGATCGGGCCGTGCTTGAGCTCGCCGGCGGCGAAGCCCTCCGCGTGGATGTAGGAGATCTCCTTGAGCTTGAGAGCGCCTTCCAGGGCGATCGGGTAGCCGACGTTGCGGCCGAGGAACAGCACCGAACGGGTGTCGGCCATCCAGCGCGCGAGCTGCGTGGTGCGGTCGTGCTCACGGTCGAGCACCCGCTGGATCTTCTCGGGGATCGCCTCGAGCTCGAGGACGTGCTGGGCGATCTCGGTCGGCGAGAGCGACCCGCGCACGCGCGCGACGTGGAGGGCCAGCAGGTAGAGGGCCGTGATCTGGGCGGTGAACGCCTTCGTCGAGGCGACGGCGACCTCGGGGCCGGCGTGCGTGTAGACGATCGCGTCGGACTCGCGCGGGATCGTCGCGCCCTGCGTGTTGCAGATCGACAGGGTCTTCGCCCCGCGCTCGCGGGCGTACTTGACCGCCATGAGGGTGTCCATCGTCTCGCCGGACTGGCTGATCGAGACGACGAGCGTGTTCGCGTCGAGCACCGGGTCGCGGTAGCGGAACTCGTGCGACAGCTCGACTTCGACCGGCACGTTCGCCCACTTCTCGAGCGCGTACTTGCCGACCTGCCCGGCGTAGGCGGCCGTGCCGCAGGCGATCACGACGATGCGCGACACCGAGGCGAACAGCTCATCGAGACCGTCGAGCTCGGGGATCTCCACCGCGCCGTGACGGATGCGGCCGCGGAGCGTGTTGGCGACGGCCTCCGGCTCCTCGGAGACCTCCTTGGCCATGAACGACGACCAGCCGCCCTTCTCGGCGGCCGAGGCGTCCCAGGTGACCTCGAACGGCTCCACCTCGACCGGCTCGCCGTGGAAGTCGGTGACAGTGACGCCCTCGGGCGTGATCGCGACGATCTCGTCCTGGCCGATCGCGAGGGCGTGGCGGGTGTGCTCGACGAAGGCCGCGACATCCGACCCGAGGAAGTTCTCGCCCTCGCCGAGTCCGATGACGAGCGGGGAGTTGCGGCGGGCGCCGACGACGAGCCCGGGCTGGTCCTGGTGCATCGCGAGGAGGGTGAAGGCGCCGTCGAGCTTGGCGACCGTCGCGCGGAACGCCTCGACGAGGTCGCCGGTGGCGCGGTATTCGCGGCCGAGCAGCACCGCGGCGACCTCGGTGTCCGTCTCGCTGCGGAACGTGTAGCCGTCGGAGAGGAGGTCGGCCTTGAGGGCGGCGAAGTTCTCGATGATGCCGTTGTGGATGACGGCGAGCTTGTCGTCGTCGGCGAGATGCGGGTGTGCGTTCGCGTCGGTCGGGCCGCCGTGGGTCGCCCACCGGGTGTGGCCGATGCCGGTCGTGCCGTCGGGCAGCGCATGAGCGGTGAGGTCGTCGCGCAGCACGCTGAGCTTGCCGGCCCGCTTGCGCATGCCGAGTGTGCCGTCCTCACCGATCACGGCGACGCCGGCGGAGTCGTAGCCGCGGTATTCGAGGCGGGCGAGACCCGCGATCAGGATGTCCTGGCTCGGCCGCGGGCCGACATAACCGACGATTCCACACATGCCGACAATCCTAGGGTCGCCGGCATGTGTGGAATCCGTCAGCGCGGCTCAGCCGCCGGTGCGCGAGGACGATCCGCCGGTGGTGCCGCCCGTGGTGCCGCCCGTGCGGGTTCCGCCCGTGAACGAGCCGCCGCCGAATCCGCCGCCCGAACCGAAACGGCCGGTCGAGGTGCTCGAGTTGCTGGGCAGCGTCGCCTGGTTGTCGGCGAGGACGACCTGCTGTCCGATCTGCAGCCCGCTGACGATCTGCGCCCAGCCGTCACCCACGGCGCCGACCTGCACCGATACCGACGAGGTCGAGTCGGATCCGCTGAGCACGATCGCCGAGGCCGCGTTGCCGGCCAGACCGCTCAGCGCCGACGTCGGCACCCGCAGCGCGTTGGTGGCGGATGCCACGGTCAGCGCGACGACCGCCTGGGATCCGGTCGCCAGCGCGATCGGAGGGTTGGCGACCGTCACGACGGCGGGATAGGACGGCGTGGAGGCCGTGGACGAGACGGGGAGAAGGCTCACGGTCGCGACGCTGCCCGTGAGGGCCGCCTGGGCACCGTCGGGCGTGACCTGCGCGGCGAGACCCGACTTCACGAGCGACATGTCGGAGATCGGCACGTCGACGGTGATGTCGGCGTCGCCCGCCGCCGAGATGATGACCGCCTCGCTGGTGGTGGCGGTGTCGCCGACCGAGAACGGGATGCTGGCGACCACGCCGCCGACCGGGGCGACGAGCGTCGCATCGGCGAGGTTGGCCTGCGCCGTCGAGACGGCCGACTGATCCTGCAGCACGGCGACGGCGGCGGACGCGACGCGACTCGCCTGCGCGGCGGCCTGCGACGTCGAGGACGTGGTCGACGTGGTCGACGTGGTCGAGCCTGTCGCGCCGTGGCTGGACGTCGAGGACGTCCCGGCGCTCTTCGACGCCTGCACGATCGTCGCGGCGGCCTGGGAGATCGCCGCGCTCGCCTTCGCGATGGCGGTCGTGCACTGCTGGATCTCCGCCGGCGTCGGGGCCGAGGGCGATGCCGAGGGGCTCGGGGTGGGCGTCGGGGAATCGGTGGGCGTGGCCGACGGGCTCGGGCTGTCGGTGGGAGCGGGCGTGGCGGTCGGGGAATCGGTCGGCGACGGCGAGCTCGACGGGTGCGGCGCGGCCGGGGCGAGCAGCGCGGCGCACGCTGCGCCCTCCGCCTTGACCGCGGCATCCATCGCGGTGATCGCCGCCGTGAGCGCGGACGTCGATCCGGACGACGATCCGCCCGCCGCCGATCCGCCGGAGGAACCCGACGACGATCCGCTCGCGGTGGTGCCGCCGGAACCACCCGAGGCGCCGCTCGTCGCGGTGCCCGACTGCGCAGACTCGAGCGTCACCTGGTCGTTGGCGAGCTGCGCCTGCGCGGCCAGCAGCGCCGACTCGAGCGGCGCCGGGTCGATCGTGGCGAGGGTCTGCCCCTCGGTCACCGTCTGGCCCACCGCCACCGGGATGCTCGTCACGGTGCCCGACGTCGCGAAACCGACCGAGGTGTCGCCGAGCCGCTGCACCGTGCCCGTGAGGGTGAGCACCTGCGACACGGCACCGGTGGACACCGCCGCCGTGCGATAGCGGTCGGAGCCGGTCGAGGCCTGCACGGCCACGACCGCGCCGCCCGCGGCCACGATCACGATCACGGCACCGACGGCACTGCCGATGATCCAGGTGAGACGTCGACGCTGTCGCGTGGGAGACATGGGGAGTTCTTTCTCGTCAGGCCCGCCGGATCCGACGCGCGGGATGCGCGATCGGGCCGGCGGGCTGTGTCATCGACGGCGAGGTCAGGAGTTCGAGCCGGAGGAGCCCGAGGAGCCGGACCCCGAACCGGAGCCGGAGCCGGAGCCGGAGCGACCTCCGAAGCCGCTCGAGCACGTGCCGTTGACGGGCTGACTGACGGTGAGCGATGTCGCCGTCAGGGCGCCGGTGTCATCCTTCGTTCCGGTCGCGGTCACGCAGACGCCGACCGCCACATCGCTCGCGGTCCCGGATGCCAGCTGGGTGTAGGTCGTCGAGGAGGATGTCGTCACCGTCACCTGGGTCGACGAGCCGCCGCCCCGCGCCGCCTCGGTCACCACGAACGATCCGTTCGAGAGCGACGCGATCTGTCCGAACGCACCGAAACCACCGAAGCCGCCGGCGCGCGGGGTCGCACTGCCCGATCCGGATGCGGGGCCGCCCGACCCGCCCTGTCCGGCTCCGCCGCCGGCGCCGCCACCGAACCCGGCGGTGCACGTCGACCCGCCGCTGGAGGTGATCTCCACCGAGGCCGCGGCGACCTGCGTCGCCGGCGTGGCGGACCCGCTGGACCCACTCTGATCCGCACGGACGACGACGCAGTCGCCGGTTGCGAGAGCCGTGGCATCCGCGCTCTTCTGCACCTCGAAGGTGGTCGACCCCGTCCACGTGACCGCCGTCTGCGCGGTGCGCGTCTGCACCTGCGCCGTGCTTCCGTTCAGCGCCGCGACCTGCCCGCTGACGCCCGGGATGCGGGCCGCGCGGCTGCTCGAGGGAGCGGGGTTGGGGGCGGCGTTGCCCGAATCGGTGGCGCCGGCGGCCGAGCAGGCCGACAGCACGATGGCGGCGCCGGCGAGAACCGCCAGCAGACCGGTCTTGGAGTACCTCATGTCATTCGCTCCTCAGCGCGTCGATCGGCGCAAGGCGCGCCGCTCGTCCCGCGGGGTAGACCCCCGCGACGATTCCGATAATCAAAGAGACCAGCAGGGCGCCCAGCGCGACCGGCAGGGAGAGCAGCACGGGCTGGCCGAGCACCGCAGGAAGGGTGAGCGCGCCGATCGTGCCGAGCGCGATGCCCAGGAGCCCGCCGATGAGGCCGAGCACGCTCGCCTCGACGAGGAACTGCCGCAGGATGGCTCGCGGGGTCGCACCCAGCGCCTTGCGCAGACCGATCTCGCGCACCCGCTCGGTCACCGACACGAGCATGATGTTCATCACGCCGATGCCGCCGACCAGCAGCGAGATCGCCGCGATGCCCGCGAGGAGGATCGTGAGGATCTGCGTCGTGGAGGTCGCGGTCTGCAGCAGCGAGGCCTGGCTCGCGACCTGGAAGTCCGCGTTCGAGGCCGTCACCCCGTGCTGGGTCAGCAGCGCATTGTCGGTCTCCTGGTAGGCCGCCGACAGCGCCTGCGTGCTCGCCGCCTCGACATAGATGGAGGAGATCGTCGAGCCGCCCGAGCTGGAGAAGATCGACGCCCACGTGGTCGACGGCACGACCAGCTGATCGTCCTGGTCGCCGCCGACGGTCGATCCGGCCGTGTTCAGCTCGCCGATGATCGTGAACGGGATGTTCGCGATCGTCACCTGCTGGCCGACCGGATCACGGAACCCGAACAGATCGGACGCGGTCGTGGACCCGATCACGGCGACGCGCGAGAGGTTGTTCAGATCGTCGTTCGTGAAGAACCGGCCCGACACCACCGACCGGGCGCGCACCGTCAGCCACGTCGGCGTGGTGCCGACGATCGAGGTGGTCCAGGTCGACGTTCCGGCAACCGCCAGCTGCGAGGTCGTCGACACGGGCGCGACGGCCCCGATGTCGGGCGCGACCGTGGTGTTGGCGAGCAGCGCGGCATCGGCGGAGGTGAGCGTCGACGCCGAGCCGGCACCGCCGCGCACTCCGCCGACACTCGTCGTGGAGCCGGGCGTGACGACGAGCAGGTTCGAGCCGAGAGAGTTGATCTGCGCGGCGACCTGCTGCTGCGCGCCCTGTCCGAGGCCGACCGTCAGCATGACCGCGGCGATCCCGATGAGGATGCCGAGCACGGTCAGCGCGGAGCGCATCCGGCGGTGCCGGATCGCGTCGAGCGCGGTGCGCAGCGTCTCCGCCCAGTTCATCGTTCGTCTCCGATCGAGGTGGGGTGGTCGGGCAGGTCGGTGGGGGACGGAGCGGATGCCGCGTGCGCGCCCGCCGCGGGGACGATCGCCGCCGCAGCCAGCACGCCGTCCGGGTCTTGCAGCTCGCCGTCGCGGATGCTCACGGCGTACGCGGCACGGNNNNAGAGGGCGAGGATGTCCTCGGTCGAGACGCTGTCGAGATTTCCGGTCGGCTCGTCCGCCAGGATCAGGCTGGGCTTCGTGACGAGCGCCCGGGCGACCGAGACGCGCTGCTGCTGGCCGCCGGAGAGCTCGTTCGGGCGGTGGTCGATGCGACTGCCGAGCCCGACGCTCTCCAGCGCCTCGATGGCCCGCCGCTTGCGCTCCTCCCGCCCGACACCGGCGTACACGAGCGGCAGCTCCACGTTGCGCCAGGCGGTGAGGCTCGGCAGCAGGTTGAACTGCTGGAAGACGAACCCGATGCGCCGGTTCCGGATCTCGGCCAGCTGCGCCTCCGTGAGGGTGGACACATCGTCGCCGGCCAGCCGGTAGGAGCCGGAGGTCGGGATGTCGAGGCATCCGAGGATGTGCATCAGCGTCGACTTGCCGGAGCCCGACGGGCCCATGACGGCGAGGTAGTCGCCCTCGCGCACGGTCAGGCTCAGGCCCCGCAGCGCCTGCACCTCGATGTCGCCGATGACGTACGACTTGCGCACGTCGTCGAGCTCGATGATCGGTTCGCCGAGCATGTCAGTTGCCGCCCGAGGTCGAGGATCCGGATCCCGAACCCGTGCGGCCGGAGCCACCCGTGCCGGAGCCGCCCGTGCCGCCCGTGCGACCCGAGCCGCCGGTGCCGCCGGTGCCGCCGAAGATGCTGGAGCCGCCCGATCCCGATCCGGTGCGGAACGACTGCGTGACCGGCACCACGACCTCCTGACCCTCCGTCAGACCGTTGGTGATCTGCGTCTGGGCCCCGAAGATCTGGCCGAGGGTGACCTGCACGGTCTGCTGCGACCCGTTGTCGCTGACGGTGACGACCGTCTGGCCGTTCTCGGTGCGCACGGCCGCCGTCGGGACGGTGAGCACGTTGTCGAGCTCCTTCGTGATGATGTTCACGCTCGCCACCGTGCCGGCGTACAGCCCGGTCGGCGAGCCCGTCAGCGCGACGGTGACCGGGAACTGGGCGACGCCGGCGGTGCTCGAGGTCGACTGCACGCCGATCGACTGCACGGTGCCGAAGATCGCCTGGGTGGCGCCCGTGGGCGTCACCTGCGCCTGCATGCCGGTCTTGATGTTCGCGAGGTCCGCGTTGCTGACCGTGGTGGAGACGACCCATGAGGTGGGCGAGATGACGGTGATGGCCGCCGCCGAGCTCGTCGGCGTGCTCGAGGTCGACGACGTCCCGGTGCTCGTCGAGGTGCGCGACGCCGACGAGCTGCTGGACGACGAGGAGGTCCCGCTCGACCCGATCTGGGCACCGACCGACACGTTCACCGCGGCGACGACGCCGGCGATCGGAGAACTGAGCGTCGCCTGGCTGACGGCGGTCTGCGCGAGCTGCAGCTTCGCCTGCGCCGAGGCGACCTGAGCGGATGCCGCGGCCACCTGCGCCGAGGTGCCGCCGGCGGCGGCCGTCTGCTGGGTCTCGGCCTGGTTGAGCTCCGCCTGGGCGAGGGTGACCTGGCTCTGCAGCTGAGTCGGGTCGATGGAGGCGAGCGCCTGACCGACCGTGACCGTCTGCCCGACCTGCACGTCGACGGCCGTGACGGTGCCGCTCGAGGAGAAGGTGAGGTTCGCGACCGTCGCCGGCTCGATCGTGCCCGACGCCGAGACGCTCTGGTCGTACGTGCCGACGGCGGCCGCGACCAGGCGCTGGGTCGCCGCCTTCGGCGAGAGGAAGAACACCGCCGCCGCGGTGCCCGCTCCTGCCACGACGACGACGGCCACGATGGTGATGATGACTGCCGGCCTGCGCCACCAGCGACGCGAGCGCGGAGCGCGCTTCTTTGCCATGCCTCGGTCCTTTCGAGTGAATCCTCGACGAGGCTAGGAGTGCTCGGCTGGGCTGGCGGGCGGTTGCGCTATGGCGTCTCTATGGATTCGCCTCGCGGGCGAGATCCGCGTGATGACGCGGATCTCGCGGCATCCTGCCGTGTTTTTCGGCACCGTCAGCGCGCATTGCTATGAGATCTTCAGAGTTCTCGGTGCGTCGCCCCACCGCGTGTCGGACGGCGCCCTCAGAGCTTGCGCAGCAGCACCGACTCGACCGCGTGCGAGCGATCCTTGCGCAAGACGAGACTCGCCCGGTGACGGGTGGGGAGCACGTTCTCGATGAGGTTCGGCAGGTTGATCTCGGTCCAGTACCCCATCGCGCGCTCGACGGCCTCCGCATCGGACAGGGACGCGAACACGTTGAAGAACGAGGACGGGTTGCTGAACGCGCCGCGACGCAGGGCGAGGAAGCGGTCGGTGTACCACTGGGCGATGTCGTCGGGTTCGGCGTCGACGTAGATCGAGAAGTCGAACAGGTCGCTCACCGCGACGTCGTTGGGCGAGGGCGGGGGCTGGAGCACGTTGAGACCCTCGACGATGACCACATCGGGTCGGTGCACGGAGATGTGGGCGTCCGGGACGATGTCGTACCGCATGTGCGAGTAGCACGGTGCCTTGACCTCCTCGGCGCCCGACTTGACGGCGCTGAGGAAGTCGACGAGGCCGCGCCGGTCGTACGACTCCGGGAAGCCCTTGCGGGCCATGAGGCCGCGTCGCTCGAGTTCCGCGTTCGGGTAGAGGAACCCGTCGGTGGTGATCAGCTCGACGCGGGGCGTTCCCGGCCACCGGCTCATGAGCTCACGCAGAAGACGCGCGATCGTGGACTTGCCGACCGCGACGGAGCCGGCCACGCCCACGACGAACGGCGTCGTCGTGTCGGGCTCCCCGAGGAAGGCGCTCTCGTCGGCGCCGAGCCGCTTCGTCGCTGACGCGTAGAGCGAGAGCAGCCGGCTCAGCGGCAGATAGACCTCGCGCACCTCGGTGAGGTCGAGGCGGTCGCCGATGCCGCGCAGCTGCACGACCTCCGCCTCGGTCAGCGGCTGCTCCATGCCCGCCGCGAGTCGCGACCAGTCCGCGCGACCGATCGCGCGGTACAGCGTGGGCGCGAGGGTCTCGGGTGAGGCGTCGTCGACGGGCACGGGGTCAGCCTAGCGGCGCGGGCCGGCGGGCCCCGCTGCGCTAGCATCCGTGACAGGAGCGCACCGGAGCCGCCGAAGGGAGGCTATCGATGCGTGAACGGCGGG
>NZ_LMPK01000001.1:68347-75708 GCF_001423825.1 Microbacterium sp. Leaf351
CGTCTTCCCCTCGCATCCGGCGGTAGCGCGGGCGGACCTCGTCTACGTGATCGGGCCGCCCACTCCGGCCCGCATGGCGGACGCCCAGAAGCTGCTCGACGAGGGCGTGGCATCCCATCTGCTGGTCTCGGTCGGCGGGGGGATGCCGGCGTCGACCGTGCCGGAGTGCACGCGGCCCGACGTGACCTGCGCCACGCCCGAACCGTTCACCACGAAGGGCGAGGTCGCCCTGCTGCAGGCCTACGCGCGCGATCACGCCGCGCAGAGCGTCGTGGTGCTCACCTTCACCCCCCATGTCGCCCGTACCCGCTACATCTTCGGACGCTGCTATGCGGGCGACGTGACCGTCGTGCCTGTCGAGGAGCGCCTCGATTTCGGGCAGTGGGTGTATCAGTACCTCTACCAGTCGACGGCGTTCGTGAAGGCATGGCTCCTCCCGTGCGCCGAGCCGATGAGCGCGGTCCCCACCCCGGTCGCGACGGCGGGGTAGAGTCTCGGCGCTCCGCGACGGCGGGCGGGCGCCGGATAGGCTGACCGCGTGCGACTCGGCGTTCTCGACATCGGCTCGAACACCGTCCATCTGCTCGTCGCCGACGCCCACCCGGGCGGCCGCCCCCTGGCGTCGACGAGCACGCGCACGGTGTTGCGACTCATGCGCTTCCTGACCCCCGACGGATCGATCAGCGAGGAGGGCGTGTCCGCCCTCGAGCAGGCCGTCGCGGACGCCGCCCGGGTCGCCCGGGAGCAGGGCGTCGACGAGCTGCTGGCGACCGCGACCTCCGCGGTGCGCGAAGCGACCAACGGCGACGAGGTCATCGCCCGCATCGAGGCGGCCCTCGGACAGGAGCTGCAGGTGCTCGGGGGCGAGGTCGAGGCCCGGTACACCTTCCTCGCCGTGCGCCGCTGGTTCGGCTGGTCGGCGGGACAGGTGCTGCTGTTCGACATCGGCGGCGGGTCGCTCGAGATCGCGGCGGGCGCCGACGAGCTGCCGGAGGCCGCGGCATCCGTGCCCCTCGGCGGCGGACGCATGACCGTCGAATTCCTGCACGACGACCCGCCCGGAGAGGACGCCGTCGAGCGGCTGCGCGCACACGCCGAGCAGACCCTCGACCCCGTGCTCGCACCCTTCTGCGCCCTCGCGCGCCCCGACCACGTCGTCGGGTCGTCGAAGGCGATCCGCTCGCTCGCGAAGCTGGCCGGCTACCCCGTGCCGGGCTGGTCGGGCATCGAGCGGATGCTGCTCCCCCGCGCCGCGCTCGGCTCGTGGATTCCGCGGCTCGCGCGCATCCCCGCGTCCGCCCGGCAGGAGCTGCCGGGCATCACCGCCGACCGCACGTTCCAGATCGTCGCGAGCGCCGTCGTCGTGCATACCGCGATGCGTCTCATGGACGTCGACGAGCTCGAGGTGAGCCCGTGGGCACTGCGCGAGGGCGTGCTGCTGCGCTACATCGAGTCGATGGCCTGGAGCTGAGCGGGACTCAGTTCGCGAGGCGCTCGCGCACCACGTCGGCGAGGGTGGCCGCGATGCGCTCGGCGGTGGCGGCATCCGCCGCTTCGACCATCACGCGCACGAGCGGCTCCGTACCCGACGCCCGCAGCAGCACCCGGCCGGTGTCGCCCAGCTCCGCCTCCGCAGCCGCGACCGCGGCCGCCACCTGCGCGTCGGCCACGCGGGTGCGATCGACGTCGCGCACGTTCACCAACACCTGCGGGTAGACCGTCATTGTCGATGCGAGCTCGGCGAGCGAGCGTCCGGTGCGCGCCATCTCGGCGACGAGGTGCAGACCGGTCAGGAGGCCGTCACCCGTCGTCGCGAAGGCGCTCATGATCACATGGCCGGACTGCTCGCCGCCCAGCGAGTAGCGGCCCTGGTTCATCGCCTCGAGCACGTAGCGGTCGCCGACCGCGGTCTGCAGGACTCGGATGCCGCGATCGGTCATGGCCCGATGCAGGCCCAGGTTGCTCATCACGGTCGCGACCAGGGTGTCGTCCGAGAGCGCGCCGCGTTCCTTCATCGCGACCGCGAGGATCGCCATGATCTGGTCGCCGTCGACCACACGTCCCGCCGCATCGACAGCGAGGCACCGGTCGGCGTCGCCGTCGTGGGCGATGCCGATGTCGGCGCCCAGCCGCACGACCTCCGCCGCGAGCGAGTCGAGGTGGGTCGAGCCGACGCCCTCGTTGATGTTGAGCCCGTCGGGGTCGGCGCCGATCACCGTCACACGGGCGCCCGCGTCGCGGAACGTCTCGGGCGAGACTCCGGATGCCGCGCCGTGCGCGCAGTCGAGCACCACATGGAGGCCGCCGAGGCGATGGGGCAGCGAACGCAGCAGGTGCAGGACGTAGCGGTCCTCCGCGTCCGCGAAGCGGCGGATACGACCCACGCCGGCGCCGGTCGGCTGCAGCTTGGGGCCTGCGAGCGCGAACTCGATGCGCTGCTCGACGTCGTCGGGGAGCTTCACACCGCCCCGCGCGAAGATCTTGATGCCGTTGTCGGGCGCGGGATTGTGCGACGCGGAGACCATCACGCCGAAGTCGGCGTCGGTGTCGGCCACGAGGAACGCGGCCGCCGGGGTCGGCAGCACTCCGGCGTCATCGACGTCGACGCCGGAGGAGGCCAGACCGGCCGCGACCGCCGCCGCGAGGAACTCGCCGGAGATGCGCGGATCGCGCGCGAGCACCGCGCGTGGGCGTCGCCCCGCGGCACGCCGCGCCTCGGCGGAACGGCCCTGGCCCAGGACGACCGCGGTCGCCTGGGCCAGGGTGAGAGCAAGATCGGCGGTGAGGGGGCCGTTGGCCAGCCCCCGCACGCCGTCCGTGCCGAACAGCGCCATGGAGCGGATCAGCGCTTCGAGTACTGAGGAGCCTTGCGCGCCTTCTTGAGACCGGCCTTCTTGCGCTCCTTGACGCGAGCGTCACGCGAGAGGAAGCCGGCCTTCTTGAGGGTCGGGCGGTTGTTCTCGGCGTCGATCTCGTTGAGCGCGCGCGCGATGCCGAGGCGCAGCGCGCCGGCCTGGCCCGAGGGGCCACCGCCCTGGATGCGGGCGATCACGTCGTAGGCGCCCGCGAGGTTCAGCACCGTGAACGGGTCGTTGATGAGCTGCTGGTGCAGCTTGTTCGGGAAGTAGTCCTCGAGCGTGCGGCCGTTGACCGTGATCGAGCCGGAGCCCGGCACGAGACGGACGCGGGCGATCGCCTGCTTGCGGCGGCCGACGGCCGCACCCGGCACCGAGAGAACGGGGCGGGGGGCGTCGACGACCACGTCGGCCGGCGTCTCGGTCGAGTAGTTGTTGTCGGTGGAGTCCTGGATGTTCGCCACGAGTGTGTCCTTTGGGTGAGCGGCGCTTACTGGGCGACCTGGTCGAAGGTGTAGGCCTTGGGCTGCTGCGCGGCGTGCGGGTGCTCGGCACCCGCGTAGACCTTCAGCTTGGACAGCTGCTGACGACCGAGGCTGTTCTTGGGGAGCATGCCGCGGATCGCCTTCTCGACGGCGCGGACGGGGTTCTTCTCGAGGAGCTCGGAGTAGGCGACCGCCTTGAGACCGCCCGGGTAGCCCGAGTGGCGGTAGGCGAGCTTCTGCTGGAGCTTCTGACCGGTGAGGGCCACCTTCTCGGCGTTGACGACGATGACGAAGTCGCCGGTGTCGACGTGGTTCGCGAAGGTGGGCTTGTGCTTGCCGCGGAGGATCGCGGCAGCGTGCGAGGCGAGGCGGCCGAGCACGACGTCGGTGGCGTCGATGACCAGCCATTCACGCTGGATCTCGCCTGCCTTGGGGGTGAAAGTGCGCGTCACAGTTGTGCTGCTTTCTGTATCGAACGGAGAGGTTCGTGAATCCCGCTCCGGGGTGCTTGTGCGAGGGATGCTCGCGCAAGACGCCAGTGGAGGGCTCACGTTCGCGGTGACGCCCAGCAAGGCGCACCAAAGGGAGAGTCTACGTCATCGGGATGCCGCGGCCAAATGCCGGTGCGCAGATCGCTGCGCACCGGCATCCGGTCATCAGGCGCTGCGGCGCCTGCGCACCCACAGCAGGAGCCCGCCGACGAGCAGCAGCAGTCCGCCGCCGATCGGCACGAGCACGTTCATCGCGGCACCGGTGTAGGCCAGCGGCGGCTCGAACTCGTTCTCCACGACGATCGATGAGTCGTCACCCGTGAGGGTGATCTGGGCGCTCGCCGACGTGGTCACCGTCGTGCCGACATGGATGCGGGTCGCCGTGGCGCCGCCCGTGTCGGTCTCGGTCAGGTCGCACACGGTGCCGATCGGGACATCCGAGATGGTCAGCGTCGCCGCCGCCGTCCCGCCGATCTGCGCGGTGACGTCGCGCAGTGTGACGCCCGCCGGATACACCGTGCTCGTGTAGGTGCACACGACATGCACCGGGAAGGTGCGGGTGATCCCGATCGACCCGAGTCCGCTCAGCTCCTTCGAGATGACGACCGGGTCGACGTCGAAGGCGTTCGTGAACGCCACCGTGCTCTGGTCGGCGGCCGACACGTCGGGCAGCGGCGAGAGGGTCGCCGTCGTGCCCGTCACCGCGGGCTGGGTCACACCACCCTCGGTGACGGCCACCGTCGTGCGCGCGGCGCCGGCGGCATCCGTCTCCGTCACGCGGCAGTCGGCGCCCTCGGGAAGACCCGTCCAGGTGAACGAGCCGCCTGCGGCGATGCTCTGCGTCAACGGCTCGGTCGCAGCCACCGCGGCCCCGTTGAACGTGCAGGCGAGCGCGACCTGGAACGGCCCGTAGGTGAGCGGATGCCCCGTGGCATCCGTCGCCTGCGAGTCGACCGTCTTGGTGACCGTCACCTGCGCCAGTCGGAAGGTGTTCTGCACCTGGAGCGCGGGCTGCGCCTGATCGCCGACCGAGAGCACGGTCGGGTCGGTCGCGACGGTGAAGGTGTAACCCGTCGCCGCGTCGGCCAGCGGCGCGCCCGTCGCGGACTGGATCTCACTCAGTCCCGCGCCGCCCGCGTCGGTCTCCCGGAGGATGCAGGAGGATCCGCTCGCGATGCCCGTGTAGTCGGCCACGGGGGACGCCGCATCGACGATGCGCGTCGCCCCGCCGGGCAGCACGACCGACTCGCCCCCGCGCGTGCACGCGAGGTCGAACGTGAACTGCGCGGTGCCGTAGGTCGCCGCCCCCGCACCGGCGAAGGTCTTCGTGACCTGGACGGAGCCCGTCAGGTACCAGTTCGTCAGCGCGACGGTGGCCAGACCGCTCGTGGGGATCGTGACGACGCCCGTCGTCGTGTCGGTTCCGTCGTTCGGCGTGATGACGACCGCGTCGGCGCCGAGGAGCGCGTTCTCGGTCACATCGCACGTGGAGCCCGCGAGGATGCCGGTCACGGACGCCGTCCACGCGCCCGACGCGCTGAGCGTGCGGGTGGTGTCGACGAGCGTCTGCCCGTTCAGCGTGCACACCACGTGCGCGGTGAAGGACTGGGTCTCACCGAACTGATCCGCGCCGCCCCCCTCGAACGACTTCCTGAGCGTGAGCCCGGCGACGTCGTAGAGGTTCTCGAACGACACGGCGTTCTGGGTCGCCCCACCGGTGCCGTTCGGGCTCAGCTCGGGGATGTCCGCCGTGCGCGTGGCCTGGTCGGTGGTCGGGGTGACCGTCGGGTTCGTGACGTCGACACTCGTGACCGTGCTCTGCGCCGAGAGCGGGTCGGTCTCGGTCACGGTGCAGTGCGCGCGGGCGGGCAGGTTCGTGAACGTGCGCGATCCGCCGTCATCGAGCGTGAAGGTGGTGCTCAGCACGCTCGCGCCGTTGAAGGTGCAGTCCACCGAGAAGCCGAAGCCCGTGGGGATCGGGAAGCCGGTGCTCGCGGTGACGGTCTTCGACACCGTGAGGCTCGCGTAGTCGTAGACGTTCGTCACTGTCTGCAGCTGCAGGGGCGTCGTGCCGGAGACAGCGGTGATCGACGCGGGACTCACCGAGGACGCCGCCCCCGAGTTCGACTCGACGAACGCGCAGTCCGCACCCCACGGGAGCCCGCCGACGGTGACCGGAACGTTGGCGGTCAGAGCCGGCACCGTCGGTAGCGACGCCGAGGCGACGCTCACGCCGTTCGATGTGCACTGCAGCGAGCCGGAGAAGGTCGTGGGCACCCACGACTCCCCCGCGGCATCACCCGTGACGGTCTTCTCGATCGTGATGCTTCCCGAGGCGAGCGCCGCGCCGACGACAGGCACCTCGAACGGCAGCAGCGTGACCGAGGAGCCACCCGCGGTGTAGGTGGCGCCGGTCATCGCCGAGTTCCAGGCGATGGGGTTGGTGCCGCTGTTGACCGCTGCCGGCGGGGCATCCGTCGGGAAGCTGAGGGTGAACGTCTCCCCCGGTCGCAGCGCGTGTCCGCCGCCGGCGAAGTCGACGACCGCGTAGATCGCCGTCACCGTGCTGAGGTCGACCGACGAGTCGAGCGGCTTCCAGTACCCCGGCGGGCAGCTGCCCCCCGGGTTGAGCACGTCGTCGCAGAGCGCGGTGCCGGGCGTCACGCTCGAGTAGTAGTAGCTCGCCGTCGCGCCCGGCGCGACCGCGGCCTGCAGGGTCGGCAGTGCGCTCAGAGTCGGGTGCCATTCGGTCGTCGCGGACGGCAGCGTGATGCCGCTCGCGCCGGGGTTGGGCAGATACAGGATGCTCGAGACGGTGTCGAGCGAGTAGGTGCCCTGGTTCGTGTACTGCCCGCGCCAGGTGTTCACGGCTCCGGGCTTGGTGATCGGCGCACAGTGCCCGGAGTAGAAGCCGTCGCTGGTGGCGTCAGCGCTCGAGCACGGCGTGGAGTTCGACGAGGTCACGCCGAGGCTCGCGTCATCGGCACGCACCTCCTGATACATCCCGAGGTTCGCGAGCGGCAGCACGCTGACCGCGGCCGACGTCGAGCAGGTGTCGCTGGGCGGACCGGTCAGGTTGCACTGGTCGAACTGGCGCTGTCCGTCGAGCGAGTAGGTGTTCGTGATGACCTGACCGGCGAGCAGACCCGGGCGCAGGCGCATCGGGAAGCTGATCGTGTACGTCTCACCGAGGCCCAGTGCGGTGCCGGATGTGAACGAGAAACGGATCGCGATCGGCTCCGGCGTCGAACCCGTCGAGTACGTCACGTGCACGGTGACCTGTGACGGATCCACCGGCACCGACGTGTACGGCGTGCCGGGGGCCGTGCCGCCCGTGCGGGTGAAGGTGTAGGACGACGCGTCGGTCGGGTCGACGCCCGCGGGGAACACGTAGTCGGGGGCACCCGCCACCGCCGTTCCCACCGGCAGCGTGTCGGTGATGACGGGGTCGATGATCGGGTACTGACCGTTGTTCGTGGTCGCCAGTCCCACCGTGAAAGTGGTGGCAGGCTGCATCGTGCCGGACGGGG
>NZ_LMPK01000001.1:75775-77608 GCF_001423825.1 Microbacterium sp. Leaf351
CCTCGACGCTGTTCGGGAAGCTGCCCGCCGCGGTCGTGCCCGGCGCGGGGCTGTTGCCCGCCAGATCGGTCGGCACGGGACCGCCCGTGACGAGCGCCGTGCGGCGCTGGATCGAGACGGCCGCGTTCAGCGTGGGCGTCGCGGGGTTCTCGAGCAGCAGCAGGGCGGCTGCCGGGTCGTTGACGGAGGCCGCGGCGACCCGCTGATACGTGAAGCGCACACCCTGGATCGCGCCGTAGGTCACGAGACCACCGCCGGCGAGGGTGGCCGTGCTCGATGCGGTGCCGCCCGGGAGGGCGGTGCGCGCCTGCGCGGCGGACTTCCACGCGGTGCCGGCGGTGCCGACCACGGTCTGCCAGGTGCCGCCGGTGAGCGTCAGGGAGTTGTCGGGGGCGACCGCGTAGGTGCCGCCGGTGAGCACCTCGACCATGACCCGGTTGGCCGGGCTCGCGATCGCGAAGGTGGAGGCGAGACCGGCGAACGAGTACGCGTTGAAGAACGCGGGCGAGTGGTCGGTCAGCTGCACCTGGTTGCTGCGAGCTGTTCCGCCCGGCGTGCCCGCGATGTTCATCGTGAACGTGTCGGACTCGTTCTCGTACTGCTGGCTGTCCGGCGCGAAGCTCTTCGCGGCCGTCACGGTGCGGGTCTGCGTGTTGGTGATCTGCATCGCCGCGCTGTCGCAGTCGATGACGGTGTTCGGTGCCGGGCTCGGTGCGACCGGCGAGTCCGCGCAGGTACCCGCGGTCTCGATCGACGGGTCCGCGAGCTGACCGATCAGCGTGTTCGGCACGCTGCCGGCGGCGACTGCGGTCGCCGGGTCGGAACGGTACGTCTCGCGCAGCTGCAGGTCGATCACCACGCGCAGACGCCCGTTGGTGTTGCCGGAGGTCGTCGGCTGGATGCGCCCGGTGCTGGTGGCGGAGATGCCGACCACGTTCACGAGATCGGCGGCGGTCAACGCGGTGGCCTGCGCGATCGTGTACGGCGACGAGGTCGTGCCGTCGGCGTAGGTGAGGATCAGCTCGGTCGCGGTCGCGCCCTGCGGTGCGGTCACTCCGGCGATGTCCGTCAGCGTGAACGCGTCGAACGCGCTGCCCGCGAAGGCGGCGTCGCCGGGCAGCACTCCGGGTGACGGCTCCGTCGCGGTGATCGAGTTCACCAGCTGCGGGCCGTTGTTGGTGACGTCGAGGGTCGCCCGCGTGGACGGGTAGTCCGCGGCGGGCGTTCCCGACGGCGGCACGCCGATCGGGCCGCCCGACCAGGTCTTGGTCGTCGTGATCGTCGCCGTCGCGTTCAGCAGTGCGATGTCCGCACCATCGGTCGTCGAGAATCCGTCCGCACAGACACCGGCGACGAAGTCGGTGAGGCAGGCGTCAGAGGTCACCGTGTTGTGGATCTGGCCGGGCGTCGACGTGTTGTACAGGTCGTTGTAGAGCACCGGCGTCGTGCCGTCGGAGCGCAGCACGTCGCGCAGCTGGAAGGTCAGCGTGATCGGGCGCCGGTTCTGTGTCGCCGTCACCCCGCTGCCCACCGCAGGCTGGGTGAGCGAGCCCGGCGTGAGCACAGACGCCCGGTTCGGGCTCTCCTCGAACAGGAAGCGCACGCCCGTCGTGGTGGAACGCTCACTCGCACTCAGCGTGTACCCGGGGAAGACCGTCGAACCCGACGTGGGGCCGTCCCACGAGGTCGCGCCGGAGATCGTGACGGGAGTCCACACCCCCGTCTGGCCGTTGAACAGCTCCACGGCGGCGAGCGTGTCGTAGGCGATGGCCGGGTCGGAGGTCTTCGTGATCGGCGCGATCCGGGTGAGATCGAACGTGTTGAAGAACGAGG
>NZ_LMPK01000001.1:77637-80318 GCF_001423825.1 Microbacterium sp. Leaf351
CGTCGACCAGTTGAGGGTTCCCGTCGCGGTGGCCTGCGTACGCTCCGTCAGCGCGATCGGGTTGAGCGACTTGTCGACGAGGTCGGGGCCTGTTCCGCTCCCTCCCCCGAGCGGAACCAGGTTCACGACGGCGCACGGCGAGGTGTTCACCGTCGTCGCCGAGAGCGCGGGGCTCGTCGCCGAGGCATCCGCCGATCCGCAGTTCGCGCGCTGCACGACGTCGGTCGTGCCCGATCCCGGTCCGGGGATGGTCGCATTGGTCGGCACCGACCCGATCGGGGTCGAGCTGGACCGGGTCACGGCCCGAGTGGTGAAGGTGATGTTCGGCTGGAAGGTCGAACCCGGGGCGAAGCTCTGCCCACTCAGCGCGTCGTAGACGAAACGGAGCCCGGTGATAGACCCCGACAGTGAGGAGGGGATGTCGATCGTGCGGTACTGCGGCGGAGCGGTCAGGCCGATCGCTCCCGGCAGGTTCGTCCACACGCCTGGCGCAGTCTGGTACTGCACGGTGAGGCTGGCGTTCCCGGGGATGCCGAGCTGCGTGAGCTGGGTGGCGTCATACAGGTCCCACCAGTCGGCCGACAGCGCGTCGGAGTCGGTCACGACGACCTGGGTGGGGTTCACCGTCGTCGCCGGGAATCCGGCGACCGTCGCGGGGATCTGCGCGATGAACTGCTGGCCGGCGGTGAGGTATCCCTGACCCGGCGTGATCGTCTTCGCGACGGTCACGCCGAGACGGTCACCGTAGATCGAGAGCGTGTCCTGCGCGTGGGCCGTCGCCGTGCGAGAGGGGTCGTCGACGGCGACACCGGTCACATCGACGGCGTTGAC
This sequence comes from Microbacterium sp. Leaf351, assembly GCF_001423825.1. Lineage (NCBI taxonomy): Bacteria > Bacillati > Actinomycetota > Actinomycetes > Micrococcales > Microbacteriaceae > Microbacterium > Microbacterium sp. Leaf351. The sequence goes on from NZ_LMPK01000001.1 coordinate 78,469, forward strand.
CACGTCGGTGCGGTCGGGAAGCGGCGTCGGACGCGAGGTGTTCGCGATGAACGGCAGCTTCGCCTCGGCGCCGGGGACGATCCCGCCGGTGGCCGTGGAGGAGAAGGTGACCGTGAAGCCGACGACGCGCGTCGCGACATCGGGGGCGGGGATCGTGTCGGCCGTCGTGGTCGAGAGGGGCGCCGAGGTCGTGTTGTCGGAATACGTGTAGACGATGGTCGCCGAGGTGGCGCCGTCGGGCCACTGCACACCCGTCGTGCTCGTGCCGACCTGCCCGAAGCCCGCGAAGGTGAGCTCGTCGGCGAGCGGGTTCGGGCTCGTCGTCGCGGCGCCCGGCTCGGTGATCGACAGGGAGCGGAGCCCGACGGTCCCCGCGTTCGTCGCGCCGAGGCGCACCGTGGTCGGGTCGCCGGCCTTGACCTGGTCGGCGTCGAAGGTCTTCGCCGCCGTCACCTGCAGTCCGTAGGGGACGATCTGGTAGTTCTTGCTCACGAGCGGCGAGTTCGCCGTGAGCGTGCCGAGCGTCGCGCTCGCGGTGATGCTGTTGCTCACGGTCGTCGCCGGCAGGCCCGCGACGTTCGCGCGCTGGGCGAGGGCGACCGCGGCGACTCCCGCTGCGCCGCGCTCGATGGCGGCCCCAGTCGCGCCGGTGTAGGTGAAGCGCACACCGTAGACGTCCGCCGGATCGGGCGCACCGGTGGTCGGGTAGACCGGCGGACCGGCGCCGGTGTAGACGGTGTGCCACTGGCTGTCCAGCGACGAGTAGACCTCGGCGGTGACGCCGGTCGCGCCCGCGGGCAGGGTCATCGCGCCGAACCCGGTGAAGGCGAGGTAGTGGAACGGGCTCGTCGCGCCGGTCGGCGGGTTGCCGGGCCCGGCCGGATCCTGCACGACGAGGCTGTCGGCGGGGCCGTTGGTGGTGTTCGTGCCGGTGAGCGTCAGGGTGGTCGTGAGCCCCGGGGTGTTGAAGTTCTGGGTCGGGGAGAACGACTTGTCCGCCGTGGCTGCAGGGGTCTGCGGCACGACGGGAGTGACGGTCGCGGTGCTCGACTTGGGGTCGGCGTTCGCCGACGCGATGTTCGCGGTGTTCGGAATCGTCGTGCCGTCGATGGTCCACGGCGCGTTCGGCGACACCCGCACCTGGATGTCCATCTGGTACGACCCCAGCGGCAGTCCGGTCGACGCCGACGGAGTCTGCACGGGGGCGGTGAAGGCCAGCACCACCTGGGTGCGGTCTCCGACCGCGGAGGTCGTGACGGTTCCGGGGGCGGTGCCCGGGAACGAGCTCGCACCGACGTAGTCGATCCACTCGGGCAGCAGGTCGGTGATGGTCGTGGTGTCACATCCGGTGACGCCCGTGATCGAGGTGCCGCAGCTGAAGTCGAGCCGATACGAGAACGACGTGCCCGGCGTGAGCGGCGTGCTCGGGAGGATCGCCGTCTTGACGATGCCCTGCGAGGCGTTGATGGTGGCGGCCTGCGCGGGCGCGGCGATCGCGACGAGGCCCGCGGCGATCACGACGACACTGACGGATGCCGCGGCCACCGCGACCACACGACGACGGAAAACAGAGAACAGGCGCACCGAGACACCCCCCAATAGGCGCGACGGCTCGCGACACACATCGTCGCTCGTCATCACGTACGGCACACGCCCGTCTCGGGTGACGAGCGGCGAAGGCCCCCGACATGCGTGAGCCGACCCCCCTGGGCAAAGTTGCGGCGCCCGGAGGGGTACCCCCTCACTATCGCCCAGGTTTGCCGGATCGGCAAGTGCGCTCCGGTGTGCCGGATCGGCAAGTGCGCTCAGGTGTGCCGGATCGGCACGTGCGCACAGGTGTGCCGGATCGG
>NZ_LMPK01000001.1:80328-82404 GCF_001423825.1 Microbacterium sp. Leaf351
CGCGTCGGGAGGCGTCATGCGGCGACCGGGCGCCATCCGGCATCGCTAGACTCGCGTCGGATCGCGGCGGGAAGGGGCGGCTGCAGTGATCGAGATCCTCGTGGTGTGCACGGGCAACGTGTGCCGTTCGCCGTACGCGCAGCTGGTGCTCACCGAGCGGCTGCGGGGGATGGACGTCGTGGTCTCCAGTGCAGGCGTTCGCGCGCGCACCGGCGCGACGATGACCCCTGAGGCCGTCGACCTCGCGGTCGCCGCGGGCGTGCCCGAGGAGGCCGCCGCGGCGCACGCGGCGGTGTGGCTCACCGAATCGCACCTGCGCACCCCGGACGTCGTGATCGGGATGTCGCGGGAGCACCGCCGTGCGGTCGTGGAGCTGGCGCCGTCTCGGCTGCGGTCGAGCTTCACCGCTCGGGAGCTCGCTCGGCTGGCCGCCGCCGTGGGCGACGACGGCCTGCGCGCCGCGGCGGCCGCCGCGGGCTCCGTCCCCGCCCGCCGTGTCGAGGCGATGCTGGCGCGGCTCGCGACCGCGCGCGGTGAGGTCGAGCCTCCGGTCGATCTCACCGAGGACGATGTGATCGACCCCATCGGGCGGTCGCGCGCGACCTACGAGCGGGCGGCGGCGGAGATGGGCCCGGGGATCGACGCGATCGACCTGCTCGTCCGTCTCGCTCTCGAGGCCTGAATGCTCACACCGATGCGCCGAGCGAGCGCTCGACCGCACGCCAGCCGTCGGTGAGCACGGCGAAGCCCGCCTCGCAGACGCCGACGGGGTCGTCGCTCTCGCTCGCGAGGATCTGGATCTGCAGCACGAACCTGCAGTAGGCGCGTACCTCCGGCGACGGTTCGTCGACGCCCGCGTCGGCGGCGATCACGGCTGCCAGTGCGTCTTCATGGCGCAGCCACATGCGTGCCGCGTAGTCGCGCAGAGCGGGGGTCGCGTTGAGGAACTCCATGAACCGGCGCGACACCGCATCGCCGTGCTCGACGACGTTCGCCGCGATCTCCGCGAGGTAGAAGTCGTGCAGCGCCGTGTGGACGGACACGCCGGGGCCTCGGTCCCGCACCGAGGCGATGAGCTTGTCGCGCTGCTCGTCGTCCTCGTCGAAGACGAGCGCCTCCTTCTGCGGGAAGTGTGCGAACACCGTCGTCGGCGAGACATCCGCGGCATCGGCCACTTCGCGGATGCTGACGTTCGCGAACCCGCGCTCGAGGAACAGCATGGTGGCGGTGTCGGAGATCAGCTTGCGCGTCGCGCGCTTCTTTCTTTCGCGCCGACCCTCCGGCGCAGGGGAACTTTCGCGCCGACCCTCCGGCGCAGGCGAACTTTCGCGCCGACCCTTCGGCGCAGGGGAACTCTCGCGCCGCCCCGGCTGCTCAGACGTGCTCATGCCACCAGTCTAACCAGATCGGGTTCGAAACTGTATTGACAACAAAACTGGTATCGATACAGTTATCGCATGACCTCCTCCTCGACCAGCCCGCGCAGCGACCGCCGCGCCTGGATCATGCTCATCGTCCTGACGATGCTGACCACCGCCGGCATGACCGTCGTCCTCCCCGTGCTCCCCTTCGTCGTCCTGCGCTACGTGTCCAACGAGAGCGACCTCGCCGTGTGGGTCGGCGTGCTCGAAGCCGTCAACGGCCTCTGCGCCTTCCTCATCGCACCCTTCCTCGGTCGCCTGTCCGACCGCTTCGGTCGCCGACCCGTCATCATCGTCGCCGCGCTCGGCGCGGCCGTCAGCATGACGCTGTTCGGCATCGGCGGCGCTCTCTGGGTGCTGCTGTTGGCCCGCGTCATCCAGGGCGCCACCGCCGGAGACCTGCCCGCTCTGTTCGCCTACCTCGCCGACATCACCCCGCCCGAGAAGCGCGCCCAGCGCTTCGGCCTGCTCGGCGCCCTCTCCGGCATCGGCACGATGGTGGGGCCGGCCGTCGGCGGCCTGCTCGCCGCGATCAGCGTCGAGCTGCCCGTCTTCCTCACCGCCGCGGTGTCGTTCGTGATCGCGCTGCTGAGCATCTTCCTGCTGCCCGAGAGCCTGCGCCTCGAGAACCGCATCGCCTCGATCCGCGTCGCCG
>NZ_LMPK01000001.1:82423-84794 GCF_001423825.1 Microbacterium sp. Leaf351
CGCGCTGCTCGCGCTGCCGTTCGGCATGTTCGTGAACAACTTCAGCGTGATGGCCTACGACTCCATCGGCTGGGGTCCGACCGCGATCGGCCTGCTCATCGCCGCCGTCGGCATCATCGACATCATCGTGCAGGGCGCCCTGCTCGGCGTGCTGCTCCCCCGCATGGGCGAGCGCGCGGTCATCGTCAGCGGCATCATCGGCCAGGCACTGGGACTCGCGGCCCTCGCGCTCGTCGCCTCGGTGCTCGCCCAGCCGTGGGTGTTCATCGCCGGATCGCTCCTGCTCGCCGCGGGGCAGGGTGCCGCGCAGGCCGCGATGGACGGCGCGATGTCCAACGCCGTCGGCGCCGATGAGCAAGGCTGGCTGGGCGGCGCGACGCAGTCGCTCAACGGCGCCATGAGCACGGTGGCGCCGCTCCTCGCCGGCGCCCTCTACGCCGTCGTGAGCCACGCGGCGCCCTACTGGCTGGGGGCGCTGCTCATGGTCGTCGCCGCGGTCGTCATCGCCCGGGCCCGCTTCACCGACGCGGCTCGCCTCCCGCGTGCGGCGTCGCCGAGCGCCGTGGATGCCGCGGCCTGACCCGCACTCCTGACGCCGGCGCCCACCCGCGGTGACGCGGCGACGGGCGCCGCGACTCAGGCGGCGATGCGCGCCGGGTCGGGCTGGGCGGTCACGAGGATCGGGAGATGATCGCTGAGCCCCTGCGGGAGGGTGCGGATGTCGGCGATCGTGAACCCCGACGAGGTGGCGAAGTCGTAGTGGCCGCGGAAGAACCGGTAGCGCGTGTAGGTGCGGGAGTCGCTGAGGCTCAGCTCGTAGCCCTGGTCGCGCACGCGCTCGCCCAGCTTCTCCTTGAAGACGGGGTAGTTGTAGTCGCCGACCATGAGCGTCGGCAGGCCCGGGCCGAGGTCGGCGAGCTCGGCGAGCGCCGTGCGGATCTGATGGCGTCGCAGCGAGTTCAGCGCCGTGAGGGGGGCGGCGTGGAACGAGGCGACGAGCAGCTCGCTGTTGTGGTCGATGTCCCGCAGGCGCACCCCCAGCATCCGCTCTTCGGCGGGCTTGAGCACCATGTCGTGCAGCGACTTCTTCAGCGAGATGGCTCGCACCTCCTGCAGCCGGAACGTGCTCTCGCGGAAGTAGACCGCGAGACCCAGCCGGTTGCGCTGGGTGGCGTCGGCGAGCACGAGGCCGCCGAGGCGATCGGGGATGTCGGTGGTGTCCGCCTCCTGCAGGCAGAGCACGTCGGGGTCGTGCTCCGCGACGCGGTGGATGAGCTCGCCGGCGGCCCGGTGCTTGCGCAGGTTGTAGGAGATGACCTTCATCGTGCTTCCACGATAGGCCGGTGCCGGCGCGGCGCCGGGCGCACGGTGGATCTCACAGGGTTCGCTCATGCGTCGCCGAAGGACGCGCTCAGTCGAGCTCGCGGCGCGCACGCGTCTGGTCGGCGCGCGCGGCGAGCAGGTCCTCGGCGGGGTAGCCGACCTCGGCGAGGGTGAGCCCGTGGGCAGCCAGCACGGGGAACGCGCTCGTGCGCACCGCCTCATCTCGCAGCCGCACGAGGTCGTCCGGCGCGAGGCGCCCCTGCCCTACCGCGACGCAGGCGCCGACGAGGGCGCGCACCATGCTGTGACAGAAGGCGTCCGCGCGCACGTGCGCGACGAGCGTGCCGGTCTCGTCGCGCCGCCACGAGTAGTCGAGCAGCGTGCGGATCGTCGTGGCCTCCTCGCGCGGCTTGCAGTAGGCGGCGAAGTCGTGGAGCCCGATGAGGGCGCGGGCCGCGGCATCCATCGCCTGCTCGTCGAGGCGTGCCCGCACGAAGGTGGTGCGCGTGCGCTCGAGCGGGTCGTAGCCGGTGACCTCGTCGGCCACGCGGTACGTGTAGCGGCGCCACACGGCCGAGAAGCGGGCGTCGAAGCCGTCGGGGGCGATCGAGGTGCGGTGCACGACGACATCGGGGGAACGTCCGAGCACGCCGGTGATCTTGCGGGCGAGCTGGTCGACATCGCCCCGCCCGGCGTCGAGCCGGCGGTGCTGGATCTCGTCGAGGTCGAGGTGCGCGACCTGTCCGCTCGCGTGCACGCCCGCGTCGGTGCGTCCCGCGACCACGAGGCGCGGCTCGCCGCCGAGCACGCGCGCGACGGCACCCTCGAGCACGCCCTGCACCGTGCGCAGACCCGGCTGGCGCGCCCAGCCCGAGAAGTCAGCGCCGTCGTAGGCGAGATCGAGACGGATGCGCACGCCGAAATCCTAACGAGCGGCTGCAGACACGCCCCGGCGCCCGCTCGGGCCGACACGCCGACGCTCGAACCCCGTCGCACCGCCGACGTAGACTCGGTGGCCGACCCCGGAACCCCACTCCTGATGTCTGTC
>NZ_LMPK01000001.1:84817-85873 GCF_001423825.1 Microbacterium sp. Leaf351
CTGGTCGTCGCCTATCACGTGTTCCCGGGCGGGCCGTTCGTCGGCGGCTTCCTGGGCGTCGACGTCTTCTTCGTCATCAGCGGCTTCCTCATCACGTCGCTCCTGACGAGAGAGAAGGATGCCACGGGCCGCATCTCGCTCGCAGGGTTCTGGCGCCGTCGCGCCCGCCGCCTGCTGCCCGCGCTCGTGCTGGTCGTCGTGGTGTGCGCGAGCATCGCACTGGCGGTGGGGGGCGACATCCTCACCGACCTCGGTCGCCAGGTGCTCGGGGCGGCGACGTTCAGCTACAACTGGCTCGCCGTCGCCTCGGGAGGCGACTACTTCGCGCAGACGGCCCCCGAGCTGTTCCGCAACCTGTGGTCGCTCGCCGTCGAGGAGCAGTTCTACGTGCTCTGGCCGCTCGTGCTGCTGCTCGGCGTGCTCATCGGGCGACGCGCGCGCCGGTTCGCGATCGGGCGTCGCCGTGCGGGCATCGCCGTCGTCATGGTCGCGGCCGTGGCATCCGCGGTCTGGATGGCGGTGCTCGTCGCCTCGGCCCCCGGGGATGCGGCCGGCGGAGCCGGCGACGCCGTCACCGGCGGGGCCACGGGCGGGGCCATCACCCGCGCGTACTTCGGCACCGACAGCCACGCGTTCGGGTTGCTGCTCGGCGCCGCGCTGGCACTCGCGCTCCCCGCCGTGCGCGCCTCGGCGCGGCCGTGGGTGCGGAGACGGGCGACGCGCGGCATCCTTCTCGTCGCCGGATCGGCCGCCGCCGCGGCACTCGTCGCGCTGGCGCTGCTGCCGGAGACCGCCACGGCATGGACCTTCCCCGGGGTTCTCATCGCCGCGAGCGCGCTGACGGGTGTCGTGATCCTCGCGTGCACGTGGCCGGGTGCCGTGCTCGGACGCGCCCTCGACACCCCGCCGCTGCGCTGGATCGGCGCGCGGTCGTACGCGATCTATCTCTGGCACTGGCCGATCATGGTGCTGCTGACGGCGTCGCTCGCCCGTTCGGGCACGGGCGGCGCCGACGCGAGCGTGCCGTGGCAGCTCAGTGTCGCCGCACTCGTGTTC
>NZ_LMPK01000001.1:85921-92661 GCF_001423825.1 Microbacterium sp. Leaf351
ATGGGGCCGCGCGCTGAGGGGCACCGCATGGCGGCGGGCGGGGGCGGCACTCGGCGTCGTGGTCACGGTCGCACTCGTGGCGGCGACATCCACCGCGGTCGCCGTCGCACCGACGCGCTCCAGCGCCGCCGACGCGATCGCCGCCGGCGAAGCCGCCGTCGACGCGGGCACCCCGACGCCCGGCGCGAGCGCACCCGCGGGCGCCGATCCCGCCGCGGCGACGGTCTCCCCGGTCGCCCCGAGCGCGGCCGCGACGAGCCCGCCGATCCCGGGCAGTCAGATCACCGCGATCGGCGACAGCGTGATGCTCGCCTCTGCGCCGAGCCTCATGGCGACGTTCCCCGGCATCTCCGTCGACGCGAAGGTCTCCCGTTCGATGTACGCCGCGCCGGGCATCCTCTCGCAGCTCGCCGCCGACGGGGAGCTGCGTCCCTACATCGTCATCGGACTCGGCACGAACGGCGCGATCAGCCAGAACACCCTCGACGAGATCGTGCGGATCGCCGGACCCGACCGTGCCGTCGTGCTCGTCAACGCGTTCGCGCCGCGATCATGGATCCCCGGCGTCAACGACGAGCTGCGCGCGTTCGCGCGCCAGCATCCGGGCGTCTCGCTCGCCGACTGGTACGATGCGATCTCGCCGCACGTCGACCTTCTCGCGGGCGATCAGATCCACCCCGGCGGAGCCGGCGGGCGCATCTTCGCCGGGGCGGTCGAGGACGGCCTGTCCCGCGCCGACGCCGAACGCCAGCAGCTGAAGCGGCTCGGGGCGCTCCGCGAGCTCGCCGGGGTGCTGTGCGCCGGCGCGTGCGACCTCGACAACGGCTGAGCGCGCCGCGGCGCCGCATAGACTGGCCCCGCGACGGCAGCACCGTCGCGGAGAGGGGACACCGTGCAGGCGACGGCTCGACGTGCGACCGGGGCGATGATCGCCCTGACTCTGGCCGCGGGGCTCACGGGCTGCGGCATCGCACCGTGGGCCGGCCAGCAGAACAGCACGCCCTCCCCCACGATGACGACGCCGTCGGCCGTGCCGACGCCGGTGTCCAACGACCTCTCGAGCGGCTCGACGCAGCGCACGGTGAAGAGCGGTTCGGTGACGGCCACCGTCAACTACTGGTCGACACTGTCGATGGACCGCTGGAAGGCCGGGGCGCTCAAGCCGATCTCGCTGTCGCTGACCACGACCGTCGACCCGAACGACGGCCAGAAGGTCTATCTGCAGTCGGCGACCATGACCGCGATCCCGCAGGGCTCGAACGGCGAGACGTTCCCCGCGCTGAGCCCGCAGTCGGACACGTCGACGGTTCCGCCGGGCTACCTCGCGCTCTCGCCGTACAGCTACTCCCAGACCTTCACCATCGGCGAGGTCCCGCAGGGAGCGACCTCGGTGCAGATCCAGTTCACCTACGACTTCCTCGTGCAGACGACGCCGACCTCGAGCGAGTACGCGAAGCAGACGGGCAGCGACCTGCTCTCGGTCGCCATCGCGCAGGGCTGAGTCAGGCCACCGGTTCCGTCACGCGGACCCATCGGTCGCCGCCGTCGGCCGATGCCCGTGCGGCACCCGCGCGGGCATCGCGCAGCAACGCTTCCATGTCGTAGCCCGAGGCGTCCACGCTCGACCATCCGACACTGACCGACAGCTGCACGGCGAGCGGTCGCGACGTGTCGAGACGCGACACCTGTGCGCGCAGGTCGTCGAGCGCCGACTCGATCGCGATCGGCGGGCGCATCAGCAGCACGTAGAGGTGCCCGGGCGAGGAGACCGCGATGTCGGCCTCGCTCGGGATGCTCGCGCGCACATCGCGTTCGACCGTATCGACGATGCGCCAGAACAGGCTGCCTCCGGCGGCGATCCGCAGGTCGTCGACGTCGTCGAGGCGGATGGAGAGCACCGACCAGGCCCGCTCGCCCCGGTCGGCCGCCCGCGCGAGCTTGTCGCCGCCGCCGGCGATGAACGCGGCGAGCCCCGTCGGGACACCGGATGCCGCGGCCCCGCGCCCGACCGCGAGCCACAGCAGCGTCACCAGGGCGCAGACGATGTAGATCATCGCGCCGACGCTGTCGAGCACCCGCAGGATGCCGAGGTCCTCGGGGCCACGCGGGCGGGCGATGATGCTGTGCACGAGGTTGCCTGCGGCGACGACGGTCACGGCGCCGGAGATGAGGGCGAGCGGGAGCAGCATCCCATCGGCACGTTCGGGAATGCGGCGAAGCTCGATGATGCTCAGCAGCGCGAACACCCCTGAGACGGCGTAGGCGGCGGCGAACGCGAGGCCGAACCACTCGTCGGGCACGACCGCGAGCACGGATGCCGCGAGCACCACGTAGAGCACGGGCACGGCCCAGCCCGAGCGCACGCCGCGCCACGAGCGCAGCCCCGACCAGATGAAGATGCCCGCACCGAGGGAGATGCCGAGCGAGAGCCGCCGCAGCGACTCCTCACCGGCACTCTCGGCGTACATCCCGAGGTAGACGCCCGCCGCTCCCGCGACGAAGACCAGCATCCACTGCAGCGTCGCGGGATGGGGACGACGCACGTAGCCGAGGCCCGTCATCAGCACGAGTGCGAGCGTCGCGAGGGTGGCCTGGCCGACGGCGAGTCCGTAGGCGACGGGGTCGTTCATATGAGCACCCAGGCGTCGGAGAGCGGGATACGCATGCGCACCAGCGTGCCCTTGCCCACGGTGCTCTCGAGACCGATCTCGCCGCGATGGGCGACCAGGATCTCCCGCACGATCCCCATGCCGAGCCCCGTGCCCCCGACCCCGCTGTCCTGCGCGGAGCGGGCACGGAAGTACGGCTCGAACACGTGCCCGAGGTCGTCGGCGTCGATGCCCATGCCCGTGTCCGAGACCTCGATGAGCGCGGAGTGCTCGACGGTGCGCGCCACGAGCCGCACCGACCCGTCGGCGCCGGTGTACTTGATCGCATTGCTGAGCACGTTGTCGATGACCTGGCGCAGCCGGAACGCATCGCCGTCGACGAGCAGCCCGCTCTCGATGTCGGCGGTCAGCCGCACCCCGCGCGCCTCCGCCGTCGGGGCGAACGACTCCAGCGACAGACGCAGCAGCTCGGTCAGGTCGACCGCCGACCACACCGGCTCGGCCGAGAATCCGCCGCGGGCGTAGGTCAGCAGCTCGGCGATGAGCGCATCCATCCGGGTGGCCGCGCCCGAGATGACGCGCAGGTGCTCGGCGAGCTGGGGCGCATCGTCGACCTCGTCGAGGGCGAGCTCGGTGTGCCCGGCGATCACGGTGAGGGGGTTGCGCAGCTCGTGCGAGACCACGGTGGCGAGCTTCTCCCGCGCGCGCTCCGATTCGATGAGCGCGGTGACGTCGTGCACGAGGTAGAGGATCGTTGTGTCCTCGTCGAGACCCGCCGGGAGCACGCGGGTCGAGACGCTCAACGCTCGCCATTCACCCTCGCCGTCGAACAGCCACACGCGCTCGTCGTCGAGGGTCTCGCCGCGGCGCGCGCGGGNCGGCTGATCGATGTCCTCGGGGTCGAGGCCGTACAGACGCACGAGGGTCTCGTTGAGGGCGAGCACCTGGCCGCGTGCCGACAGACGCGCCACCCCGATGTCGAGGGCGTTGAACATCTGCGAGACACGGCGCCGCTGCGCCGAGACCCCGTGCAGCGAGTCCTGCAGCTTCGCGGTCTGGCGCCGCAGCAGCTGCTTGAACGCGCGGGTCTGGCGTGCGCTGATCGAGGTGGCGAGCGCCAGGAAGGCGAGCGAGAGGAAGGCCACGATGTAGGCGACCATCGTGCGGCTGTCGGCGTCGGTGAGCATCGCGGACAGCAGCATCGTCGCGCCGATCCCGCCGACACCGAGCATGATCGCCCAGATCGAGAAGAAGGACCCCAGCCAGACGACGGGGAACGCCCACAGGAAGTCGAGCGCGAAGCCCGCATCCCACTGCATGACCCCGATCGCGAGGATGTCGAGGAACGGGACGAGCACGACGATCGGCCGGCCCACCCGATGCCAGGGGAACACCAGCGTGACGACCGTGAGGCCGATGACCCCGCCCGCGCCGATCGCGAATGTGCCCGTCGAGAACTGGGCGGGCTGCAGGGCCAGCATGACCAGCACCACGACGAGTACCACCGCGCCCAGCAGCAGCTGCGTCTGCCAGATCGAGCGCGTCCGCGCACCAGCCACGACCCGAGGCGCGCCGACAGGCGCCCTCAGGCGGCGATCGGGTTCACCGTCCCCAGCGGACATGTGGTCGAGTGTAGCCATGGCCATTGCGTATACTCGTGACGCCCGGGGCGGTGCCGCACGATTCGTCCCGAGCGTGGTTGCGATCTCCTCGCCCGGGAGCCCGCGATCCCCATCCCCACGGTCCGAGAGCTAGGGAGTGTCATGGGTCGTTCGTTGCGTCGCTCCACTCGGCTGGCCGTCGTGGTCGCCCTCTCCGCCATCGTGGTCGCCTCCGCGACGGGGTGCGCGCAGATCGTCGATGCGATCAACGCGCTGTCCGGTCGCAGCGCCACGACCGTCGTGCCGACCGCCGGACCCTCCTCGAGCCCGTCGGCGTCGCTGCTCTACAACTCGGTGTTCACGAGCGACGGCTCGGTGCAGCTCGACACGGACCTCGCCGACAGCCTGGTGCTGGAGCTCAACGTCTGGGCTCAGGACCCGAAGAAGACGCAGGAGTGGACGCCGAGCAACGACAAGCACTTCGGGTTCGCGGTGAACGTCTACGACAAGCGCGTCGACGACAAGGCCGTGCTCGCGCAGAAGCGCAGCGTCTACCTCTCGTCCATCACGATCTCGTCGCAGACCGCGCAGACCTCCGGACAGGTGCAGTCTCCGTTCCAGTTCAGCGCCGACCCGCGCACGATGGTGCCGAGCGACACGCTCCGCTCCGACAAGGGTCTGCTGCTGAACACCTACCAGGGCGGGTTCCTCGTTCCCGACACGGTGATCCACCAGCTCCCCGGCGACACGTACGGGCTCACCCTGTCGTTCACGATGAACGTGTGGGTCGAGGGGCAGGCGAACACCGACACCTCGTTCGGCCAGCAGTCGGTGTATGAGGCGGTTCCGATCGCGATCTTCCACCAATAGCCCGCCCTAGACGGCGGCAGAGGAACGCGAGCGCGGATGCCCCACCTCGGCGTCTTGCGGAAATCTTGCGGAAAGTCTCTGATTTCCGTGCCCGCAGGCCCTCCCGACCTTGCGGATCGCGGGGCATGATGGGTTTTACACGGCGTGAGTCGTGCATTCCCCCATCGCGAGAAAGAGGTCCCGTTGGCTGAGTACCGGCCCACGCCCGCGCCACAGTCGACCGCTGTGACCGGTTACGACCCGNACGGAGCACCCGCCTACGGCGCGCCCAGCTACGCACCGGCACCGGGCTACCCGGCCGACGCCTCGTACGGAGCCGACCAGTTCTCCGAGGACTTCACCGCCGTGCTCGAGGACGGCCAGACGCGCCGCTCCACGATCGGCTGCGTCATCCCGGCGTACAACGAGGAGGAGTCGATCGCCGACGTCATCGAGGGTCTCCTCTCGCAGACGCGCGTGCCCGATGTCATCCACGTCGTGATCAACAACACGACCGACCAGACGGCGAAGATCGCCGCGGAGTACGCGGGACCCCACGAGATCACGACCGACCTGGGCGAGCAGTTCACCGAGGTGTTCGTGCACGACATCGGCAAGAACCCCGACAAGAAGGTGGGCGCCCTCAACTACGGCTACTCGCTCGTCGAGGGCTGCGACTTCCTCCTGGGCGTCGACGGCGACACGATCGCCCACCCGAAGGCGGTCGAGTACCTCGAGACCGAGGCGATGGGCGACTCCCGCATCGGCGGCATCTCGGCGATCTACACGATCGACGACCGGCCGATCAAGGGCCTGCTGGCGAAGTTCCTCATCGCCGGTCAGCGCACTCAGTTCGCCGCCTTCAACCTGCAGAACCTGCTGCGCGGACGCAACATGGCGGTGCTGGGCGGTCAGTTCTCGATCTTCTCGACGAACGCCCTCCGCGACGCGATGAAGGCCAACCACCAGTCGACGCCGTGGGTGAAGGACAGCGAGGTCGAGGACTCGCTCCTCTCGCTGCAGATCAAGAGCGCCGGCTACCTGACCAAGATCAGCCCGTACGCGCGCGCGTACGTGGGCGGCATGACGACGCTGCGCGGCTACGACGCGCAGCAGGNGCCCTTCCACCCCAACCTGCGCCTGCGCTGGTTCGAGAACTTCGGCATGCTGACGAACCTGTTCGTGCGCGTCGCGTTCATCACGCTGCTCGCCGCGTCGCTGTCGATCAACGCGTTCGTGTTCTCGGCGTTCTGGCTCATCCCGCCCGTGGTCGCCATGCTGCTGAACCTGCGCATCGCGCGCACGATGAAGTACTGCGACAACCGCGACGTGCTCTTCGCGGTGCTGTTCTTGCCGGCGGAGATGTTCATGTGGGTGNCGCATCGGCCACTTCCTCCGTTCCTGGAGCCGCTTCCTCTCGAAGAAGAAGGTCGACAACTGGGCCATGCAGGCCAAAGCGGAACGCGGCGGCGGCTCGCTGGGCTACTGGGTGCCGGCGATCCTCCTGATCGCGGTGCTGATCGCGTCGGCCGCGATCTGGAGCATCCTCGGCCCGGTCGCGCAGTCGTCGATCCTGTGGGTCGGATGGCCCATCGTCGGTGTGGTGACCGTGCTGCAGACGCTCCTCATGTTCAGCAAGCTCGTGCGCCGTCACCACGGGTACAAGGTCTGACATCCCGCG
>NZ_LMPK01000001.1:92722-92820 GCF_001423825.1 Microbacterium sp. Leaf351
AAACGCGCGGGGGCGGCATCCGATCGGATGCCGCCCCCGCGCGTTTCTCCGCACGTCAGGGCGCGAGCAGCTCGGTGGTGAGGCGGTAGCCGACGCCG
>NZ_LMPK01000001.1:92943-93319 GCF_001423825.1 Microbacterium sp. Leaf351
GCTTGTCGGCCTCGCCGACGTAATAGGAGGTCACGTACGACTCGCCGCGCAGCACGAGGGTGAGGTCGGCCTTGCTGCGCACGCGACGCTTCGACTCGAGGAGGGTCGCGAGCAGGTCGAATTCGGTGCGGGTGAGCTCGACCTGCTGCCCGCCGATGAGCACGATGCGCGTCTCGGGGTTCAGCTGGAGGTCGCGGTGGGTGATCCAGTAGCCGCCGCCCGGCGCGGGCATCCCCGGACGGGCGAGCTCCTGCGACGGGTAGACGGGGACGATCGCCTGCGTGGGCGGCGCCGCCGGCACGACGACGGGATATGCCGGGGGCTCCGCCGGGTAGGGCTGCGGTTCGGCGTAGGGCGGCGCGTCGACCGGTTGGGG
>NZ_LMPK01000001.1:93364-93529 GCF_001423825.1 Microbacterium sp. Leaf351
GCTCGACGTAGGCCGGGGCGGCGGGGGCCGCCGGGGCGGCGGGCGTCGCCCACGAGGCCGGGGGCAGGTCGCCTTCGGGTGCGCCGGGCGGGGTCGGGAAGGCGGACGCCGCGGGCCGGGCGCCGGGGAACGACGGGCCGACGCTCTCCTGCCGGGTCGCCGGGG
>NZ_LMPK01000001.1:93721-93788 GCF_001423825.1 Microbacterium sp. Leaf351
ATGTGCATGATGATGTAGGAGTTGCTCTTCTCGCGGATGCGACGGGCCGCCTCGAACCCGTCGATGC
>NZ_LMPK01000001.1:93889-99492 GCF_001423825.1 Microbacterium sp. Leaf351
CCGGCATGTTCACGTCGAGCGTCGTGATGAGGGGCTGATAGGCCAGCACTGCACGCACACCGTCGATGCCGTTGCCGACGGAGACCGTCGAGAATCCCGCGGCCTCGAGCACCTCGACGAGGAGGTGGCGGACGTCGGGGTCGTCCTCGACGATGACGGCGGTCTTCTGCCCGCCTTCAGGTGTGCTCATTCAGGTGGCCTTCTCGTGGAGGAACCGGAGGGACACGCGTCGGTCACCCCGCGGGCCCCCGAGCGCTTCGTCATTGTTCCATAGTTCTGTTACAGCCCTGAGAAGCCGGAGCGTGGGTCCGGCAACACGGCGTGCGTCATTTCACCAGCCCCTGCGTGAGCGCGACCGCTCCCGCAGGCCACCAGACACCCGCGTCGGGTCCGCCGTTGCACGTGCCGTCGCTCTCGCCGGGCGGCTTGATCCACAGATTGGTGTCGACGACGTCGTCGCCGTAGGTGCCGCCCTTGTCGCCGACGAGGCGGCCTGCCGGGTTGCACCACTGGTTGTCGCTCGTCGGCCCGGCGCCGTTGCGCGAGGTGTCGACGATCGCGTGACCCGTCCCGAGGGCGGCGGCGACGGCATGGGCGTAGCTGAACTCGTTCTGGGTGGTGTTGAAGTTCGACACGTTCGTCGCGAACCCGCGCACCTTGTCGAGCACGCCGACGCTCTTGATCAGGTCGGCCATCTGCGCCGCCGGAAGCCACGACGAATGACCGCCGTCGAGGTAGATCCAGGTGTTGGTGCCCGCGATCACGTCGACCGCCCCGCGCAGTTGGGTGTCGCGGTCGCTGAGGTTGCCGCATTGCGGCGCGAGCGCGAGGCTGTCGGGTTCGAGGATGACGATCTTGCGCAGGTCGGATGCCGCGGCGAGCGCCTGACCGATCTGGGTCGTCCAGGTGACATAGTCGGCTTCGTCGAGACCGCCGGCGGAGTGGTTTCCGCAGTCACGGCCCGGGAGCCCGTAGACGACGACGGCGAGGGACGCCTTCTGTGCGCGGGCCTCGGTGGCAAGGTGGGCGACACGGTCGTAGACCTCGCCGATCGGATCCTGTTCGGGGGTGAGCCAGTAGGCGGTGGGCTGGGCGGCGAGGTAGGCGGCTGCCGCCTGTTCGGCCGAGCCGGGCGTCTCGGCGGCGGCGGCCTTGGCCGCCTTGGACTCGTCGGGAGCGACGATCGTGGTGCCCACGCGGGGCGGCTGTGCAGACACGGTGTTCACCAGGGTGTTGACGGCGATGCCGGCGATCGCGAGGCCCGAGAGCACGACGACCACGACGAGCGCGAAGGCGGCGATGATCAAGCCGCGGATCCACTTCTGACGTCGCGTGCGGGGAGCACGGGGCGCGCGCGACCGGCGCGGGGCACGGCGACCGCGCGGAGCGGCGGCGGGGGCATGCGATGCAGAGGCGTTCACCGAAGAGGCGTTCGGCGCAGCAGCGTTCGGGGCAGGTGCGTCCGGCGCAGCGGCGTCGGACACGAGGGCGTGCTCGGGCGACGATTCCGCGGCGTCGCCGGAACGGCTCGATGCGCTGTCGTCGACGGCCGGGCCGGTGACCGGCACGGCAGCGGTGTCGACACGCAGCACATAGGCGTCGCGGTTCGCGACGATGCGCCGAGCGTCCTCGTTGGTCGCGGCGTCGGCGGAGGCCGAGAGGGCATCCGCGGGGGCGCTCTCCGCGGCCGGCGCCGACCCCGCGGCTTCCTGCAGACGTCGTGCCGGGTGGGACGCGGGATGACGCGGGGGCTTCGGCGCGCGAACGATCGGTGTCGGGTGCGCGGCGTCGGGCGCGTCGATCGGATCTGACGCGTCGGAGCCGTCGTGCGGCGGAGTGCTCACCTGGCGACTCTATCGAGTGATCCCGGGCGGGCGGCCGGGACGCTGCGATCACCCGACACGCGGGGGCCGCTCGCACCGGGGTTTGCCCGGTCATCGACCTCGCCCGCCGCCGGTGCCGGGGATACGCTGAGGGCACGAGCGAAGGGGCGGCCATGACTGGTGCGATCGTGGTGGGATTCGTCGATGCGACGGTGTCGGGACATGCCGGCGACTGGGCGGTGGCCCGAGCGGCGGCGACGGGCGGAGCGGTCGAGCTGCTCGCGATCGTCGGCGGCGCCGTCGGCGCGGTCGGCGAGCAGCAGGTGCTGGACGCCGCACTCGCGCACGCGACCGACGCGGTCGCCGCGGAGGCGGCCCGGCTCGGCGCAGGCGGGGTCGCCGTGTCGACGCGCGTCGACCACGGGAATCCGGTCGCCGCGCTGGTGGAGGCATCCGCTCATGCCGCGCTGGTCGTGATCGGCGGCGAGTCGCGAGGATCCGGTCGGCGCGGACTGCACGGGGCGCGCATCGCCGCCGCCGCCCACTCCCCCGTCGTGGTCGTTCCCGCCGCCGACGCCGCCGGATCGGGTGTCGTCGTCGGTGTCGACGGCTCGGATGTCTCGGATGCCGCGATCACGTTCGCCGCCGCCGAGGCCGCGCGGCTCGGCGAACCGCTGCGCGTCGTGTCGGCGTGGACGCCGGTCGCCGTGCCCGGCGATTTCGGGCTGTACCCCGACCTCTACCTCACCGATCTCGCGGCGATCGCGGCGGCGAACGTCGACGCGGTGGTGCAGCGGGTCGCGTCGGCCCACCCCGACCTCGCCGTGACCGGCGACGCCCTCGAGGGCGACCCGGCGACCGCGCTCGAAGAGGCCGGCGCCGGTGCGGCGCTGCTCGTCGTGGGCTCTCACGGGCGGGGCGCGTTCGCCCGTTTCGTGCTCGGTTCGGTGAGCGAGCACGTGGTCGGCGCCCTGCCGACGGTCACCGCCGTCGTGCGCTGAGCGTCGTCATCCGTCATCGGACACATTCTGGACACACCGCGTCAGTAATATCCGCGGTATGGGGATCCCTGACGAAGGTCGGAAGCGGCCGCCGGTGCGGCCGGCGACCGTGCTGATGTATGTCGGTGTTGCGCTGCTGGCCGTGGGCGTCGCGGTGCTCGTGTGGGCGGCGTTCGCCTACTACGGCAGCTACGTGCGGTGACGCGCGCACCCGCCGGGCCCGCCGGCCGCGCGGAGCCTCAGTGCCCGCGTGCCGCGAGGTGCGCGCGCACCTGGTCGAGCACGTCGTCGGCCACCGGGTAGGTGTGCTCGGCGCTCGGGAACTCCCCCGCGCGCACCTCGGTCGCGTACGTGGCGATGCCCTCGGCCATGGCGTCACCGAGCGCCGCATACTGCTTGACGAACCGTGCGGTGCGCCCGGCGGTGATGCCGAGAAGGTCATGGTGCACGAGCACCTGGCCGTCGGCGGCACCCGCGCCGATGCCGATGAGGGGGATGCCGAGGGCTCCGCGGATCTCGGCGACGACCGCCGCGGGCACAGCCTCGACGACGAGAGCGATCGCCCCGGCCGCCTCGACGTCGAGCGCCTCCTGAGCGACGCGGAGGGCGGTGTCGACCGTGCGGCCCTGGGCGCGCAGTCCTCCGAGCGCGGTCGCGGTCTGCGGCGTGAGACCGATGTGCCCGACGACCGGGATACCGGCCGCGACGATGGCGCGGATGCGCGACAGCCGCGCCGGCTGCCCGCCCTCGAGCTTGACGGCGTCGGCGCCCGCCTCCTTCACGAGCCGGAGCGAGGAGGCCACGGCCTGCTCGTCGCTGAGCTCGGTCGCCCCGAACGGCAGGTCGACGACGACGAAGGCCGTGCGCACGGCACGGCGCACGGCACGCGCGAGCATGAGCATCTCGTCGAGCGACACGGGCGCGGTGCCGTCGTAGCCGAGGACGACCTGGGCAGCCGAGTCGCCGACGAGGATCATGTCCACCCCGGCGCGCTCCGCGGCACGCGCGGACGGATGATCGTAGGCGGTCACCATGACGATCTGCTCGCCGGCGGCGTGCATCTCGGCGATGCGGGCGAGGGTGACGGGCGGGCGTTCGGTCATCGAGGGCTCCCGGTGGGTGCAGCGACCGGACGGTCGTCGAGGATGTCGCTGCTCACCGTCACGGGCGCGAGCACGACGTTGTCGAGCAGTCGCACGGCTCCCACGCGGGCTGCGACGACGAGCACCGCGTCGCGGTCGAGACGGTCGAGCTCGGCGAAGCCATCGCTGTCGACGACGGCGAGATAGTCGGGGGTGAGACCGGCGGCGTCGAGCTCGTGCGCCGCGATCGCGCGGAGAGCCGCGGCATCCTGCTCACCGTCGGCGGCGGCTCGGGCGGCGGCGGCCAGCGCGCGGGGCAGGGCGAGGGCACGGACCCGGTCGGCGGGAGTCAGCCGCACGTTGCGGCTCGATCGCGCGAGGCCGTCGTCGTCGCGCGACGTGGGCACGACGACGATCTCGGTGGGGATGCCGAGGTCGCGCACGAGCCGTCGGACGACGGCGACCTGCTGGGCGTCCTTCTGCCCGAAGTACGCGGTGTCGGCGAGCGCGGCGAGCAGCAGCTTGCTCACGATCGTGGCGACGCCGTCGAAGTGGGCGCGGCCGCGCACGGCGCCCTCGAAGGTCTCGGTGAGGGATCCGGCGATCGACACCGTGGTCGCGAAGCCGGTCGGGTACATCTCGGCGGCGGTCGGCGCGAAGACCACGTCGACGCCCGCGGCGCCCGCCTTCGCGAGGTCGTCGTCGAGAGCGCGGGGGTAGGCGTCGAGGTCGGCCTGCTCGGTGAACTGGGTCGGGTTCACGAAGATCGTGAGCACGACGGTGGCCGCACGCGCGCGGGCTGCCGTGACGAGCGACAGGTGACCTTCGTGCAGGGCGCCCATGGTCGGCACGACGGCGATCGGGGCGTCGCGGCGCGGGGCGAGGGCGGACCGCAGCTCGGCGAGCGTCGTCGCGACGATCATGCCGGGGCCGCCGAGGTGCGCGAGCGCTCGGCGAGCGCGCGCGTGGCATCGACGAGCGCATCGAACAGCGCGAGCTGCTCGGGGGCGCGCTCGGCGATAGCGGCACGCTGGCGGGCGACGGTGTCGTCATCGCCCCGGGCGACGGGACCGGTGAGGGCGGCCGGCGCCCCCAGCGCCGACCAGTTGTCGACGGCGGCGCGCACGAGGGGTACGAGGGCGGCGCGGTCGATGCCCGCGGTCGACGCGAGCTGCTCGGCGAACGCCTCGACCGTCACGAGGAAGTTCGCCGCGATCGACGCGGCCGCATGGTACGCCGCCCGGTCGTCGGGGGCGACGGCGACCGGCGACATCCCGAGCTTCGCGGCGAGCCGCTCGGCGGCGGCGAGGGCGCGCGGAGTGCTTCCGGCGAGCGCCGCGGTGACGCCCGTGAAGCGGGCACCGGCGGAGGTGACGGTCATGAGGGGGTGGATGCTGAACGACTCGTGCGGGGTCAGCGGAGCCAGCCCCAGCGCACCGGAGAGGTGCCCGACGAGCGGGCCGGGGGCGATGGCGGCAGCGGCCTCCGCGATCGCGTGATCGGGCACCGCGAGGAGCACGATGTCGGCGCCCGACCCGGTGGCACCACGGGGTTCGGGGCCGGCCGCGGTGACCCCGATCTCCGCGAGAGCGGCGATGAGCGCCCGGCCCATTCTGCCGTCGCCGACGACGGCGATGCGGCCGAGGGCGGCGTCGCCTGCGGGGTTCAGGTGAGTGCGGGACATCCGCGTACACCGT
>NZ_LMPK01000001.1:99497-99934 GCF_001423825.1 Microbacterium sp. Leaf351
GGTCTTCACCAGGCTCGCGACCGTCGCGACGGCGATCGTGGCGGCGATGAACAGCAGCGAGAACCAGATGGGGATCTCGGGGATCCACTCCACATGGTGGCCGCCGTTGATGAAGGGCAGCTCGTTGACGTGGAGCGCGTGGAAGACGAGCTTCACGCCGATGAAGGCGAGGATGACGGCGAGCCCCTGCGCGAGGTAGACGAGGCGCTCGAGCAGTCCGCCGATGAGGAAGAACAGCTGCCGCAGGCCCATGAGCGCGAACGCGTTGGCGGTGAACACGATGTACGCCTCGTTGGTCAGCCCGTAGATCGCCGGGATCGAGTCGACCGCGAAGATCAGGTCGATGAAGCCGATCGCGATGATCGTGAGAAGCATCGGGGTGACGAAGCGCTTGCCGTCGAGGCGCACCGTGAGCCGGTCGCCGTGGTAGTCGTGGG
>NZ_LMPK01000001.1:99978-100133 GCF_001423825.1 Microbacterium sp. Leaf351
AGAACACCCACGAGAGGTTCTCGATGAGCGTTGCGCCGATCGCGATGAAGCCGCCGCGCAGCACGAGGGCGATGACGATGCCGATCATCAGCACCTTCTGCTGGTACGCCTTCGGCACGGCGAAGCCCGTCATCACCAGGAGGAAGACGAAGAGG
>NZ_LMPK01000001.1:100178-100410 GCF_001423825.1 Microbacterium sp. Leaf351
CGGAGACCACGCCGATGCCGACGCCGAACAGGAGTGCGAGCCCGATGTAGAAGGCCGACCAGCGGGCGGATTCGCCGATGGTCGGCTCGTGGGGCTTTCGCACGTGGGCGAAGAACTCGTACACGAAGAACGCGATGGTGACCGCGATCGTGATGATCCAGACGAGGGGGGTGACGTTCACAGGGAACTCCAGAGGGTAGGGCGGAACACGGATGTCGCCAAGGTCTCCTCC
>NZ_LMPK01000001.1:100425-103584 GCF_001423825.1 Microbacterium sp. Leaf351
TGGGAGTACTCCCCCTGTCGTGATCGAGTCTAGGGCACCCGGCCTGAACGGATGCCACGGCCGCTCGCGTGAAATCTGTGTGACGAGACCTCGCCTCGGGTTGACCGTCGCCTCGCGGCCGGGTGAGGGTGGAGCCATGGCGGGGGGTACGGCGGAGCACTGGCAATCGGGTCGCCTCATCGCTGTGGCCGTATGGGTCGCCGCTGTCGCGCTCGCGGCGGAGACCGCGTGGCGGCTGTTCGCCGGCGTCGTCTACGTGCATCACTGCGCGGGCTGCGACGGAGCCGCGGTCGAGCGGGCGGCGAGCTCGTACACGATCGCCGTCGTGCTTCTGCTCGCTGTCGGCGCGTCGGTGCAGACCTTCGTGCGACGGTTCCGGACGGTGCGGATGTGGGTCCCTCCCGTCACGCTGGCGCTCGTGATCGTCGCCTCGTTCATCGCCTACGTCGAGTCGAACGGCGGATTCGATGCGTCCGACTTCGGTGTGCGGATCGGACTCGCGCGCAGCGCGGTGTGATCGGGCAGAGGGCTCGCGCGGACCCCTCCGGCCCCCAAGATCGCCTCGCGGAGGGATCCGCGCGAGGCGGAACGGTCGCACATCTCCCCGCGTGACGTCAGCGGCAAGGTTGCGGGGCGACCCACGCAGTGAAACCTCTGCCATCTCAGCCCGCGGGCACCGCGTTCCGTCGTCCGGTTTCGTTCGGATTCGACCGGATCGTTCCGTTCCTCGGTGGCTTCTGGGCGGCGGCGGTGCGATTGCTGTGGACGCGCAGCCACAGGGCGAACGCCTCGAGGCGGGCCCACTCGGGACCCGCCTCGAGGCGTTCAGGTCGGACTTACGGTGCGGGCGTCGTGGTGAGCGCGCCGTAGAGGGCCGGGGTGGTGCGGGCGTGGGTGGCCTGCTCGAACGCATAGGCGAGTCCGAGCAGAGGACCCTCGGTGAATGCCGGGCCGACGAACTCGAGGTTGACGCCGGCGCCGGGGATCGACTCCGTGCTCGACGCCTGACCCATCGGCACCGTGACCGCCGGCAGTCCCGTGTTGGGGCTCAGGCGCATGTTGGTACCCTGCGTGCCGTAGGGGTTGCCCGACGGGTAGATCATCGCCGACAGGTTGTTGTCGGCCATGAGCTGCGTGACGTAGGTCTTGCCCGTCGCGAGCGCGACCGTGTGCGTGCCGGTCGGGCCCGCCCAGTCCTGATAGGTCTGCTCACTGATCGCGGCGCGCTGCACGTACGTCGACCGGCGCGACGTGACGTAATTGCCGCCCGTGATGATGTCGTTGAGCGTGCGTGCCGCGACGCCGGGTGCGAGATGCGTCGCGATGTAGGTGTTGAGGTCGTGGGTGAACTCGTTCGTCGACCCGCTGCTCTCGTTGAGCACGGCACTGAACTGCGACGTGGACGCGATCGGGACGATCGTCGCACCCTTGCTGCGCAGCACGTCGAGGGCGTTGTTCCAGAGGCGCACGGTGGTCGCATTGGAGCCGACCATGCTCGCGACGTAGCCGATGCGCACACCCTCGAGGGAGTCTGCGTCGAGGTACGACGTGTAGGAGTCGGGCACGAGACCCACCTGGGCCGAGGTCGCGGGGTCTGCCGGGTCGACGCCGGTGACGGCGTCGAGGGCGATCGCGGCATCGGTGACGGTGCGGGCCAGCGGGCCGCCGGTGTCCTGCGAGAGCGCGAGCGGGATGATGCCGTCGCGGCTCGTGAGACCCACCGTCGGGCGCACCCCGACGAGCTGGTTGTAGGTCGAGGGCACGCGGATCGATCCGCCGGTGTCGGTGCCGAAGCCGATCGCCGCGAGGTTCGCCGAGATCGCCGCACCGGTGCCGCCGCTCGAGCCGCCGGCGGTGCGGGAGGTCGAGTAGGGGCTGGCGACGAGGAGCGACGAACCGGGGTTCTGGAAGGAGGAGAACTCCGACACGAACCCGTAGGCGAACTCGTCGAGGCTGGCCTTGGCGAGGATGACGGCGCCGGCGCTGCGCAGGCCGGTGACCATGGCGGCATCCGTCGTCGTCTGATTGTTGTTCCAGCAGCCACAGCCACCGGTCGTGACCATGTCGGTCGTGTCGTAGTTGTCCTTCAGCACGATCGGGATACCCAGGAGCATGCTCGTCATGCCGTGCGCGGCGCGTTCGGCGTCGGCCGCACGGGCGGCGTCGAGCGCGACGGTGCTGGTGGTGATGATGGAGTTGAGCGGGCGCCCGTTGCCCGCAGGGTCGACCTTGACGCGGTCGTACGCCGCGATGCGGTCGAGGTAGTCCTGCGTGAGCTTCACCGAGGTGAGCACGCCGGCGTTCATCGCAGCCTGCATGTCGACGGTGGTCGCCTCGACCAGTGTGAAGGGCCCGTCGTCGTAGATCATGCGCTGCGAGAGGCCCGCGAGGTCGGCGACGGTGATCTTGTCGTCGTGGTCGAGGTCGATGACGGATGCCTCGGCCCAGCCGGCGTCGGTCGAGGTGCGGCCGAGCCACCCGGCGGCGACATCGAGGTCGGCCGTCGTGACCTGCTCGTCGCCGGTCAGGTCGAGCTCGGAGTAGAAGGGCGCGAGGAGCAGGTGACCATCGCTGGTCGTCGGAGCGGGGGCGGCCGTCGCGGCCGGAGCGACGAGGAAGGTCGCCGCGACGCCGACGAGGGCGACCCCGACGAGCGACGCGCGGGACGTGTGACGCACGCGGGAACTCCTTTGATCGAGGGGGATGTGGGTCGAGGGGGTGCTCACGCTCATCGCTGCACCGCCTTGCGGCGGGCGGCGAGGACGACGCCGAGGGCGACGAGGGCGAGGCCGCCCGCGCCGAGAACGATCCAGGCACCGGTCGTGCCGCCGGTGTTGGCGAGGTCGTCGTCGGTCGATGCGGCCGACCCGGTGACCGACGGGGTCGGGGTCGGGGTGGCCGTGGCGGTCTCCGACGGCGTGGGCGTCGGAGTGGGTGCCGGCGTGATCGCGGTGACGACCGGGGTGACGGCGGTCAGCGAGGGCGAGTCGGTCACTGCCGCGGTGCCGACGAGGGTGAGCGAGGTCAGGGCGATCGTCGCTGCGCCGCCGGCGCGGGCCGTGAAGGTGAAGGTCACGAGCGTCTGTGCGCCGGAGAGGGCGGGGGACGTGCCGAGTCGCGTCGAGGTGAAGGTCACGACGCCACCGGATGGCGCGGAGG
>NZ_LMPK01000001.1:103603-106917 GCF_001423825.1 Microbacterium sp. Leaf351
GGTGATGCCGAGGTCGTAGGCGAACAGGTCGGTCGATGCGTCGACCGCGACGCTGACAGTGACGGTGTCTCCCTCATCGACCGTTGCGGGGGCCGTGAGGGTGATGACGCCGACGGTCGGCACGGATGCGGCGTTGGCTGCCGGGGCGATGCCGAACGCGACGCCGAGGACGGCGGCGAACGACATCAGGAGTGCGGTCGTGCGCGCGAGGCGCCGAGAACGCACGGCTGCTGTGGATGCAGGCATGGGTGAGCGAACCCTTCAGTGGAGTGATGTGCGAGTACGACGCGCTCACCCCCAAGATCGGCGCGCTCAGTTGGTGCTGAGGTTCCCCATGGGGATCTTTCAGGTTCGAGATTTCTCGGACGACACTGTCCGGTTTCGGAATTGTTTCCGATGAATGGAATGCCCGATCAGAGGCCGGTGGCGAGCTCCTTGAGCCAGGCGGCGAGGTCGGGGCCGAGGTCGTCGCGGTCGAGGGCGAGCAGCAGGTTGGACTTGAGGTAGTCGAGGCGGTCCCCCGTGTCGTAGCGGCGACCGCGGAAGATGACGCCGTAGACGGGTCCCGCGATGCTCTCGTCGGCGGCGAGGGCCTTGAGGGCGTCGGTGAGCTGGATCTCGCCGCCCTTGCCGGGCGCGGTCTTCTCGAGCACCTCGAAGATCTCGGGCTTGAGCACGTAGCGGCCGATGATGGCGAGGTTGCTGGGCGCGTCGGCGGCGGCGGGCTTCTCGACGAGGTCGACGACCTTGACGAGGTCGGCGTCGTCGGTGGCCTCGACGGCGGCGCATCCGTAGAGGTGGATCTGCGCCGGGTCGACTTCCATGAGGGCGATGACGGTCGCGGACTTCTGGGCGGATGCCTCGATCATGCGGGTCAGCAGCGGGTCCCTGGCGTCGATGAGGTCGTCGCCGAGGAGCACGGCGAAGGTCTCCTGTCCGACGTGTCGGCGGGCGCGCAGCACGGCGTGCCCGAGGCCGAGCGGGTCGCCCTGCCGAACGAAGTGGATGTCCGCGAGACGGCTGGCCTCCATGACCTTCGCGAGCTTCGCGGCGTCGCCCTTGCGTTCGAGGGTGTGCTCGAGCTCGGTGACCCGGTCGAAGTGGTTCGCGAGCGCGTTCTTGTTGCGGCCGACGACGACGAGCACGTCGTCACTGCCCGCCGAGACGGCTTCTTCGACGACGTACTGGATGGCCGGCTTGTCGACGACGGGCAGCATCTCCTTCGGCATGGCCTTGGTGGCCGGAAGGAAACGCGTGCCGAGGCCGGCAGCCGGAATGACGGTTTTGATCCCCATGAGCGCGAACCTAGGGGGGTCATGTGAACGGGCTGTTACGCGGGGCGAACGATGACGCGAGGATGCCGCGGCCCACCGCTCAGAGGTCGATGAGGTCGAGTCTCGTGGCGATGGCCATGGCCTCGGCGCGACCGCGCGCGCCGAGTTTGCGGTAGACGGAGGACAGCTGCGACTTGACGGTGCTGGGGGTGACGAACATCGCCGCGGCGATCTGCGAGATCGAGTCGAAGGTGAACAGCGCCTGCAGCACCGCCGATTCGCGGGTGGTGAGGACCGGTGGTGTGGCGGTCATCGGGCGGTACGGGGCGAGGTCGACGGTGGCACGGGACATCCGCTCACGGGAGGGCTCGTCGAGGGCGGCCGCGATCTGCGCGATGAGCCAAGTGGGCACGAGGGCGAAGAGTCGGCGGAGCGAGCTGAAGGTGGCGAGGCGGGCGGCGATCGTGCACTCGCGGGGATCGAGCTCGTCACCGAGGGCGACCGCCCAGAGCCGCAGGAGGAGCGCTTCGCCTCGTTCTGCCATGGCGGTGCCGGCTCGGGCGAGCACGGCGCCGGTGATGCGCAGCGCATCGGCGCGGGCGTTCTCGTGCAGGGCGAGGCGCGCACGGGCGAGGTCGACGAGGGTGGTGGGGGGAGCCGTGGCGACGACCGCGTGGGCGCGGGGTGCGTCGTCGAGGTCGACGAGGGCGGACACCATGAGCCAGGTCGTCGCGGACGCGGCGAAGGGGGTGGTGGCGTCGTGGCAGTCGAGCGCGAACTCTGCGGTCTCGAGCGCCCGGAGCGGTGCGCGCGCGACGAGGGCTTCTCGTCCGCGCACGAGGGCGACGAGCGGCCACAGGTCGGTGGCGCTCTCGATCGGTGGCAGGTGGAGGCTGGCGGTGAGCTGCGGGTGCGAGACGGATTCGACGGCGATGAGTCCGCGGGCGACGTCACGCCACTCGCCGGTGACGGCGCCGGCCGGCGCCGCGGCGGGGATGGCTTCTCCGACGGCGAGGTAGTGGCGGGCGTCGCGCAGGTTGCCGCGGAGCGCGTGCGCCACGGCCGATTCGAACTGGATGCGCTGTGCGAGGGTGGGTGCGGCGGTGGCGTGGGCTCCGGCGGTGGCGAGGGCACTGAGCGCGGCGGTGGTCTCGCCGGAGGCGAGGTGGATGAGCGCCCGTTGCTCTTCGACGATCGCGCGGGATAGCGGCAGCGGGGGCTCGGGGTCGCTCAGGGCACTGTCGACGTGGCGCAGGGCGGCCGCGGCATCCCCTGCTCGCCGGTGTTCGATGAGGCCTCGAAGCCGTCGGATGCCGGGGCTGGGTTCGTCGCCGGCGCGCGCGGGTGGGGCGCCGGGGATGTCGTAGAGCAGGTCGGCGCCGATCACGTCGATGGCGAGGGCGCGGAAGCCCTGGGCGAGCGGGAGCGCGTCGGGCTGGGAGCGGATGAGTGCCGCGAGGTCGGTTCGCAGGCGGGCCGGGTCTTCGAACAGCAGGCGCCATGCATCGTGCCGCAGGCGGGTCGCGAGATCGTCGGAGGTGGTGCGCGCGTCGACGGTCATGCCGTCGCGTCGACGTGCGGGCGCGTCGCCGGTAGAGAGAGGGGGAGGTCCATGCCACTACAAATCTGGCGCGCTGAGACGCGACCATCAGGTCCATTACGACCCGAACCGGTCCAAATGTGGACGAATTCGGTTGAAATCCGTTCCCCGTGCACGGGTGAGCCCGCCCCCGCTCCCAGACTAGGTCCCACGTGCGGTCCTTTTCGTCACGGCATCCGATGAATTCGACGGATGCCGCGGCCCGGACCGTGACGCATCACTGATTCCGCTGGGGAGGGGGTTCGGTGGTCGACATCGTGGCCTCGGTGCTGGATGCGATCAACGCGCGTGACGAGCGTGCGTTCGTCGCGTGCTTCGTCAGCGACGGCGCGATCGTCGATGGTGACGACCGGTTCGCGGGCGCCCGCCAGTTGCGGCTCTGGTTCGACACGGAGGTGCGCCGGCCGGATGCGGTCGTGTCGATGCTGGCGCGGTCGCGG
>NZ_LMPK01000001.1:106953-107180 GCF_001423825.1 Microbacterium sp. Leaf351
GTCGCGACCTGGTCGCGTCGATCGAGTTCCGCGCTGCCCGCTCATGGCCGAGCGATCCGTTGCGCCCGCGACCGCTGGACGGATGGCTGGAGGATCCGCTGTGACGTACGACCCGATCGTCGGTATGACTCGAGGCTCGAGACGGGGTGGCCCGCCGCGCCGGCCCGGCCATTCGTGGTGGGCGTATGTGATGGTGGCGGTGATCGCGGTGGGAGTGGCGGCGCTGG
>NZ_LMPK01000001.1:107252-108958 GCF_001423825.1 Microbacterium sp. Leaf351
TGCGGTGGATTCGTCGTGTCGAGGATGCGCGCGCGAGCCGGTGTCGCCGGGTGGATCGGGCGTGAAGGTGACGGCGTGCGCGCCGGCGCCGGCGGGGTGGTCGAGGTAGGTTCGACCGCCGGGTGAGGTCCATTCGAGGATGCCGCCCGGGTGCTGCCGCACGGTCCACGCGGTGAACTGCTTCATCGAGTGGTGCCGTTGGCAGAGGTGGGCGAGATTGGATGCCTCGGTCTTGCCTCCGAGCGCCCAGTCGGTGGTGTGGTCGACTTCGCAGCGCACGGCGGGGACGCGGCATCCGGGGAATCGGCAGTGCTGGTCGCGGGCGCGAAGGTAGCGGTCGAGGGCGGCCGGTCGCTGGTAGGTGTCGACGGCGAGCACCTGCCCGGTGATGGGGTGGGTGAGCACGCGTTCCCACGGGCAGCGGGTGGCACCGGCGAGCCGGCGGGCGGTGTCGGCGTCGAGGGGGCTGCGGCCGGCGAGTTCGGCGGAACGGTCGTCGTCGCCGAGCAGGGTCGCGACGGGAACGACGATCTGCACCTTGGCTCGGATGGCTCCGAGAACGCCCGGGCCGTCGTCGGTGCGGGTCGGGTCGGCGCTGGGAGCGACGGTGAGCAGCATGTCGGTGACGAGGTCGGCGCGCACCTGGTCGATGGAGCGGGTGTCGGCGGCATCGACGCACGAATGGGCGTCGACGTCGGCGCCGGCGTCGACATGCGCGCGCGTGTCGATGAGAATGCGGGCCTGCTGGGTGAGCCGGTCGTACACGGCGTCGGCCAGCAGCGTCGGTGTCGTGACGATGAGGTCGGACATTCCTTCGCCGCGCGCGACCACGCGCACGCAGCGCTCGGCGCGCGCGTCGACGTGGCGTTCGACGAGTGATCGCGGGTGCATGTCGTCGGCGAGCTGCTCGAGCAGTCGGCGGAGCCGACCCGGGGTGTGGTGCGTCGCGAGGGCCGCGGCATCCGTATCGAAATCGGCGCGTGCGTCGATCGGAACGATGGCGCCGCAGTCGACGATGGTGCGCACGTGAGCCCGGGTGATGTCACCGACCTCCCACCGGGAAAGGGGCCTCCCACCGGGAAAGGGTGGCCGGGTAGTGCTCGACGAGTTCGATCGCGTCACCGATATCGCGCTGCACCGAGCGGTCGGAGCGCCGGGCGACGGCGCCGATCTCGGCGGACAGCGACCGCAGCACCATGTCGTGCTCGCGCACACGAGTGGGGGTGTCGGCCGTGAGGTCTCGCACCAGACGGCCCGCGGCGGCGAGCGCCCGCATCCGCTCGACCTCGGCACGGGCGACGATGCGCTCAGCGAGGTCGATCGCGCCCACCACGTCGTTCCACGCGCGCTGATCAGCGGCGAGAAGGGTGGCGGCGGATGTGGAATGCATGTTCCCATTGTCGCTTGGGGGTGCGACATTTTGTTCGGCCTTTTCTTCGAATGTGAAAGCTTCGCGACTCCGGATGATTGTGGAGGAAGCTTCGTTTCGAGCGCCTCTGAGCGACGCTCCGGGCCAGAACCTTGCGCGTGATCTCCGCCCCGGAGGGATCAGGAATCCGCCTCGTGTCGCCCGACATCCCGAGGATCACAGCCTCGCCCGCACGAACACCGTGGAGCCGCACCCCGGGAGGGAGCGGCATCCGCTCAGTCGGGTTGCGGGGTCAAGTCCCGTGGTGTGGTGTCACTTCGGTTGTTTCCGGTGGTGG
>NZ_LMPK01000002.1:0-1064 GCF_001423825.1 Microbacterium sp. Leaf351
CCCCGAAAGAGGGCCGTGAGAGGCCGGAATTTCCGGACATGAACCCGCTTCCGTCCACTCGAACGACGTGCATACACTCGCCGCATCACCGCAGCAGCGGCACTTACCTGAGGAGGAGGTGAGACGGATGAACCTCATCACCACAACGCATCGCCGGATGTCACGGGTCCGCCCGTCCGCCCCCGTGCAGACGCGCCGCGCCGGCGTCGCATCCGCCCCCGGGCACCACGCACGCACCGCGTCGACGGCCCTCCCCCCGGGCCTGCGCCCCACCCCCCACCGCTCCGGCGCCTCCGACGCGTCGGGCCAGGTGCACCCCACCCTCCCCACGGGGACCCTGGCGCCGGGCGGCGCCAGCGGGTCGGGCAACCCGATGATGGCGAGCCCCACGCTCGGCACTCTCGGGGTTCCCGCCGGCGCCGCCCCACACCGTCGTTCCGCCGGCCCACCCGGGCCGCTCGGGCAGCCACCCGATCCGCCACCGGACCTCCGGCGCCGCTGACACCCCACCGCACACCTGACGAGCGACCGCTCGCCAGACGATCCGTCGCGCCCTCGCGACCCTCACATGGGAACAGACCATGCACACCTTCGATTCGCACGCCCCGGTGCGCCCCGCGGAATCCGCGACGGCGATCGTCGCGACGTCGCCGATCAGCGGGCCGACCGGCCCGCGAGGTGGCATGCCCACTCACTCCCCGGTGGCCGCCCCCGCGGCCACCGGCGGGCCATCCACCTCGGTCGGGGGTGATCGCACGGCCTCGGTCGTCGACGACCCCACCGCCCAGCTCCGCTCCCTCGCTGACGCGACGTCCGCCACGATCCGCACTTCGCCGACTCTTCCTGTGTCGGGGACCCCTGGGTGCGCATCGGATGCCTCGGCCCCCGCCGCGTTCATCGCGGCAGCGGCGCCCCGGCTCGGCCACGTCGATGCAGTCGACAGCCGGCTGGTCGCCCTCGGCGTGTCCGGCGCTCGTCGTCGGCCGATCGGCCAGCGGGCGACGACCGAGATGGGCGACGTCCCCGCTCCTCGCGAGAGCGCGGGTCGCCGCAACCGTCCCGGG
>NZ_LMPK01000002.1:1154-5450 GCF_001423825.1 Microbacterium sp. Leaf351
ATCCGTCATCGGCATCGCCATCGGCACCGGACTCGCCCTCACGGGCGCGGTGGCCGCCAACGCCGCCACGGGCGACAACACCAACAACGACAACGGCGCCCTCATCGGCGTGCACCTGCCGGTGACCATCACCGGCAGCGGTATCGGCATCGGCGGCACCGCCACCGGCACCGCCACCGGCACCCCCGGTTCGTCGAGCGGGTCGTCCTCCAGCGGATCGTCGTCGAGCAACCCGCTCGGCAACCTGCTCAACGGTGTCATCACGGTCAACCCGAACGCCGTCTCCGGATCGTCCGGAGTGCCGAAGCTTGTTCAGGTCGACGCCCCGGTGACGATCGGCGGCAACGCCGTCGGCGTCGCCGCCAACGCCTCGACATCGACGTCCCCGTCTGCGCCCGCGACCACACCCGGCAAGGGGCTCGTGGGCGTCAACGCACCCGTCACGATCGGCGGCAACGCGGTGGGCGTGCTGGGCAACGCCGTCTCGGGAACGGGCACCGCGGGCGGCGGGTCGTCGGCGAGCAGCAACCCGCTGACCTCGCTCCTGGGCGGACTGTCGTCGAGCAGCAACCCGCTGAGCTCGGCGCTGTCGGGACTGCAGAGCCAGCTTCCCGCCGGTCTGAGCACGCTGGTGCCGAGCCTCGGCACCTCGAGCCTGCCTGCCGGTCTCGACACCCTGGTGCCGGGACTCTCCTCGGCCACCGGAGGCACCGACGTGCTCTCCCCGCTGGTGAACGACGCCCTCAACCCGCTCGTCTCGACAGTGACCGGGCTCGTCAACGGCACCGGGCTCGCGACGGTGAACGTGCCGCTGTCGGCGTCGTGCAACTCGGTCGCGCTGCTCACCCCGAACACGGTGAACTGCCCGACGAACACCACGCCCACCACCCCGACGAACCCCACCAACCCGACGAACCCGACCAACCCGGTTGACCCCGGCACCAACGGATCGATCTTCGGTTCTGCGGCCAGCACGAGCGGCGCCCTCGCCTTCACCGGCGCGGCCGGCCTGTTCCCGCTGATGCTCATGGGCGCCTCGCTCGTCGCCGCCGGTGTGGGCGCCGCGGGCTACTCGGTGATCCGTCGCCGCCGCGTGGCCAGCTTCGCCTGACCCGCATCCCCCCGGAAACGCTGAGGGCCCCGGGATCCGAAAGGATCCCGGGGCCCTCAGCCGTGCGTCGCGCCGGATTACTTCGCGGCGACGACCTGCAGCGTGATCACGGCGGTGACGTCGTCGCGCAGACGGACCGTCGCCTCGTGGGTGCCGACCGACTTGATCGGCGACGTGATGTGGATCTTGCGCTTGTCGAGGTCACCGAGACCGGCGGCCTTGACGGCGTCGGCCACGTCGTCGTTCTTGACGGAACCGAACAGACGCCCCTCGGCGCCGGCCTTGACCGCGAGCTTGACGGAGGACTGCTCGATGTTCGCCTTCAGCGCGAGCGCCTCTTCGTGGTCGTGGATGGCACGGGCCTCACGGGCCGCGCGGATCGACGCGACCTGCTTCTCGCCACCGCGCGTCCACGCGACAGCGAAGCCCTGGGGGATGAGGTAGTTGCGGGCGTACCCGTTCTTGACCTCGACGACGTCGCCGGCGCTACCGAGCCCCGCGACCTCATTGGTGAGAATCAGCTTCGACATGGGTGCTCCTTAGCGGCCTGCGCCGGCGTAGGGCAGGAGCGCCATCTCGCGCGCGTTCTTGATCGCCTTGGCGATCAGACGCTGCTCCTGCACCGAGACACCGGTGATACGACGGGCGCGGATCTTGCCGCGCTCCGAGATGAACTTGCGAAGCGTGGCGACATCCTTGTAGTCGATGACGCCCACGCGGATCGCCTTCGCGGGAGCGGCGACCTTCGCGCCCTTCCGCGGCTTGCGGCGGTCGCCGCTTGCCTTTCCAGCCATGGTGTTCCTTCGTGTGTGTGAGCGGATGCCTCAGGCGCGGGGCCGCGGCATCCGTGATTCGAGATTCAGAACGGAGTGTCGTCGCCGTAGGCGCCCGGGGCGCTCCACGCGTCGGCACTGCTGTTCGAGGAGCCGGGCGTCGACCACGGCTCGTCGGCGACCTGGGCGCGCGATCCGCCGCCGCCGGCGCCGGAACCGCCGGCCGCACGGGTGACCTGTGCGGTGGCGTAGCGCAGCGAGGGGCCGATCTCGTCGACCTCCAGCTCGATCGCAGTGCGGTTGTTGCCGTCACGGTCCTGGTAGGAGCGCTGACGCAGACGACCGGTCGCGATGACACGGCTTCCCTTGGTCAGCGAACCCGCCACGTGCTCGGCGAACTCACGCCAGACCGACGCCCGCAGGAACAGGGCCTCGCCGTCCTTCCACTCGTTCGCCTGACGGTCGAACGTGCGGGGGGTCNCCGCAGCTCGGGGTCGGCCGTGAGGTTGCCCACGACGGTGATGACGGTCTCGCCGGCCATCGTCGTTACGCCTTCGCGACCTTCGCGGCACCGGCGGCGGCCTTGCGGGCAGCCTTCTCGTCGGCGCGCTTCTGCTCGGACGCGATGAGAGCGATGGCCTCTTCGGCGCGGAGCACCTTGGTGCGGAACACGAGCTCGCTGAGGTTCAGCTGGCGGTCGAGCTCCTGCGTGGTCTCGCTGGTCGCGGTGAAGTTGACGACGGCGTAGATGCCCTCGGACTTCTTCTTGATCTCGTAGGCGAGACGGCGGCGGCCCCAGACGTCGACGTTGTCGATCGAGCCACCATCATTCGTGATGACCTTCAGGAACTTGTCGAGGTTCGGGGTGACCTGGCGCTCGTCGAGCTCGGGGTCGAGGATGACCATCAGCTCGTACTGGTGCGTGTGCGTCACTAACCCACCTCCTTCGGACTAGAACGGCTGCCGGGCGTTTCCCGACAGCAGGAGGGTTGATGCACGTGTCCGCGATGCGCGGCGGGAGCCGCACACGGACAACCTTCGAAGTGTATCGGATGCCACGAACCCCCGCCAACCGACGGCGCTTCCCGCGCACGGGCCGGTGCTACGATGCGGCCCAATCATCTGGAGGCGACGATGCCGGACATCAGCGCGGCGGCCCTGCGGCCCGACGACCGCGACCTGCTGCGCGGCATCCTGCGTCGTCTGGCGGGCGGTACGCCCGGCTACGTGCTGATGGCAGGACTGGTCGATCACGACGCGTTCACGATCACCGAGCTCGTGGGCACCGAGACCGACAGCCTGCACCGGCTGTTCGTTCGCGCGGGCGAAGGGGTCGGCGGCGGAGCCGTCGCGCGCGGACGCCCGACGGCGGTCAACGACTACGTGGGAGCGCCGCAGATCTCCCACCAGCACGACGGTGCGGTGCGACGCGAAGGGCTGCGGTCGATGGTCGCCGTGCCGGTGACGGTCGACGGTGCCACCCGCGCGGTGCTCTACGCCGCGACACGCGACGAGGGGAGCCTCGGCGACGCGGTCGCGACGCACCTGCTCGGCGGAGCGCGCGCGATCGGCGGAGAGCTGCACGTGCGGGACGAGGTCGACCGCCGGCTGGCGGCGCTGCGGGGCGTCGACCCCACGGTGCGCGCCGACGACCGGGACGCCCGCGACGCGGTGCGGGTGGCGCACGCCGAACTGACCGCGCTGGCCGCAGCGACCACGGATCCGACGCTCGCCGCCCGCCTGCTCGCCATCGACGCGCAGCTCGTGGGCGCCCGGCAGCACGATGCCCCACAGCTGTCGGCACGGGAGTCGGACGTGCTCGCGCAGGTCGCGCTCGGCTGCACCT
This sequence comes from Microbacterium sp. Leaf351, assembly GCF_001423825.1. Classification (NCBI taxonomy): domain Bacteria; kingdom Bacillati; phylum Actinomycetota; class Actinomycetes; order Micrococcales; family Microbacteriaceae; genus Microbacterium; species Microbacterium sp. Leaf351. Next base: position 4,885 of record NZ_LMPK01000002.1, read on the forward strand.
ATGCCGAGACGGCGCGGCGGCTCACCCTGCAGCCCGACACCGTCAAGGGCTACATGCAGACGATCATGGCGAAACTCGGCGCCCACTCGCGCCATGAGGCCGTCGCGACGGCGCGGCGCCTCGGCCTGCTGCCCTGACGGCCGGCGCCGGCCGACACCCTCCATCGGGGGGTGTGGGGGCCGCGGCATCCGTGTTTGCATCGTGCCACCGCGGCGCGACGGAGCGCCGCCCGGCTGTCGAAGGAGACCCGGATGCCTCACCTCGCCGAACCCACGACGATCACCTCGCCCGTTCCCCTCAGCCCCGCCGCGAACGACGAGCCGCTCACCCCGCTGCGGTTCCTGCAGCGGGCGGCGGAGGTCTTCCCCGACAAGGACGCGATCGTCTACGGCGCGCGCCGCTACTCGTACCGGCGCTTCGCCCACGAGGCCGAGCAACTGGCGCGGGTGCTGCAGGCGCGCATCGAGCCCGGCGACCGCATCGCCTACCTCGTGCCCAACACCCCCGAGATGCTGATCGGCCATTTCGCGGTGCCGCTCGCGGGCGGCGTGCTCGTCGCGATCAAC
>NZ_LMPK01000002.1:5515-7578 GCF_001423825.1 Microbacterium sp. Leaf351
CAGCGTCGGCACCCTCGAGGAGGTCGTCGAGGTGCAGGATCCCGAGTTCGGCCATCCGGGCGGGCACGTGGCATCCGGTCAGGTGTCGTACGAGGAGTTCCTGGGCCGCGCGGCCGACCTCGACGAGCCGGTGTCATGGCATGTGAGGGATGAGCGCGCGCCCATCTCGATCAACTACACCTCGGGCACGACCGGCAAGCCGAAGGGCGTCGTCTACACGCACCGCGGCGCCTACCTGAACGCGCTCGGCGAGGTGTTCCACCAGCAGCTGACGAGCGCGTCGGTCTACCTGTGGACGCTGCCGATGTTCCACTGCAACGGCTGGTGTACGCCGTGGGCGGTGACCGCCGCCGGCGCCACCCATGTCGGGCTTCGCGCCGTGCGGGCCGACCGCATCTGGGAGCTCATCGACGGGGCATCCGTCACCCATCTCTGCGGGGCGCCGACCGTGTGCACGACGATCGCGGCGTCGGCCGACGCGCACCTCGTCGAGCGGCCACTGCGCATCACGACCGCGGGTGCGCCGCCGTCGCCGACCATCATCGAGACGCTCGAGGACCTCGGCATCACCGTCGTGCACGTCTACGGGCTCACCGAGGTGTACGGACCGTTCACGGTGTGCGAGTACCAGACCGCGTGGGACGGCCTCGACCGCGGCGAGCGCGCCAAGCGTCTCGCGCGGCAGGGGGTGGGGATGGTGCAGGCAGAGTCCGCGCGGGTCGTCGACGAGCAGGGGCAGGATGTCCCCGCGGACGGCACGACCATCGGCGAGATCGTGCTGCGCGGCAACAACGTCATGCTGGAGTACTTCCGCGACAGCCGGGCCACGAAGGTGGCGTTCCGCGGGGGATGGTTCCACACCGGCGACCTCGGCGTGATGCACCCCGACCGCTACATCGAGCTGAAGGACCGCGCGAAGGACATCGTGATCTCGGGCGGCGAGAACATCTCGACGGTCGAGGTCGAGCAGGCCGTCGTCTCGCACGACGCCGTGCTCGAGGTCGCCGTCATCGGCCGCCCCGACGCACGATGGGGTGAGCGGCCGGTCGCCTTCGTGGTGCTGCGCGAAGGGCATGCCGCGGGCGCCGACGAGCTGCGGGTGCACACGCGCGGGCTGCTCGCCGCATTCAAGGTGCCCGACGAGTTCCACTTCGTGGCGGAGCTGCCCCACACCGCCACCGGCAAGGTGCGCAAGTTCGATCTGCGAGCCGCCGCCGTGAACGCCTGACAGCGGGTCGCCCCGCCCGCTACGGTGTCGGCATGGAGTGGGTGGGGGACGGGGCCGACCGATGAACGGACTGGGGCGGGCGGCATCCGGCGCCCTCGACACGGGTGCCCTCGTCGCACCGGTCGACCCGGCGGCGGTGCGGGCGTTCCGGAAGGCCCACGACAAAGGCATGACCGCGGGACGCGTCGTCGGGTTCGTCATCGCCGGCATCGTGACGCTGTTCGCCCTGGCGGTCATCGTGCCCATCGTCATCGGCGTGCTGGGATCGGTCATCGTGGGTCTCGCCACGGGCGACGGAGCCTCGCCCGTCGCCCTCGTCTTCGTGCTCGCCGTCGTCGGAGTGCTCGCGATCTTCGTCTCGGCGGCCGTGCGCACCTGGCGCAGCGCCGCCGTGCACGCGTACCGGCTCGACGCCTTCGCGCGCGCGAACGGTCTCACCTACACGACACGCATCGACGACCCGAACCTGCCGGGCGTCATCTTCGACACCGGCGAGAACCGGAAGTCGCTGGATTTCGTGCGCACCGCGTCCGGGCGCGACATCGAGATCGCGAACTACCGGTACGAGACCGGCTCGGACCGGGACCGCACCACGCACCGGTGGGGGTACGTGGCCGTGCGCCTCGACGTGCCGTTGCCGAACATCGTGCTCGACGCCGTCGGCAACAACCGCATGTTCGGGGCATCCAATCTGCCGGCGGACTTCGCGCGCTCACAGCACCTGTCGCTCGAGGGCGACTTCGACCGGTACTTCCGCCTGTACTGCCCCGCCGGCTACGAGCGCGACGCGCTCTACCTGTTCACGCCCGACATCATGGCGCGCTTCATCGACAGC
>NZ_LMPK01000002.1:7597-15225 GCF_001423825.1 Microbacterium sp. Leaf351
CCTGGCAGTGGCTCGACGCGACCATCGGCGCCCTCACGGCCAAGCTCGATCAGTGGGCGCGCTGGCGCGACGAGCGCGTCCAGAGCGAACAGGGCGCACCATCGGATGCCGCGGCATCCACCCCCCACGTCGCGCCGCCGCCCGTCGTGGCTCCCGCCGGTCGGAGACTCCGCCGCCGCGCGTCGGTGCTCGGCGGCATCGCGGCCGTCGTGTTCATCGGGTTCTGGCTGTGGAGCCTGTTCGGCGATGCGATCGGACGGCTCGTCACCCCGTGACGCGTCCATCGCGGGAGAGGAAGACCCGCGTGATCGTGCGCTCGAGCACGCCGTTCGCACCCATGAGGATCAGCGAGTAGTAGCCGATCGCGGGGAACAGCAGTGAGATCACGAGCGCCAGCGAGAACAGCACGGCCAGCGACAGATCGTTGCCGACGCCGCGGATCAGCGCCTTCTCGGGAGTGTCGTGCAGACCGGGATGCTGCCGCAGATAGAGGCGTGTGCAGAGCGACAGCAGGCTCGTGACCACCATGCTGCCCATGTAGATCGACTTCGCGACCGGATCGCCGGACCCCGCCGCCCCCGTGATGGAGGTTGCGACCGGCAGCCAGACGATCGTCACGAGCCACGCCATCATCAGCCAGATGACCGCGGCATCGACCCGCTGCACCCGGGAGAACTGTCGGTGGTTGCCCACCCAGAACATCGCGATGATCGCGAAGCTCAGCACGAACGACACCAACTGGTCGTGGTGGTCGCCCAGCCACCGCCACGTGCCGCCCTCGGTCGAGCTGATGTCGCCGACGCTCTCCATGAGCGGCAGGATCAGCAGCGTGATCGCGATGGCGACCACCGCGTCGGAGAACGCGGTGAACCGCTCCGCCGCATACCCGGGTGCGTGCGGGCTGTCGCCCTCGTCGTCGGTCACCCGGTCACCCCTCGCGCGTGCGCTCCCACTCCTGCCGGCGCGCGGCCTGCGCCACCGGATCGGGCACGGGGAGCGAGGCGAGCAGCCGCTTCGTGTAGTCGTCGCGCGGGGCGCCGAGCACCTGAGCGGTCGTGCCCTGCTCGCGGATCACGCCGTGCCTGAGCACCACAATACGGTCGGCGACCTCGTCGATCACCGCCAGATCGTGGCTGATGAACAGCGACGCGAACCCCAGCTCCCGCTGCAGCTGCGCGAACAGCTCCAACACGGTCGCCTGCACTGACACATCGAGCGCGCTGGTGGGTTCGTCGGCGATGAGCAGCGTCGGCTGCAGAGCCAGCGCCCGCGCGAGCGACGCGCGCTGGCGCTGACCGCCGGAGAGCTCATGCGGGAACCGGTCGCCGAACGCGGTCGGCAGGCGCACCGCGTCGAGCAGCTCGTCGACGCGGGCGCGCGCCGCTCGCGGCGACCGGGCGCGGCCGTGCACGATGAGCGGCTCGGCGATGCACTCGGCGATGGTCAGCAACGGGTTGAAGCTCGTCGCCGGGTCCTGGAACACGAACCCGATCTCGGGTCGCAGCGGCGCGAGCCGCCGGTTCGTGGCGCCGCGCATCTCGGTGCCGAGCACGGTCAGCGACCCGCCCATGACCTCCGTGAGACCGACGAGGGCGCGCCCGATCGTGGTCTTGCCCGACCCCGACTCGCCCACGAGGCCGACGACCTCGCCCGGCGCGACCCAGAAGTCGACGCCCTTGACGGCCACGNNNCGGCGGGCGCCTCGGTCGGGGCGGATGCCGCGGCATCCTGCCCCTGCGTGCGGCTCTTGCCCGCACCCACGCGCGGGACGGCGGCGAGGAGCTCCTTCGTGTACGGCTCGCGCGGCGACGCGAACAGCTCGCGCACGGGCGCCTGCTCGACGATGTCGCCGCGGTACATCACGATCACGCGGTCGGCGAGGTCGGCGACGACGCCCATGTTGTGGGTGATGAGCACGATCGTCGCCCCGAACTCGTCGCGGCAGGTGCGCAGCAGCTCGAGGATCTCGGCCTGCACGGTGACATCGAGCGCCGTCGTCGGCTCGTCGGCGATGATCAGCCCCGCGTTGAGCACCAGCGCCATCGCGATCACGACGCGCTGCTTCTGACCGCCCGAGAACTGGTGCGGGAAGTCGTCGACGCGGCGCTCGGGGTCGGGGATGCCGACCGTGCGCAGGATCTCGATCGCGCGCACCTTCGCCTGGGCGCGGCTGATCTTCTGGTGGGCGCGCAGGCCCTCCGCGATCTGCCAGCCCACCGTGTAGACGGGGTTCAGCGCGGTCGAGGGCTCCTGGAACACCATCGCCGCGTCCCGCCCGCGCATCGCGCGCAGCTGCGCGTGGGTCGCGTGCACGACATCGGTCTCGCCGTCGGCGCCACGGATGATCACGGCTCCCGAGAGCGTCGCCGTCTCGGGCAGCAGGCCCAGCAGCGTGTTCGCCGTGACCGTCTTGCCCGACCCGGACTCACCGACGATCGCCAGCACCTCGCCGGCGTGCGCGGCGAGCGAGATGCCCGACACCGCGGTGACGGGCGCGCCGTCGGTCGCGAAGGTGACCGTGAGGTCTCGGATGTCTGCGACGTCGCTCATGCGGCACCTCCCGCGCGACGGCGGGTACGCAGTCGCGGATCGCTCAGGTCGTTGAGGCTCTCGCCGACGAGCGTGATGCCGAGCACCACGAGCACGATCGCCAGGCCCGGGAAGATGGAGGTCCACCAGATCCCGCTCGTCACGTCGGCGACCGACCGGTTCAGGTCATAGCCCCACTCGGCGGCCTTCGTCGCCTCGATGCCGAACCCGAGGAAGCCGAGGCCCGCGAGGGTGAGCAGCGCCTCGGACGCGTTGAGGGTGACGACCACCGGCAGCGTGCGGGTCGAGTTGCGCAGCACGTGGCGCACCAGGATGCGCCCGAGCGGCACTCCGATGACGCGCGCCGAGTCGACGAACGGCTCCGCCTTCACCCGCACGACCTCGGCGCGCACCACGCGGAAGTACTGCGGCACGAAGACGACGGTGATCGAGATCGCGGCCGCCAGGATGCCGCCGACCAGCGTCGACTGCCCGCGGCTGATCACGATCGACATGACGATCGCGAGCAGGAGCGACGGGAACGCGTAGATCGCGTCGCAGATCACGAGGAGCACCCGGTCGAGCCAGCCGCCGAAGTAGCCCGACAGGAGGCCGAGGGCGACACCGATGAACAGCGAGAACACGATCGCCGCGAGGATCGCGAACAGCGCCGTCTGCGCGCCCCAGATCACTCGCGAGAACACGTCGAAGCCGCTGACGGTCGTGCCCCAGATGTGGGCGGCACTGGGTGGCTGCTGGGTCGCGAAGTCGACACCGTTCGCCGACTGCTGTGCCCACGAGTACGGCGCGATGAGCGGCGCGAAGGCGGCGACGAGCACGAACACGGCGACGATGACGACGCCGATGACGAGCATCGCGCGCTGCAGCCCGACGCTGCGGCGCAGGTGCGAGAGCACCGGGATGCGGTCGGCGAGAGGACGCGTGCGATCACTGACCGCAGCGGGGCGGGAGGAGGCATCCGTGGACATCAGTACCTCACTCGCGGGTCGATGAGAGCGGCGATCACGTCGACCACGAAGTTGGTCAGCGCCACGACGACCGCGATCATGACGACGATCCCCTGCACGGCGACGAAGTCACGCGCCTTCAGATACTCGGAGAGCATGAAGCCGACGCCCTTCCACTCGAACGTCGTCTCGGTCAGCACCGCCCCCGACAGCAGCATCGCGATCTGCAGGCCGATGACAGTGATGATCGGGATCAACGCGGGCCGGTACGCATGCTTGGTGACGAGGCGGAACTCACTCACCCCTCGCGAGCGGGCGGATGTCACATACTGCGCGCCGAGCGTGCCGATCACGTTCGTACGCACGAGCCTGAGGAACACGCCCGCGGTCAGGATGCCGAGAGCGACGCCGGGGAGGATCGCGTGCAGCAGCACGTCGCCGACGGCGGCGCCGTTGCCGAGTCGGATCGCGTCGATCAGGTAGATGCCGCTGGGGTGGTCGAGGTTGCCGAGCAGCAGCTCGGTGCGGGTGGAGGCGCGGCCGTTCGTGGGGAGCACGCCGAGCCACACCGAGAAGACGAGCTTGAGCAGCAGTCCGACGAAGAAGATGGGGGTCGCGTAGCCGAGGATCGCCCCGACGCGCAGGGTGGCGTCCGGCCAGCGGTCGCGCTTGTAGGCGGCGACCAGTCCGAACGGGATGCCGATGAGGAACGCGACGATGAGCGCGTAGAACGCGAGCTCGAGGGTCGCCGAGCCGTACTGCAGCAGCACGTCGAGCACGGGCCGGCGGTCGGTGATCGTGGTGCCGAAGTCACCGCGCAGGATGCCGCCGAGGTAGTCGAGGTACTGCGCCCAGAGGGGTCGGTCGGAGCCGGCCTCGTGGATGCGCTGCTGCAGCTGATCGGGAGGGAGGCGTCCGCCGAGAGCGGCGGTGATGGGGTCGCCGGTCAGACGCATCAGCACGAAGACGACGGTGACCAGGATGAAGACGGTGGGGATGACCAGCAGCAGGCGCACGAGGATGTAGCGCCAGAGCCCGCCGCCCTTGGAGACGGCGGGGGCGAGTGCGGCCGGATCGACGGCGGCAGTGACCATGGGGGAACGACCTTACGTGGATCGCGCCGTGGGCCGGGGGGAGACCCCCGGCCCACGGCGCTGGACGACGCTTACTTGTGCAGCGGCGCGTAACGGAACTTGAACGAACCGTCGAGCGTCGCGCCCTGGACGTCGGAGCCGACGACCGCGGTCTGCGTGCCCTGCAGCAGCGGCAGGGTCGACAGGTCCTGGGCCACGAGGTCCTGGATCTTGCCGAGCTCGGTCGCGCGCGACGCGGCGTCGGTGTCGGAGGCCTGCTTCGTGATCAGGTCCTGCACCTCGGCGTTGTCGTAGTGGTTCTTCAGGAAGTTGTCCTTCGAGAAGAACGGCGTCAGGTAGTTGTCGGCGTCGGAGTAGTCCGGGAACCAGCCGAGCTGGTATGCCGGGTACACGTCGGCGACGCGGTCCTTGGAGTACTGCACCCACTCGGTCTGCGCGAGGTTGACGGTGAACAGGCCGCCGTTCTCGAGCTGGCTCTTGACCGCGGCGTACTCGTCACCTGACGAGGGGCCGTAGTGGTCGCCGTTGTACTGCAGGTTGAGGGTGACGGGCGTGGTGACGCCGGCGGCCTCGAGGATCTGCTTCGCCTTGTCGAGGCTCGGGCCGCCGTTGCCGTCGCCGTACAGCGACTTCAGCGACTCGGTGGCGCCGGCGAGGCCCTGCGGAACGTAGGAGTACAGGGGGGTGTAGGTGCCCTTGTAGACGTTCTGCGAGATGGCGGCGCGGTCGACGAGGGATGCCGCGGCCTGGCGCACGGCGAGCGCCTTGGCCGGGTCGGCCTCCGCGGTCGTCGCACCGTAGGGCTGGGTGTTGAAGTTGAAGACGATGTAGCGGATCTCGCCGCCGGGGCCGTCGACGACCTGCACCTTGTTGTTCGACTTCAGGTCGGCGATGTCGGTGGCGGTGAGGCTGCGGAACGCGACGTCGATCGCGTTGTTGGAGACATCCAGCTTCAGGTTCGACGAGTCGGCGTAGTACTTGACCGTGACGCCGCCGTTGGCGGCCGCGCCCAGCTCGCCCTGGTAACCGGCGTAGGGCTTGTAGTCGATCAGCTCGTTCTTCTTGTACGAGTCGATCGTGTACTGGCCCGCGAACGCGTTGCCCGCGACGATCGTGTCGTCAGGGGTGACGGCGGTCGCCGAGAACACCTGCTCGTCGACGATCGGCGCCGCCGGGCTCGAGAGGATCTGCGGCCACGTCTGGTCGTTGGGCGCCTTCAGCGTGAACACGACGGTCGTGTCATCGGGGGTGGCGACCGAGTCGAGGTTGCCGAGCAGCGATGCCGGACCGTTGGGGTCGTTGATCGCGACCTGACGGTCGAAGGAGAACTTCACGTCCGAGGAGGTGAGGTCGTGGCCGTTCGCGAACTTCAGACCCGGCTTGAGCTTCACCGTGTACTCGGTGGGCGAGGTGTACTCGGCCGAGGTCGCGATGTCGGGGGTGACCTCCGACGTGCCGTACTTGCTGTTGAGCAGGAACGGGTAGACCTGGTTCATCACGGCGAACGAGCCGTTGTCGTACGAACCGGCCGGGTCGATCGAGGTGATCTTGTCTGTCGTGCCGATCAGCAGCGGCTCGCTCGAGCCCGAGCTCGAGGAGGAGCTGCTGCCCGAGCAACCGGCCAGCAGCAGCGCGGAGGCGCCGACCGCGGCCACGACGAGGCCGAGGCGGCCACGCGTGCGGGGGGAAAGTGTCATGGTGATGTGACTCCAGCTGTGAAAGAGACGGCCGCCTGGCGACGGACCGCATCCCGATATCTTGGACCCGTTCTCAGCGGGGACAAAGCCTGTGGAACGACTTTTCACAAGATCGAAACGCGTGCTATGGGCGTGACGAATGTCACATTCGGGTCGTGACGACCGGCTCTGGTGCAGCGGATCGCCCTGCGGGAGGCTCAGACCATGAGCTCATCCGCACCCGCCGCAGACGCGGCATCCGCTCGCTCCGGCGGCTCAGGTCACACGGCGATCCGCGCTCGCCGCCTCGTGAAGTCGTTCGGCAAGGTCCAGGCCGTGCGCGGCGTCGACCTCACCGTCGCGCAGGGCGAGATCGTCGCGTTCCTCGGCCCGAACGGGGCCGGCAAGACCACCACGATCGATATGATCCTGGGGCTCGCGCACCCCGACGCGGGTGAGATCGAGGTGTTCGGGCGCAGTCCCCGGTCGGCGATCTCCCACGGTCTCATCTCCGCTGTGCTGCAGACCGGCGGCCTGCTCAAGGACCTCACCGTGCGCGAGACGCTGCGGCTCACGGCGAGCCTGTTCAGCGACACCCGGCCCATCGACGAGGTGCTGCAGCGCGCCGGCATCTCGTCGATCGCCGACCGCAAGGTGGGGGTGTGCTCGGGCGGTCAGCAGCAGCGGCTGAGGTTCGCGATGGCGCTGCTCAGCGACCCGGGGCTGCTGATCCTCGACGAGCCGACGACGGGAATGGATGTCGAGGGTCGCCGCTCGTTCTGGCAGGCGATCCGCGCGGACGCCGCCCGCGGCCGCACCGTGCTGTTCGCCACGCACTACCTCGACGAGGCCGACGAGTACGCCGACCGCATCGTGCTGATGAGCCACGGCCGCATCGTCGCCGACGGCACGACGGCGGAGATCAAGAACCTGGTCGCCGGCCGCGTCGTGCACGCCACCCTGCCCGGCGCGGACCCGGTCGCACTCGCGGCGATCGCCGGCGCCGAGGATGTCTCGGTGCAGGGCGAGCGCATCGCGATCCGCACCCGCGACTCCGACTCGGTGGCCCGGCATCTCCTGACCGCCACCCCCGCGCGAGACCTCGAGATCTCGGCGCAGAACCTCGAGAGCGTCTTCCTCGCGCTCACCGGCAACGACGACACCGAGAAGAGCACGCGATGACCAGCACCCCCGCCCCCGCCCCCGTCAACCTCGACCGGCGAGTGCCACCGCTCGGCGGCTTCACCTTCACCTATCTCGGCATCGAGCTCACCCGGAAGCTGCGCAACCGCCGGTCGCTGATCTTCACCGTCGCCTTCCCGGTGCTGATGTACATGATCGTCGGCTATCGCCTGAAGGAC
>NZ_LMPK01000002.1:15268-21037 GCF_001423825.1 Microbacterium sp. Leaf351
GGCCACGCAGACCGGCGCATCGGTCGCCCTCGAGCGCGCACAGGGATGGAGCCGGCAGCTGCTGCTCACGCCGCTCAACCCCCTGGTAAACGTCATCATCAAGATCATCGCCGGCATGCTGTTCGGGTTCATCGCGATCGTGGCCACGTATGTCGTGGCCGGGTTCTCGGGTGTGCAGCTGAGCCCCGTGCAGTGGATCGTCACGGGTCTCGCGGCGTGGCTGCTCGCCGGCGCCGTCTTCACGACCCTCGGACTGATGGTCGGCTACATGGTCCCCGGTGAGAACGCCGCGCAGATCACGAGCCTCGTGATCGTGCTGCTCTCGTTCCTCGGAGGTCTGTTCTACCCGCTGTCGAGCATGCCGGACTTCCTGCAGACGATCGCGAAGTTCACCCCCGTGTACGGCATCAGCCAGATCGCGCGCGCACCGCTCACGGGCGACGCCTTCGACCTCGGCGCGCTCGTCAACGCGATCGCGTGGCTTGCGATCTTCGTCGCCGGCACGGTGGTGTTCTTCCGTCGCGACACGAAGCGGGCGTGAGCGCGATGTCCGCGGGGCGGCGTCCGGGTGCGGATGCCGCCTCGCGGCCTATCGTGTGGGATGTGAGTCAGACGGAGGCGCCCGATCGTGTGCGCGGCATGGGCTGGCCGGTGCTCGCCGACGGCGAGCGCGCCTCGCTCGCCGGATGGCGTGCGACGCTGGCGACTCCCTCCGTACGGGGGTGGTACGTGGGCGGCGCGATCGCGTTGCCGTGGCTGTTCGTCGTGCTGCCGGGGGTTCTCAGCGCCCCGCAGCTGTGGCAGCAGGTGCTCGGCAGCACTCTGGTGCTGCTCTTCGCCGCCGCGTTCCTGATCGCCGCCCCGACCGCGTGGGCCACTCCGCGCCGCGGGCGCATCTGGATCGTGCTGGGCCTGTTCGCGCTGTCTTTCGCACTGATGCCCTGGCTCGGGTGGGATGTGCGCGCCACCTGGACGTTCGTGGGCGTGGTGCTGGGCGTGAGCGTCATCGGCTGGCGGTTCACCTGGATCGCCATCGTCGCGCTCGGCCTGCTCGCCTTCGGCATCGCAGTCGCGACCGGCGTCGACCCGGCGGACGCCGTGCTGAACTCCGCGATCATCGTGTCGATCTCGCTCATGATGGCCGCCTTCGCACGCACCCTCGCCACGCTCGGCCAGCTGCGCAGGACGCAGGCCCAGGTCGAGGTGCTCGCCGCCGACCGGGAGCGCAGCCGGGTGGCGCGCGACATCCACGACATCCTCGGGCACTCGCTCACGGTCATCACCGTGAAGGCCGAGCTCGCCGGACGCCTCATCGACGCCGACCCGCAGCGGGCGGGCGTCGAGATCGGCGAGGTCGAGGCGCTTGCCCGCGGCGCCCTGGCCGACGTGCGCGCCGCGGTGAGCGGCTTCCGCGAGGTGAACGTGAGCGCGGAGCTCGCCGCCGCCCGGGCGGCGCTGCGGGCGGCCGGGATCGAGCTCGACGCGTCCGCATCCACCGATGCGATCGACCCGGCACATCGTGAGCTCGCGGGGTGGGTCGTGCGCGAGGGCGTCACGAACGTCATCCGTCACGCGGGTGCGTCGCGCTGCCGCATCCGGCTCGAGCACGATGTGGTCGAGGTCGCCGACGACGGTGTCGGGCCCGGGGCCGGCACCGCGTCCACCGGTCTCACGGGGCTGCGGGAGAGAGCGGATGCCGCCGGCGCCCGCCTGCGCATCGGTCGCAGCGACCTCGGCGGGTTCTCGGTGCGGGTCGAGCTGTGAGCGACGGCATCCGGCTGCTGATCGCCGACGACCAGGCCCTCGTGCGCGGGGCGCTCTCGGCGCTGCTCTCGCTGGAGCCCGACATCGAGGTCGTCGCCGAGGTCGGCCGCGGCGACGAGGTCGAGGCCGCCGTCCGCGCGGCGGCGGCGACCGTGGCCCTGCTCGACATCGAGATGCCCGGTCTCGACGGCATCGCCGCGTGCGCGCGGCTGCGCGAGACGGCGCCCGGATGCCGCGTGCTCATCGTCACGACCTTCGGTCGCCCCGGCTACCTGTCACGCGCGCTGCAGGCGGGGGCATCCGGGTTCGTCGTGAAGGACACCCCCGCCGCGCAGCTCGCCGACGCGGTGCGCCGGGTCGCCCGAGGGGGGCGGGTCGTGGACCCGCAGCTGGCGATCGACTCGCTCGCGCAGGGCGACTCGCCGCTCACCGAGCGCGAACGCGACGTTCTCGAGGGGGCGCGCACCGGCGGCAGCGTCGCGGACATCGCGCGCATGCTGCACCTGTCCGAAGGCACCGTGCGCAACCATCTGTCGTCGGCCATCGGCAAGACCGGCGCCCGCAACCGAGGCGACGCGGCGCGCATCGCCGAGCAGAACGGCTGGCTGTAGCCGGGTCAGGCTCCGCGCGAGCGGCCCTCGCGTTCGAGGAATGCGGCCGTCTCCGGGTGCACCGGAGCGTCGAACACCTGCTCAGGGGTGCCCTGCTCGAGGATGCGCCCCTCGTGCATGAAGACGATGCGGTCGGCGACCTCGCGGGCGAACGCCATCTCGTGGGTCGCCATCAGGATCGTCGAGCCGCGCCGCTTGAGGTCACGCACGAGATCGAGCACCTCGCCGACCAGTTGCGGGTCGAGGGCGCTGGTGATCTCGTCGAGCAGCAGCAGCTCGGGGTCGGTCAGGATCGCCCGTACGATCGCGACGCGCTGCTGCTGGCCGCCGGAGAGCCGATCGGGGAACTCGCGCGCCTTCTGCGCGAGCCCGAGGGTCTCGAGAAGCTCGAGTGCGCGGGCGCGCGCGGCCGCCGGGCGCTGGCGGTGCACCCGCCGGGCCGCGAGCGTGATGTTGTCGATGACCCGCAGGTGGGGGAACAGGTTGAAGTGCTGGAACACCACGCCGATGCGCGAGCGCACCCGGTCGGGGTTGATGCCCGGGTCGGTGATGTCGGTCCCGCCCAGGAAGATCTGGCCGTCGTCGACGCGTTCGATGAGGTTGATCGTGCGCAGCAGCGTCGACTTGCCGGAGCCCGACGCGCCGATCAGCACGACGACCTCGTGCGGCTCGATCACGAGGTCGACCCCGCGCAGCACATCGTGGTCGCCGAACCGCTTGCGGACGCCGGTGAGGGTGAGCGCGCTCACACGACACCCCCGTTCTGCTGACGGCGGGTGAGGCGGGCGGAGACCCAGTCGGTGAGGCGGATCATCGGCAGGCTCATCGCGACGAACAGCAGCCCCGCGACAATGTAGGGCGTGAAGTTGTACGTGTTCGCGACCTCGATCTGCGCGGCACGCACAGCGTCGACGGCGCCGAGCACCGAGATGAGGCCGACGTCCTTCTGCATCGAGACGAAGTCGTTCATGAGCGCGGGCACGACGTTGCGCACGCCCTGCGGGATGACGACGATGCGCAGGGTCTGTCCGTGGGTGAGGCCGAGCGAGCGCGCGGCGACCCGCTGAGACGGATGCACCGCCTCCATGCCCGCACGCAGCACCTCGGCGACATATGCGGAGTACGTGAGCACGATGGCGATGGTTCCCCACAGCACGACCGGCACCCGTCCGAAGAACCCGAGCGCGGGGATACCGAAGCCCACCAGGTAGAGCACGATCAGCAGCGGCATGCCGCGGAACAGGTCGGTGTATCCGGCGGCGAGTGCCCGCAGCGGGAAGAAGACCGGACCACGCAGCGACCGGAGCACGGCCAGTCCGGTGCCGAACACCGCCACGGCGGCGGCCGCGACGAACAGCACCTGGATGTTGACCCACAGACCGGCGATCACCGACGGGAACGCCGAGATGGCGACATCCAGATCGAAGAAGCTCGACCGCACGCTCTCCCAGCCGGGGCTGGTGACCACCGCGACGGCGAGGGCCGCGACGACCACCACGCTGCTGACGAGCGCGATGACCACCGAGCGCACGGTGGAACGGCGCCGGACCGCCCGCCGGGCGAGCTCGAGCTCGCTCGGCTGCCAGTCCGGCGCCGTGGAGGCTGGTGACGAGGTCAGTTCAGCACCGGCGCGTTGACGGCGTCGGCGAGCCACTGCTTCTGCAGCGCCGCGAGCGTGCCGTCGGCCTGGAGTGCGTCGACCGCGGCGGTGACGGCGGTGGTCAGCGGCGATCCCTTGGGCAGCACGAACGCGAGCTGATCGCCGCCGGTGGTGTCGTCGAACTGGCCGATGACCTTGCCGTTGTCGAGCTCGGCCCCGGCCAGGTAGAACGCGGTCGGCAGGTCGACGACGAGAGCGTCGATCTGGCCGGACTTCAGGGCGAGCACGGCGTCGTCGTTCGAGTTGAACACACGAAGGTTGTCGGTGCCGAGCTTCTCGGCCGCGACCCGGTAGCTGGTAGTGCCGCTCGCGACGCCGATGACGTCGGTCTTGAGGTCGGCGATCGAGGTGGCCGAGGCCGCCTTCGACGAGCCGGTGGTCACGACGGCCTGCGTCGTCGTGTAGTACGGCGACGAGAAGTCGACGGCCTTCTTGCGCTCGTCGGTGACCGAGAACTGCTGGATGTTGAGGTCCCAGTCCTTCGCACCGGGCGCGATGGCGCTGTCGAAGGTCGAGCGCACCCAGACGACGTCGCTGTCGGTGAAGCCGAGCTTCTCGGCGACGGCGTAGGCCACGGCCGCCTCGAAGCCCTTCTTGCTCGCCGGGTCGTCGTTCTCGACCCACGGCGAGTACGCCGGCTGGCCGGTGGCGATGGTGAGCTTGCCCGCAGTGAGCGTGTCGAGGGCGGCGGCGCTCGGGCCGGCGCTGGTGGCGGTGCCCGACGACGAGCCGGCGAACGCGCAGGCGGCGAGCGACAGGACGGTGGCGGCCGCCAGAGCGGCGACGGCGGCGGTGCGGCGGACGCGAGCGCGCGTGATCACAGGGTTCTCCTCAGGTGCGGGATAGCGGGTGGTCACCGCCAGCGGGTGCTGTGGTCCGTGCTCGGGCGATCGCGCACAGCCTATCCACGCCTCGCACATCGCCCGCGGTCAGGTGACACACGCGGTCACACCGGGATGCGCACGCCCGTCTCGGCGGTGAACCGGTCGGATGCGAAGCGGACGCGACCAGCGACCACGGTCGCGGCGGCCGTGCCTTCCCCGGCCGTCGCGAGGTGCTCGAGCGTGTCGTCCACCGCTCCGACGGGGACGTCGAGGAAGGCGAGGTCGGCGAGCGCCCCGACGGCGAGGTATCCGGTGCGGTCGGGCCCGGTGTCGATGCCCATCGCGTGGGCGCCGCCGAGGGTCGCCGCCCGCACGAGCCGTGCGGAGAGGTCGCGGTTCGCATAGCCCTGCCCGCGCGCGATGCGGTGCAGTGCGGCGACGTCGGCCCACGGGTCGAGCGACGGCGACGACGACAGCGAGTCGGTGCCGACGGCGATCGCGTTGCCCTCCACGAGATAGGCGGCGACCGGCGGCTCGTCGAGTCCGATCACGGCGTTCGAGCGGGGGCAGAGCGCGACCGCCGTGCCCCGCGCACGCAGCAGGGCGCGATCACGAGCGGTCATGTAGACGCCGTGGGCGATGTGGCAGTCGGGGCCGAGCACGCCGAGCTGGTCGACGAACTCCGCCGCCCCCACCCCGATGCCCTCGCCGCGCAGCTCGCGGAAGCTGCCGAGTCGCCGCTCGTGCCACGGGTCTCCGGGCACGTGGTCGCCCTCGCGCTCGAACGCGGCCTCGCCGAGGTGCAGGTGGATGCGCCCGCCCCGCTCGCGCACGATGTCGGGGATCTCCTGCAGCGGCTCGACGTCGAGCGAGTACGGCGCGTGCGGAGAGAGGCCGGTGCCGGGTGGGG
>NZ_LMPK01000002.1:21058-22750 GCF_001423825.1 Microbacterium sp. Leaf351
CCAGCTCATCACCTCCCAGTAGGTGATGCCGTGCAGCCCGGCGTCGTGCAGCGCTGTGGCGGCCGCGGCATCCGTCACGATGTCGGCGGCGGCGGTCACGCCGTGCGCCAGCAGGTCGCCGGCTCCGGATGCCGCGGCGGCCGCCCAGTCGTGCGGGTGCGCGTAGAGGCGGTCGAACGCGGCCGCTCAGTCGTCGAAGCCGCGGTAGCGGCCCCGCCCGACCTCGGCCATGCCGGAGTACTGCAGGTGGGTGTGGGCGTTGACGAGGCCGGGCAGCAGCACGCCCGGCCAGCGCACCTCGCGCACCTCGTCCCCGCGGCCTTCGAGCTGTGCACGCACCCAGGCACGGTCGCCGACGTGCCGGATGCGTCCCTGCGAGACCGCCACTGCGCCGTGCCGGATCGGCGGCGCTGTCACGGGCACGACCAGGTCGGCCGTGTAGAAAACGACGGATGTCACGTCCCGCTCCGGTGCGCGAAGCGCGGCGAGCGCCACCCGTCGGCGGCCCTCGCGACACCCACGTCGGGGGCGTCGACGCTCACACCGCGGGCGGCGAGCGCCGCGCGCGCGATGAGGTCGTCGACGGTCGCGGACACGGCGTGAACGCCCGGCGCGGGGCGCGTCGCGAGGAGCTCGCCGAGCGCGGCGAGCTGCACGGCGAAGGAGAGGTCCATGATCTCGATCGGGTTGCCCTCGGCGGCCGTGATGTTCACCGCACCGCCGCCACCCAGCAGCAGCGCGCCTCCCGGGAGCCGGTCGATGCCCGGCGCGACGGGCTCCGCTCCCGGGAGGTCGTCGACCTCGCCGGGCACCCCGCCGGCCACGGCGACGACGGCAGAGCTCTCGGCGATCGCGCGGGGCACCGTGCCGGCACGACCGGTGGCCGAGACCACCAGAGCGCCCGCCGCCCGCTCAGCAAGAGGAGCCACCTCGAACCCGTCGTGGAGCGCGCGAAGCGCCCGCACCGGGTCGACCTCGGCGACCGCCACGTCGGCGCCGAGCGCGCGCAGCACCGCCGCGACGCCCTCGCCGACCGGGCCGTACCCGACCACGACCGCGGGCTGGTCCCGCACCGTACGCCCCACCACGTCGAGCAGGTCGGCGACCGCGAACACGCACGACTGCGCGGTGCCGTAACGGTTGTCGAACCAGGTCTTCGTGCGCGCGTCGTTGACCGCCATCACCGCGGAGCGCAGCAGCCCTGCGTCGGCCATCGCCCGCAGCGGCGCGAGCCCGCTCGTCGTCTCCTCGCAGGCACCGATCCATCCCTCGACGAGCGACGGCTCGAGCTCGTGCGCGAGACGGATGAGGTGGGCACCGTCGTCGAGCAGCACGTCCCACCCCCTCCGCAGGAAGCCCTCGGCGGCGGCCCGTTCCGCGACACCCGACAGCGTCGTGTCCGCCACCACGAGCAGCCCCCGCGCGCGCAGGGCGGCCGCGACATCCGCATCGGTCTCGTCCGGGTGCGCGTACACGCCGACCTCGGCGCCCGCGGCGCGCAGCAGCAGCGCGAGTCGGGCGGTCTTCGGCTCGAGCATCATCGCCACCGCGACGCGCAGGCCCCGCAGGTCGAGCCCCTCGGCGACCCCCGCCGAGACG
Organism: Microbacterium sp. Leaf351; assembly: GCF_001423825.1. Lineage (NCBI taxonomy): Bacteria > Bacillati > Actinomycetota > Actinomycetes > Micrococcales > Microbacteriaceae > Microbacterium > Microbacterium sp. Leaf351. The sequence continues at coordinate 22,658 of NZ_LMPK01000002.1, forward strand.
GTCATGAGTCGTGCGGCGCGGTCGATGCGGGCGTCGGCGTCGACCGCGTCGACGAGCGGCTCGCCGTCGAGCTCGACGACGAGCTCGTGCGGG
>NZ_LMPK01000002.1:22766-26965 GCF_001423825.1 Microbacterium sp. Leaf351
CGCCGAGCGCGCGAATGAGGCGTCTCACCTCGGCGGAGAGCGACGCCCCACCCTCGACGACGTGCACCGACCGTGCCGCGAGGAGCGCGTTCGTGCGGAGGGCGACGGCGCGCACGATACGCTCGGCCCGGGCGGTCTCGTCCACCGCCCCAGCCTAGGGTCGGGGCCCGCCGCGCCCGGAACCGGGCGTCACGAAGCGTTCGTCACGACGTCGTCAACCCGAAGTACTCGAGCTCGGCGTCGTTGAGCATGCGCGACCGGATGAGGAAGCGCATCCCCGTCGGGCCCTCCACGCTGAAGCCGGCGCCACGGCCGGGCACGACGTCGATCGTCAGATGGGTGTACTTCCAGTACTCGAACTGGCTCTCCGACATGAAGACCTCGATCGGCTCGAGGCCCGGGACATCAAGGTCGCCGAGCTTCACGTCGCTCGGACCGGTCATGAACATCCCGATCGGGTAGCACATGGGTGCGCTGCCGTCGCAGCAACCGCCGGACTGGTGGAACATCAGCGGGCCGTGCTGCTCGGTCAGCTGCCGCAGCAGGGATGCCGCGGCATCCGTCACATCGACGCGGTGATAGGTGCCGATACGGACCATCGTGATCTCCTCTCCGAGATCGTGTCCTCCGAGTGTGCGCCCGCCGCCGCCCGGAGGGAAGACCGGGACGACGGCGGGCGACGGATCCGCGGGGCTCCCGGAGGAGTGGGGAGCCCCGCATCCATCGGCTTAGAAGAAGCCCATGGCCCCTTCCGCGTAGCTGACCAGGAGGTTCTTGGTCTGCTGGTAGTGGTCGAGCATCTGAGCGTGGTTCTCGCGTCCGATGCCCGACTGCTTGTAGCCACCGAAGGCGGCGTGAGCCGGGTACTGGTGGTAGGTGTTCGTCCAGACGCGACCGGCCTCGATGGCGCGACCGGCACGGTAGGCGGTGTCGATGTTGCGGCTCCAGACACCGGCGCCCAGGCCGTACAGCGTGTCGTTGGCGATCGAGATGGCGTCGTCGAAGTCGTCGAACGAGGTGACCGAGACGACCGGACCGAAGATCTCCTCCTGGAAGATCCGCATGTCGTTGGTGCCCTCGAACACGGTCGGCGCCACGTAGAAGCCGCCCGACAGGTCGCCGCCGAGGTCGACGCGCTCACCACCGGTGAGCAGCTTCGCGCCGCCCTCCTGGCCGATCTGGATGTAGGACAGGATCTTCTCGAGCTGGTCGTTCGACGCCTGCGCACCGATCATGGTGTTCGGGTCGAGCGGGTTGCCCTGGATGATCTTGCTGACGCGCTGCAGGCCGTCACCGAGGAACTGGTCGTAGATCGAGCGCTGGATGAGCGCGCGCGACGGGCAGGTGCAGACCTCGCCCTGGTTCAGGGCGAACAGCGTGAAGCCCTCGAGCGCCTTGTCGTAGAAGCTGTCGTCACGGGTGGCGACGTCCTCGAAGAACAGGTTCGGGCTCTTGCCTCCGAGCTCGAGCGTGACCGGGATGAGGTGCTGCGACGCGTACTGCATGATCAGGCGGCCCGTGGTGGTCTCACCCGTGAAGGCGACCTTGCGGATGCGCTTGTGCTGCGCGAGCGGCGCGCCCGCCTCGATGCCGAAGCCGTTGACGATGTTGACGACACCGGCGGGGATGAGGTCGCCGATGATCTCGAACAGGAACAGCAGCGACGCCGGGGTCTGCTCGGCGGGCTTGATGACCACGCAGTTGCCGGCGGCGAGCGCGGGGGCGAGCTTCCACGCTGCCATGAGGATCGGGAAGTTCCACGGGATGATCTGCGCGACCACGCCCAGCGGCTCGTGGAAGTGGTACGCGACCGTGTTCTCGTCGATCTGGCTGATGCCGCCCTCCTGGGCCCGCAGCACGCCGGCGAAGTAGCGGAAGTGGTCGACGGTCAGCGGGATGTCCGCGGCGAGCGTCTCGCGCACCGGTTTGCCGTTGTCCCAGGTCTCGGCGACGGCGATCTTCTCGAGGTTCTGCTCGATGCGGTCGGCGATCTTGTTGAGCAGGTTGGCGCGCTCGGTGGTGCTGGTCTTCTTCCAGCTCTCGAACGCCTTCCACGCGGCATCCACCGCGCGATCGATGTCCTCGCTGGTGCCGCGCGCGACCTCGGTGAACGGCTTGCCGTTGACAGGCGAGATGTTCTCGAAGTACTGGCCCTTGACGGGCTCTACCCACTCGCCGCCGATGTAGTGGCCGTAGCGGGGGCGGTAGTCGGCGATCGAGCCACGCTGTCCGGGGGCTGCGTAGACGCTCGAGACGCCATCTTCGACGATGGTCATGGTGTCTCCTTCGACGGGTCATGAACCGAGGTCGGCGTCGGTGCCGCCTCGTTGCCGTCGAAGCTAGGTCGCGCCACGTTGCATCACGTTGCGCGGCGCGGATCAGCCCTCTTCGAGCCGCTCGATGCGCGCCACGAGTCCCGCGCGCTTGGGCGAGCGGGCCGGCAGCATCTCGAGGCACAGCCGCAACAGCTCGCCGTCGGCGGACCCCGTCTCGGTGTCGGCGAAGGCCAGCAGCACGTCGACGCTCGCCTCGCTCATGAGCGCTTCGCGCAGCGCCGTGCGCACCGAGTCGCGGAACTCCTCGACCCCGGGTGCGGTCGATTCGGGCAGCACGTCGCCGCGGTACGCCGAGAGCGCGACACGGTGCGCGCCGCGGTCGAGCAGCGACAGCAGCTGCTGCGCGTCGGTCTCGAGCCCTCCGCCGAGCCGGTAGGGACGGGACTCGGGCACGAGATGCGGCGCAGACTTCTCGAGCACCTTGCGCAAGCGCACGATCTCGGCCCGAAGCGTCACGGATGCCTCGGGGTCGCCGTAGACGAGTTCGCTCAGCCGCTCGGCCGACAGACCCTGCCGGTGGGTGGCGAGCATGAGCATGATCTCGGCGTGGCGCACCGAGAGCTCGAACACGGTGACCGACTGGTCGGCGGCGGTCTCGAGCAGCGCGCGGTCGCGGCCGAGCACCCGCAGTGTGGTGCGGCCGGTGACCGCGGGCTGGGTGCGAGAGCGGCGGGTGCGGGCGGGCTGCTCGGCGCGGGCTCGCAGGCGCGAGAGCAGCAGTTCGCCCTCGACGGCCCGCGCGGTCGCGTCGACCAGGAGCTTGGCTTGAGGAGTGACGACGACGTCGGTGCCGGTGACGTCGATGACGCCGAGCAGACGTCTCGTCTCGGGGTCGTGCACGGGCGCGGCCGTGCACGACCAGCCCTGCACGAGACGGTTGAAGTGCTCGGCGCCGCGGATCTGCACCGACTGGTCGAGCATGAGGGCGGTGCCGGGAGCGGCGGTGCCCATGGCCTCCTCCGACCACGTGGCGCCGGCGACGAAGCCCATCTCGCCCGCACGCAGTCGCAGACGTCGATCGCCCTCGACCCACAGCAGTCTTCCGGCGGCATCGCCGACGGCGACGACCACGCCGGAATCCTCGGAGACGCCGGGGATGAGGAGCGTGCGGATCATGTCGATCGCACCCGCAAGGGGATGCTCGTGCCGCAGCCGATCGAGTTCGTCGGCGGGGATGCCGATGGGCGGCAGGTCTTCGACGCCGACGAGACGGTCGAGCGAGCGGCGCCAACTCTCGCGCACCATGCCGCGCACGTTCCGCACGCGGTCGTCGTCCGAGTTGCCGCGCACGANNNNCCAAGGGGACGTCATTCGCGCCCTCCGATCGACGATGAAACGGGGGTCGCCCTCAGTGTAGACATCGGGCGCGACGCGCGGCAGGGTTCGTGGGAATCCCGCAGGTTCGCGGCGCCCGCGACGCTCATGGCCGCGCGGGGGCGACGAGGTAGGAGCTCGCCCAGCGTCCGAGGTCGTCGAGGATCGGGCTGATGCGGGTGCCCGCCTCGGTGAGCGCGTAGCTGACGGTGACGGGCGGGCCGGGTTCGACGGAACGGCTCACGAGTCCCGCCTCGGCGAGCTCGCCCAACCGGTCGGAGAGCATGGCGTCGCTGACGCCGATGGCCCGGCGGATCGCGACGAACGACGTCGGTCCCGCCCCGAGCACGCTCAGGATCATGCCGTTCCAGCGCTTGCCGAGGATCGAGAACGCGAGCGACACCGCCGCGTCGCACGCGTGGGTGTCGTGGTCCTCGGCCATGCCCCCATGGTAGCGGTGCTACACTCCGGAAAGTCGCTCTAATTTCCATAGCGACTACGAGAATGATCGGAGTGTCATGTCGCTGTTCCGTCTGGATGCCAGCATCC
>NZ_LMPK01000002.1:26973-27663 GCF_001423825.1 Microbacterium sp. Leaf351
GCGGCGTCGTGCGCCGGGATCTCGCCACGGCGCCCATTCCCGCGACCGCCTGGCCCGCCGCGGTCACCGCGAAGTTCACCCCCGAGGCCGACCGCAGTCCTGAGCAGGTCGAGGCCGTCGCCCTCGCCACCCGTCTCGCCGACGAGCTCATCTCGGCCGACGCCCTGCTGTTCACCGTGCCGCTGTACAACTTCGGCGTCTCGCAGCACGTGAAGACCTGGTTCGACCTGGCCTACACCGATCCCCGCATCGACCCGCAGGGCACCGCTCTGCAGGGCAAGCCCGCCGTACTCGCGACCGTGCTCGGCGGCAACTACGGCGAAGGCACGCCGAAGGAGGGCTGGGACCACTCCACCGGGTGGCTCGAGCGCGTCTTCGCGGATGTCTGGGGGCTCGACCTGCGCGTCGTGACGCGTCCGTTCACCCTCGTCGGCGTGAACCCGGCGCTCGACGCCTTCAGCGACCTCGCCGCCGACCTCAAGCAGCAGGCCGAGGAGTCCGCGCGCGCCCACGGCCGCGACATCGCCAGCGCCGCGTGACCGCCGTGGTGGGTCGCCCTACGCCCGGGCGGCCCACCACTCGAGAAGGCGCTGCTCCGCGGCATCCGCACCGATGACGCCCTCGTCGAGACGCACCTCCAGCAGGTAGCGGTAGGCCTCGCCGACCTCACGGCCGGGGCCGATGCCCAGC
>NZ_LMPK01000002.1:27683-28420 GCF_001423825.1 Microbacterium sp. Leaf351
GCTGGGAGATGCGCGCCTCGATGTCGTCGTACGCCGCCGCCAGCCGCGCCGCCTTGCGCTTGTTGCGGGTCGTCACGTCGGCGCGGGTGAGGATATGCAGACGCTCGAGCTCTTCGCCCGCATCGCGCACGTACCGGCGCACGGCCGAGTCCGTCCATGCCCCCTCGGCGTAGCCGAAGAAGCGCAGGTGCAGCTCGATGAGCCGCGCCACCACCGTCATCGTGTCGCTATCGAAGCGCAGGTCGCGAAGGCGGGCGCGCGCAAGGCGGGCGCCCTTCACGTCGTGGTGGTGGAAGGTGACCCCGCCGCCCGGCTCGAGCCGGCGCGTGGCGGGCTTGCCGATGTCGTGCAGCAGGGCGGCGAGCCGCAGCGGCACATCGGGCTCGGCATCGGGATGCCGCGACCGTTCGAGTGCGATCGCCTGCCGCAGCACCGTCAGCGAGTGCTCGTAGACATCCTTGTGGTGGTGGTGCTCGTCGACCTCGAGGCGCAACGCCGGCACCTCCGGCAGGAACTCCGCGAGCAGACCGGTCTCGACCAGCAGACGGATGCCCCGCACGGGATCGTCCGACGCCAACAGCCGAACGAGCTCGCCCTGCACGCGCTCGGGGCTCACGATCGCCAGCGTCGCCGTGAGCCCGGCGATCGCCTCGCTCGTCTCGGGGGCGACGGCGAAGCCCAGCTGCGAGGAGAACCGGGCGGCGCGCAGCATCCGCAGCGGATCGTCGCCGAAGCTC
>NZ_LMPK01000002.1:28440-29566 GCF_001423825.1 Microbacterium sp. Leaf351
TCGCGGCGCACGAGGTCGTCGTCGAGCACGTCGCCGAAGGCGACCACGGGCTTGCGGGTCGCCCCGTCGTAGCTGTCGGCGCGGTACGTCGTGATCTCGACCTGCTCGCCCTGTACGCGCGCGCCGATCGTGCCGAACGCCCGCCCGATGTCCCACTGGGCGGTGGAGATCGGCGTGACGATCCGCAGGATGTCATCGGGCCGCGCGTTCGTGGCGAAGTCGAGGTCGTGCGTCGGGCGGCCAATCAGCGCATCGCGCACCGGGCCGCCCACGATCGCCAGCTCGAACCCTGCGGCGGCGAACGCGTCGGCGACGCGGACCACGACCGGTGACGCGGCGAGTGCGGCCAGGCGCGCGACACCGTCGGCCATGTTGAGCATGCCGACGAGCCTATCCGGCGGGATCGGCCGGCTCGGGGCCGTCGAACCCGAGGAAGCCCGTCACGACGAGCTCCCTCACCCGCGGCAGCAGGTCCGCGGCGAGCGCGTCGGGGTCGACCTCGAGGAGGTCGGCGATCGCCGCGACGAGCACACCCACCGCGAGGTCGCCGTCGCACGCGCCGACGAGGGCGGCGAGCCCCGGATCGACCACGAGCGCCCGCTGGAAGCCGGCGCCCTGGCGCAGCTCGATGACCGTCGGCGCCTCCTCGCCGGGGCGGTGATGCCGCGCGTCGGTGACATCCGGGGCGACGTGCAGCACGCTCGCGGCGAGCTGCGCATCGGTGAGCGCCGCGAGCCTGTCGTGGGCGGCGAGGGAGGCCGCCAGGTGCGGTCCGAGCGCGTGGTCGATGGGCTGCGGCATCCGCTCGTAGCGGGCGAGTGTGGGCACGCCCGTGGCCCGGCGCAGCAGCAGATAGCCGAACCCCACGGCGGTCACGCCGCGGTCGGCGAAGTCGTCGAGCCAGGCGCCCACGAGGCGGGCGTAGTCGTCGCCGCCCGGAGCCGACCCGCCGTCACGCACCCACAGCTGCGCATACGCGAGCGGGTCCAGCTGCTCGCGCTCGACGATCCAGGCGTCGAGCGGGACCGGACTCGCCGCCACCCAGGCCCGCACGCGCTCGAGGCCGTCCTCGCCGTCGCGGTACTCCCAGTTGCCGAGCAGCTGGGCCACTCCGCCGGGCGTGAGC
>NZ_LMPK01000002.1:29645-34856 GCF_001423825.1 Microbacterium sp. Leaf351
CTGCGAGCGCCGCGTTCAGGGCGGCGAACCGCAGGGCGCGGCTCGAGACATCCGTCGCCACCACGCGGTCCGCATACCGCCGCGCCCGCAGCGCCTGGATGCCGCACCCCGTGCCGATGTCGAGCACGGATGCCGCGGCCGCCGGCAGCTGCAGCGACGCGAGCGTGAGCGAGGCACCCCCGACGCCCAGCACGTGATCGGGGGCGAGCTCTCCGCCGAGGGCCGCCTCGTCGAGATCGCTCGCGATCCACCATTCGACCTCGCCGCGACCGTCGGCGAAGGCCTGCGGGCGTACGAGGGCGGTCGCGACGACGACCTCTCCGGCGACCTGCACGAGGTCGAGCGCGATGAGCCCGGCCACGCCGCACGCGGGGAACGCGGCCTCCACCTCGGCGACGGATGCCGCAGCCCCCACGCCGAGCAGGCGGCACACGACCGCGAGCGGGTCGGTGCGTCCCTCGAGCGCCGCGAGGGCGGGGCCGCGCAGCCCCTGCCCGATGGCCCGATCGGGCAGGTCGCCCCACGCGGCGCGCACGGCGTCGGTGCGGTAATCCGCGGCATCCAGATCCCGGGCGAGGGCCGCCGCCGCGGCGGTGTCTATGGAGACGGTCACCCGTCCATTCAACCGCGCGCGGGCGTCCGCTCGCCGCCTTCCCCGCGAGGCTCGGGGATGCCACAGCACCCGCCCGTAGAATCGCAGCCGACGTGCGCGTGGACCGCACCGACCTCTCTTATGACTGCGAAGCACACCTCGGCGGGGGACGCCCCCCGCGCACGCGCGCTCCTGCGTCGGGCGCTGCGCGCGGGCGCCGCGGTGCTGGCCGCCGCCGTGCTGCTCGCCCCTGCGGCACCGGCCGCCGCCGACACACCGTCGCCGTCACCGTCCGCGTCGCCGACCGGCACCGTCGCACTCACGCTCTCCCCCGCACAGGACGGACTCTTCCGCCCGGGCGAGTCGCTGGCAGCGTCCATCGTCCTCTCGAACACGACCGGTGCCGCCGTCGACGGCGGAGTCGCAACCCTCAGCATCGGGAGCGCGCCGTTCACGAGCCGCGCCGAGCTGTCGCGGTGGCTGTCGGGAACCGCGGATGCCACGACGCCGGCCGTGCTCGGAGCCACCGACCTCGGCACCACCGCGGAAGGTCAGACCGAATCGGCTTCACTCGTCATCGATCCGACCACCAGCGCGATCGCGACTCTCGCCGCGGGCGTGTACCCGGTGCGCGTGACCCTCGGCTCGTACGACGCCCGATCGGTCATCACCGTGCCGGACGCGACGACGGCCTCGGTCGCGCTCGTCGTGCCCATCAGCGCGGGCCCGCAATCCACCGCCGTGATCCCCGCCGACCGGCTCGCCACGCTGACCGCCACCGGCGGGCTGCTCGACGCGGAGCTCACTGCTGTCGCCGGAACCGCGGCGGTCCTCGCCGTCGACCCCGCCGTCGTCGCCTCGATCCGCGTGCTCGGCTCGTCGGCGCCGGCCAGTGCGCGCGCATGGCTGCAGCGGCTGATGACCCTGCCGAACGAGCGCTTCGCCCTGCAGTACGGCGATGCGGATGTCGCCACCCAGCTCGAGGCGGGACTGTCCCGCCCGCTCGCGCCGACCTCGCTGGCCGCCTACCTCGACCCGAAGAACTTCGGCAGCACCTCCCCCTCCCCGACGCCGACAGGCGGCCCGACGCCGACGCCGAGCGCGAGCGGCTCGACGACGTCGACGCTGCCGACGCTCTCCGAACTGCTGGCGATCGGGCCGTCCGACCCCTCGATCTACTGGGCACCCTCGGGCCTCAGCGACGCACAGACCGTCTCCGAGCTGAGATCGAGCGACGCTGCGGCGGTGTCCCTCGTGTCCTCCGTGAGTACGACCACGGGGGCGGACAACGCCACCGTCTCCGCGTCCGGCACCGTCGACGCGGCGCCCGTCGTGGTCTACGACGGCGAGATCTCATCCGCCCTCGGTCTCGCTGCCGCCACGGGTGACGCCAACCTGCGGGGCGCACCGCTGGCCGCGGCATCCGCCGCCCTCTTCTTCGCCGCGCACGACGCGTCGGGCTCCCCTCTCGCCGTCGTCGTCGACCGCACCGCCACCCGGTCAGCGGCCGGGGTCGGCGCTGCGGTCGCCGCCGTCACCGGGGGATCCGGGATCTCCCTCACCTCGCTCAGCGGCCTGATCAGCACCTCGGGAACTCCGCGCGCACTCGCGACCTCGACCATCGACGCGGCCCGGACGAGCGCAGTGACCTCGCTGCAGTCGCAGGCCGCGTCGATCGCGCAGTTCGCCACCGTGTTGAGCTCGCCCGCCCTGCTGACAGGTCCCGAGGACGCGGCGGCCCTCCAGCTCCTCGGCGGCTCGTGGCTGTCGGACCTCGACGGCTGGAAGGCAGCCCTGTCCGACCATGCCGCGGCCACGGCGACAACGCTCGGCTCGGTCGACATCACGCCCACCAGCAACGTGAACCTCTTCGCGAGCGGTGCGAACCTGTGGTTCGCGGTGCGCAACGATCTGCCCTATCCGGTCGACGTCACGCTCTACGCCACCCCGAACGACGTGCGCCTCGACGTCGACGCACGCGTTGAGGTGCACGCCGAGGCCTCGAGTGTGACGCGCGTCGAGGTACCTGTTCGGGCGCGCCTGGGCAACGGAGACGTGCGTATCGCGCTGCAGTTGCGCAGCGCGTCCGGGGTCGCGGTCGGCACCGCCCAGACGGTGGATGTCGCGGTGCGCGCGGACTGGGAGAACATCGGCCTCGTCGTGATCAGCGTGCTGGTGGCCGCGTTCATCGGCCTCGGCGTCATCCGTATGGTCCGCCGACGCCGACGCCTCTCGCGCCCGACAGCGACGACCGCCGGAGACGACGCAACCGACGCGACCGCTGATCCGGCGACCGGCGATCCGGCGACGACGGATGCCGCGGCCCCGGCCGACCCGAAGGACGCTCCGTGACCTCGTTCGGCCGCGCCAGCCTGCTGATCGGCGCCGGAACCGTGATCTCCCGACTGTCCGGATTCGTGCGCTCCATCGTGCTCGTGGCCGCGCTCGGTTCGGTCGGAAGCCGCGCCGCCGACGCGTTCTCGACGGCCAATCAGCTGCCGAACAACATCTACGCGATCATCTCGACGGGCATCATCACCGCCGTCGTCGTTCCGCAGATCGTGAAGGCGGCGAGCCACGCCGACGGCGGCCGTGCGTTCGTCTCCAAGCTGTTCACCCTCGGCACGACCGTGCTGCTGGGCGCCACGGCGCTCGCGATGGTGTTCGCCCCGCTGCTGGTCGTCGCGTACGCGCCGAACTACNACGGCCTCTATGCGCTCCTCGGCGAGACGCTCAACGCCCGCAACGCCTACGGTCCGTTCACGTGGGCGCCGATCATCAACAACGTCGTCTCGGTGGCGGGCTTCGGCGCGTTCATCGCGCTGTTCGGCCCGCAGACCGAGGTCACCGGCTGGACGCCCGGCATGGTGACGGTGATCGGCGCGACCGCCACCGGCGGTGTCGTCGCCCAGGCGATCGTGCTGCTGCTGTTCTGGCGGGGGGCGGGACTGAGCCTGCGCCCCGACTTCCGCTGGCGCGGGGTCGGTCTTCGCCACATCGGACGCCTCGCGGGCTGGACGTTCCTCATGGTGCTCGTGGGGCAGGCGGCCGGGCTCATCCAGTCGCAGCTGCTGTCCGCGGCATCCGGCTACGGCCCCGCCGCGACGACGTCGCAGAACATGTGGCTGCTGTTCATGCTGCCGTACTCGGTGATCGTGGTCTCGATCGGAACCCCCTACTTCACGCGGTTGAGCGAGCAGGCGCACGCCGGCAACATCGACGCGGTGCGCGTCGATGTGGGCCGCAGCATCACGATGCTCGGCCTGTTCATCGTGCTCGCCACCGCGGCGCTCGCGGCGGCGGCCATCCCCGCGGCCCGCATCTTCACCGATTCAGATGCGGACGCCCCCGCGGCGGCATTGATGCTGCTGTGCTATCTCGCCGGTCTCATCCCGATGTCGGTGCTCTACATCGTGCAGCGATCGTTCTACGCGTTCGACGACACCCGCACACCCTTCCTGTTCACGCTGCTGCAGGCGGTGCTGGTGGTGCTCACGGCATTCATCGCCTCGTGGACGCTCCCCCGGGAGTATCTGGGCGCCGGCATCGCACTGGGCCAGTCGTTCGCCATGCTCGTGCAGGTCATCGCCGGGGGCATCCTGCTGCGGCGCAAGATCGGCGACCTGCGGGCACGGGTCTGGCTCGGATCGCTCGCCCGCTTCGGCATCGCGGCCATCCCCGCGGGCCTCGCCGGCTACGGGGTGTTCCTGCTCGCCGGCGGTGTGCACGGCTGGATGGTCTCGGGGCAGATCCTGGGGGCTGTCGGAACAGCCGTGGTGGGGCTCTCGGCCACCGTCGTGTACGTGCTCGCCCTGGCGGTGCTGCGCGCGCCCGAGCTCGGCCCGGGCATCGCCCTCGTACGGCGGATCGTGCGTCGCTGACGGCCCCTCGCGGAATGTCCCACGGCTACCATGTGTTGACCGGTAGTGGCTGCGAGAGACATCCCCGCGGCCGATCGACAAGGAGAGTCCCCACGTGAGCAAGCTCATCATCATCGGATCGGGCCCCGCCGGATTCACCGCCGCCATCTACGCGGCGCGCGCCGAGCTGTCGCCCGTGCTGTTCGCCTCCTCCGTCGAGGTCGGCGGCGAGTTGATGAACACCACTGAGGTCGAGAACTTCCCCGGGTTCCCGGAGGGCATCCAGGGCCCGGAGCTCATGGCCAAGCTGCAGGAGCAGGCCGAGAAGTTCGGCACCACCGTGCGCTACGACGACGTCACCGCGCTCGACCTCTCCGGTGACGTCAAGCGCGTCACCCTCGGCAACGGCGCCGTGGAAGAGGCCGACGCGGTGATCTTCGCGACCGGCTCCGCCTACCGCAAGATCGGCATCGAGGGTGAGCAGCGCCTCTCGGGCCACGGCGTCTCGTACTGCGCGACCTGCGACGGGTTCTTCTTCCGCGAGCGCACCATCGCCGTCGTCGGCGGCGGCGACTCGGCGATGGAGGAGGCCACCTTCCTTACCCGCTTCGCGTCGAAGGTCTACGTGATCCACCGTCGCGAGGAGCTGCGTGCATCGAAGATCATGCAGCAGCGCGCCTTCGCCGACCCGAAGATCGAGTTCGTCTGGAACAGCGAGGTCGTCGACATCCTGGGTGAGGACTCGGTGTCGGGCGTGGT
>NZ_LMPK01000002.1:34892-35391 GCF_001423825.1 Microbacterium sp. Leaf351
CGCCGGCACGGTGTGGGTGGATGGCCGGTCGTCGCGCACGTCCATCACGGGCGTGTTCGCCGCGGGCGACGTGATCGACCCGACCTACCGCCAGGCCGTGACCGCGGCGGGAAGCGGCACGGTCGCCGCCCTCGACGCCGAGCACTTCCTCGCCTCCCTGGACGACGCCGGTGCGCTGGCCGCCGACGCCGACCAGATCGAAGAGCTCCCGGTCGCCTGAGCGACGGGAACAATCCGTTCGCGCACGGCGTTCGAACACTCAGCAGACTTCCTAAGGAGAAACCCCATGACTGCCACCGCCACCAGCTCCAAGACGTGGACCGAAGACGTCCTGCAGGCCGACGGCCCTGTGCTCGTCGACTTCTGGGCCGCCTGGTGCGGTCCGTGTCGCATGGTCGCCCCGATCCTCGACGAGATCGCGAGCGAGCACCAGGGCAAGATCACGATCCTCAAGCTCAATGTCGACGAGAACCCCGACCTCGCGATGAAGTACCAGATC
>NZ_LMPK01000002.1:35439-37173 GCF_001423825.1 Microbacterium sp. Leaf351
CGCCTGAGCGAGACGCCTCACGAGAGGCCCGGATGCCGCGGCATCCGGGCCTCTCGTCGTCTTCGTCCTCGAACGGCGTGGGCGGAGCCCGTGGCAGCGGCGGTAGGGACGGCGCAGTGAAGGTCGCGTACGTCAGCCGTGTCGCGGGGCAGATGCGCGAGACGAGGAGCCGTCAGGACGCGTCGCGCACGACCGCATCCCAGCGGCGGTGGGTGTTCGCCTCTCCGAGAAGCCGCCAGACCGCACGGGTGAGCGGTGGGTAGTCGAGCGCGATCTGACGCAGCACGCGGTAGTGGCGGGCGGCGGTGGGCTTGCCCCCGCCGGCCTCGGCGATGTTCTCCGCCCGCAGCATGAACACGACCAGCTCGTCGACCGTGGGCAGGTCCTCCATGAAGTCCCAGGGGTCCTCGCCGTCGCGAAGCCGTTCCTCCACGAGCACCGACAGCTCATCCGCGGCCTCGGCGCGCAACAGCTCGAGGCTGGCGCGACGGGCTCCGTCGGTGGCTCGGGCGTCGGTCACCCATCCAGCCTACGTGCCCGCCGGTGAGGGTCGGGCCGGATGCCGCGGCTCAGCCCGCGAACCCCTCCTCGCCCAGTTCCGCCAGGATCCGATTCAAGTCCTGGATGGTGGCGAAATCTATGCTGATCTGGCCTTTTCTCGCGCTCAGACTGATCTTCACGCGCGTGTCGAGACGGTCGCCCAGTCGACTCGCGACCTCATCGAGGTGCCCCCGCCGAGCCCCCGCCTTGGGCGCCGGGCGTCGAGGTGCGGGCGAGTTCTTGGCTGCCGCTTCGGCGGCGCGCACCGAGAGATCCTCGTTCACGATCTTGTCGGCGAGCCGCGCCATCGCGTCTGTGTCGTCGAGTGACAGGATCGCCCGCGCGTGTCCCGCGCTGAGCACACCGGCCGCCACCCGCTGCTGCACCGGCACGGGAAGGCGGAGCAGCCGGATCGTGTTGGAGATCTGCGGCCGTGAGCGGCCGATGCGCTGGGACAGCTGCTCCTGCGTGATGCCGAAGTCTTCAAGCAGCTGCTGGTAGGCCGATGCCTCCTCGAGGGGATTCAGCTGCGAACGGTGCAGGTTCTCGAGCAGTGCGTCGCGCAGCAGATCCTCGTCGGCCGTCTCGCGCACGATCGCCGGGATCGAGTCCAGGCCCGCCTCTCTGGCGGCACGAGTGCGACGCTCTCCCATGATGAGCTCGTACGAGCCGTCCACCTCGCGCACGATGACGGGCTGCAGCACGCCGAACTCCCGCACCGAGTGCACGAGCTCCGCCAGGTCCTGCGGGTCGAACACGGTGCGCGGCTGGCGCGGGTTGGGCTGGATCTCGTTCGGGTCGATGCGGATCAGCCGCGCACCGGGAACGGCGATGAGCTCGGGCTCGGAGGCCGGCGGGGTATCCGCGGTCGAGGTCGTGGGCTGCTCGGGGAAGAAGACATCGACGGGGCGTGCCTCGCTGGGCTCGCTCGTCGGGATGAGGGCTCCGATCCCCCGCCCGAGTCCGGTGCGCTTGGCCATCATCGGCCCCCTTCCCGCTCGACGCCGCGCGCGAGCATCTCGACGGCGGCCTCGCGGTAGGCCACCGCGCCGGCCGACTGCACGTCATACGCGATGACGGTCTGTCCGAAGCTCGGTGCCTCACTCACCCGCACCGATCGCGGGATGACAGTCGTGAGCGTCTCGCCTGCAAAGTGGGTACGCACGTCGTCGGCGACCTCTCCCGACAGACGGG
>NZ_LMPK01000002.1:37192-39395 GCF_001423825.1 Microbacterium sp. Leaf351
GATCATCTCGACACTGCCCATCAGCTGGCCGAGGCCCTCAAGCGCGTAGTACTCGCACTGGATGGGAATGAGCACCTCGGATGCCGCGGTGAACGCGTTGATCGTGAGCAGTCCGAGCGAGGGCGGGCAGTCGATGATGACGAAGTGGGGAGCGTCGGTCGTGGCAGCGAGGTAGGTCTCGAGCGCGGTACGCAGTCGGTGCTCGCGAGCGACGAGCGAGACGAGCTCGATCTCTGCGCCGGCGAGGTGGATCGTGCTCGGCGCGCACTGCAGGAGGTCGGATTCGGGACTCGACTGGACCACGTCCGCGAGCGGGAAGTCATCGATCAGCACGTCGTAGATGCTGGGCGTGTCCGCCGAGTGCGGGATTCCGAGCGCGGTCGAGGCGTTGCCCTGGGGATCGAGGTCGATGACGAGCACGCGAGCGCCGACGTGTGCGAGCGCCGCAGCCAGATTCACCGCGGAGGTCGTCTTGCCGACCCCCCCTTTCTGGTTCGACACCGTGATGATCCGGGTCGCCGTCGGAAGCGTGACCGACGCGTGCTCGAGCGCACGTCGGCGGGTCGACAGGTCCGCCAGTTCGCGAGCAAGTGGCGTGTCGTCGAGCGGTGAGTCATCCGACGCGGGGGAATGTTTCACGTGAAACACCTCGGTCTCGGTCATGTCGTCACTCACTCCGTCCACTGTAGCCGCGTGGTCGACACCGCACGTCGGCGGCCTTGCGATGTTTCACGTGAAACATCACGCTCGCGCACGACGCACGGTTCCCCGGAAGACGCGCGTCGGTTCCTCGAGCACACCATCGCCGACCGTGTCGACCCGCGGGTCCGACACGCGAGCAGCAGCGAGCTGCTTGCGGGCCGCGTCGATCTCCGCCGCCACCGACGCGCCCTTGAGGAAGATCAGCTCTCCACCGTCGCGTACGAGCGGAGCCGCGAGAGGGACAAGACCCTTCAGTGCGCTCACCGCACGCGCGGTCACCGCGTCGAAGGACTCTCGGGGAACGTCCTCGGCGCGCGCGCGGAGCACGGTCACGTGCTCCAGTTCGAGGTCGGCGACCTGCTCTGACAACCAGGCCACGCGTCGTTCCATCGGTTCGATGAGAGTCCACGCGACATCCGGGCGCGCGATCGCGAGGACGATCCCCGGCAGACCCGCCCCGGATCCGATGTCCCCGACTTCGGATCCCGTCGCGAACAGGGGTGCCGCGGCCGCGCAGTTCAGCAGATGTCGCGACCAGAGGCGCGCATTCTCGAGGGGACCAAGAAGGCCTCGCAGCTCACCCTCCCGGGCGAGCGAACCGGCGAACCGACGCGCGCGTCCGATCCCGTCACCGAACACCTCGGTCGCATACGCGGGCTCGCGTTCCACATCACCCTGTGGCGATGTTTCACGTGAAACACTCACGCGCGACGCAGCACCGTGTGACGCGCGGCGCCCTCGCCGTAGGACTCGGAGGTGAGCCCGCGCTCGGCGGCGATGTCGTGCACGAGTTTGCGCTCGTAGCTCGACATCGCCGGGAGGGATGCCTGCGACGCGCCGTCGTCGAGTCGGGCGGCGGCTCGTTCGACCAGGGACTCGAGTTCACGGCGACGCGCATCGCGGGAGCCGCCGATGTCGAGGATGAGCCGGGAGTAGCGACCCGTCGCGTTCTGCACCGCGAGTCGGGTCAGCTCCTGCAACGACGCAACGGTGTCCGGCTCGGCGAGTGCGTCGAGGGACGCGTCCGATGCCTCGACCGACACGTATGCACGACCGTTTCGCACATCGAGGGTGAGGTCGCCGTCGATGTCGGCGATGTCGAGCAGCCCCTCGAGGAAGTCCGCAGCAGCGTCACCTTCCTGCTCGAGCTGCTCGACGGTCGCCTCGTCGCGGAGGTCGTCGGAGTTCGCGGTCGTCGTCATCGAGAGTCCTTCGGATAGGGGAGTTGAGGGAGGTCGTCAGGCGGGACGCGTCGCGTCGCCACCGGAGGACGCGCCCGGCTTCGGACCGGCGGGGGAGCCGCCCTGCTTCTTCGCGCGCTGCTTGCCCATGGGCTGCTGGCGCTTGGGAGCTGCAGCCTTCGCGCGCTCGGCTTCGGCGAGCAGCCGCTGCTGCTCCGCCTCGTACTTCTCCAGCGAGACGACACGACCGCTGGAATCGACCGCCTTCCCCTTTCGAGCCAGGCGCTCCTCGCGGGCCTTGGCCGCCGCGGATCCGGGGG
>NZ_LMPK01000002.1:39422-41274 GCF_001423825.1 Microbacterium sp. Leaf351
CATGACGACGCCGAGCGGGAAGAACACGCCCGAGAAGATCATGCCGATCGGGATGATGAAGAGCATGATGCGCTGCATCTGGTACGCCTGGCCGGTCTTCGCCTCGGGCGAGAGGTTGCGCGAGATGATCTGCAGCTGGGTGATGAACTGCGACGCGATCATCGCCGCCACAAGGACGATGAGGATGACCACGGTCACGGTGCCGCCCGGCTGACCCCACGCTCCGGTGAGGGTGTCGTGGAGCGACGCGACGCCGAAGAGCTTCGCCTGATAGAACTCCTGCGTCAGCTCAAGCGTGAGCGGGCCGACGCCACCGGTGGGCACCGCCGCCGTCGCATGCTTGGCGACATCGCTCAGCACGCTGTACAGCGAGAAGAAGATCGGCATCTGGATCAGCAGCGGCAGGCAGCTGGACACCGGGGAGGTGCCGTGCTTCTTGTAGAGCGCCATCGTCTCGCGGCTCATCGCCTCACGGGAGAGCTGGTCGCGCTTGCCCTTGTACTTCTCCTGGATCTTGCGCAGCTCGGGCGCGATCTCCATCATCTTGCGCTGGCTCTTGATCTGGCGCACGAACACCGGGATCAGTGCGGCGCGCACGACCACCACGAGGCCCATGATCGACAGCACCCAGGTCAGACCCGTCGCCGGGTCCATGCCGAAGAACGTGAACACGGCATGCCACGCGACCAGCACGAGCTCGACCACCCATTTGAGCGGCCAGAGGACGATTCCCAACAGATCCGGCACGGATCAGTCCTTTCGAAGGGGCACGACGAAGCCGTGCGGAGTCAGAGCGTGGGCGTAATGCGCATGGGTCGGGGGGTCGTCCACTCCGCCAGCTGCCCACGGGTGGCACCGGGCGATGCGGGCGGCCGCGAGGGCAGAACCCTTGACCAATCCGTGCTGCTGCACGGCACCCACCGCATACGCGGAACACGACGGATAGTACTTGCACACGTCGCCGTAAACATGGGAGATGGTTGCGCGGTAGCCGTGCAGCAGCGCGAGACCCAGGTTGCGAGGAACGAGCGGCACGGCGCGCAGCCACAGCCGAGTGTCGAACCGGTCGGTTCCGCGCGAGTGAGACGGCAGCGTCGCCGAGCTCATGACGCCCTCCGCTGCAGTGCGGTGCGCACGTCTCCGCGAAGAGTGGAGAAGGATGCCGCGGCGGCGGCGGGCAACGCGCGGATGACGATGTCGCGTCCCGGCGCGACGTCGCCCCGCGCCTCTGCGCAGATCGCCTTCAAGCGGCGACGAACCAGATTGCGGGTCACCGCGCCTCCCACCTGCTTCGACACGATGAAACCGAAACGGGGTGCCCGCGTGCCCTCGCTCGCGACCACATAGGTGATCAGGTGCGGCGAAGTGCTGCGGACTCCCCGTCGGACGACGGCCTTGTAGTCGGCACCATCGGTGAGACGACTCGGCCGGGAAAGCACGCCGGTCTCAGGCAGAGAGCGTGGCGCGACCCTTGGTGCGACGCGCCGAGAGGATGGCGCGGCCGGCGCGGGTGCGCATACGGGCGCGGAAGCCGTGCTTCTTGGCGCGGCGGCGGTTGTTGGGCTGGAAGGTGCGCTTGCTCATGGGATCACTCCGGATCGGGGGTCACCGGAAGCTGGCGGCCGGCGACGGGGAACGAACTGCCTGGAAGGCATAAGTCAACCGACTAAGGGTATGCCCGCGGAGCCGAGAACTCAAACCCAGGACCCATCCGCACTATCACGGCACCCCCGAACCACCCCGTGATCGACACGCGCCCATCGCCGAACGGTTTGATTCACCCCCGCCGTCTGACTAGCGTGTCTCCAGCACTTATCCACAGGTTCGGGCGGGTTCTCCTCCGAAACCGGGG
>NZ_LMPK01000002.1:41327-41422 GCF_001423825.1 Microbacterium sp. Leaf351
CCGACGTGCTCGACGCTCTCGTGCACGACGACCGGGTCACCCCGCAGCTGCACGGCTTCCTCAGCCTCGCGATCCCGCAGGGGGTGATGGGCGGC
>NZ_LMPK01000002.1:41480-43027 GCF_001423825.1 Microbacterium sp. Leaf351
CGATCATGGAGGCTCTCAGTGTCGCGTCGCCCGACGGTGAGGTGACCTCGTTCCGCGTGGTCGTGAATCCGGAACTGAGTGACGCGCACCTGAGCGCTCCGGCGCCGTCGTCGACGCCGTTGCCCGCTCCGCCCGTGCCCCTCGCCGATGACGTCGCCGACTCGCCGAGCACCCCGCTGCGCTCCGACACCCGACTGAATCCGAAGTACACGTTCGACCGATTCGTCATCGGGCAGTCCAACCGCTTCGCGCACGCCGCGGCGGTCGCCGTCGCCGAGGCGCCGGCGAAGGCGTACAACCCGCTCTTCGTCTACGGCGACTCCGGGCTCGGGAAGACTCATCTCCTCCACGCGATCGGCGACTACGCGCAGAGCCTCTATTCGGGCATCCGCGTGCGCTATGTGTCCAGCGAAGAGTTCACGAACGACTTCATCAACTCGATCGCCAACAACCGTGGCTCGGCGTTCCAGGCCCGCTACCGCGATGTCGACATCCTGCTGATCGACGACATCCAGTTCCTCCAGGGTCGCGCCGAGACGCAGGAGGCGTTCTTCCACACCTTCAATCAGCTGCACGACCACGACAAGCAGGTCGTGATCACGAGCGATGTGCCGCCCAAGCACCTCACCGGGTTCGAGGACCGCATGCGCAGCCGCTTCGAGTGGGGTCTGATCACCGACGTTCAGGCGCCCGATCTCGAAACCCGCATCGCCATCCTCCGGAAGAAGGCGCAGAACGAGCGACTCCACATCCCCGACGAGGTGCTGGAGTACATCGCGACAGTCGTGTCCACCAACATCCGTGAACTCGAGGGCGCGCTGATCCGGGTCTCCGCGTTCGCGAGCCTCAATCGGTCCTCCCTCGACATGTCGCTCGCACAGCAGGTGCTGAGAGACATCGTCGACCAGGACGACGCGAATGTGATCTCGCCGACCGACATCATCACTGCGACCGCGCAGTACTTCAAGCTCTCGGTAGACGACCTCTACGGGTCGAGCCGCTCGCAGGCGGTCGCGACCGCACGGCAGATCGCGATGTACCTGTGCCGCGAGCGCACGAGCCTGTCTCTGCCGAAGATCGGCCAGCTCTTCGGCAATCGCGACCACACGACCGTCATGTACGCCTACAAGAAGATCAGCGACCTCATGAAGGAGCGTCGGTCGATCTACAACCAGGTGTCCGAGATCACGTCGCAGCTGGGGCGCAACGCGCGCTGATCCGATCGCACATCTCGGTGCGTCACTTCCCCCCTTGACACGGCACACAGGGAACGCCAAGATGCACTTTCCCCAGTGTGCATAACCTGTGGATAACTGTGGATCTCGACCCCGATCCTGTGGGCTCGATCGCGGTGCGCATGAGAACGCGTCGATCCTGACATCGCCGCACCACATCGGCCTCCCCCGGTCACTCACAACTTCCACGCGTGTAGTTCCCCACGCAGGACAGGGATCCGCGGGGTTATCCACACTGTCCACAGGCGTTAACACCATCACTTAAGTCCTCTCTCCTTTCAGCGGTTCGATCACCCTTGCGAACAGGTCGGG
>NZ_LMPK01000002.1:43035-43239 GCF_001423825.1 Microbacterium sp. Leaf351
CCAACAAGGTCAAGGGAGCGCCCGTGAGGTTCCACGTCAGTCGAGACGTTTTCAGCGAAGCCGTGTCCTTCGTGGTCAAGCTGCTGCCTCAGCGCAATCCGCAGCCGATCCTCGCGGGCGTGCTGATCGAGGCATCCGATGCGGGTCTGTCGCTGTCGGCCTTCGACTATGAGGCCTCCGCGCGCACCACGATCGAGGCGACGG
>NZ_LMPK01000002.1:43322-45179 GCF_001423825.1 Microbacterium sp. Leaf351
GGCCTCGTGCAGGCGGAGGAATTCGCCACGGCGATCTCGCAGGTCGGCTTCGCCGCGTCGCGCGACGACGTGACGCCGGTGCTCACCGGCGTGCAGCTCGAGGTCAGCGGCACCGCACTCAGCCTGGTGGCCACCGACCGCTACCGGGTCGCGCTGCGGGAGATCCCGTGGGACGGCGGCACGGTCGCCGGCGACGAGACGACGACCGCGCTCGTGCCGGCGCGCACCCTGCAGGAGGTCGGCAAGACGTTCTCGCACGGGTCCGACATCTCCGTGCACTTCTCCGGGTCGGGCGACCGCGAGATCATCGCCTTCACCTCGGGCAACAAGACGGTGACGTCGCTGCTCATCAAGGGCAACTTCCCGCCGGTGCGCCGGCTGTTCCCCGAGCAGACGGATCACTACGCGGTCGTGAACACGGCCGAGCTCGCCGAGGCCGTCCGCCGCGTCGCACTCGTGCTCGACCGCTCGGCTCCGTTGCGCTTCACCTTCACGGTCGACGGCGTCTCGATGGATGCCTCGGGCACCGAGCAGGCACGCGCATCCGAGGCGGTCGATGCCACCCTGACCGGTGAGGATGTCACGCTCGGTTTGAACCCCCAGTACCTGCTCGAAGCGCTCGGTGCTGTCCGCAGCGAGTTCACCCGCATCACGTTCACGTCGAGCGAGAACCAGAACAAGCTGAGCCCGATCCTCATCNTGCTCCTGCGCTGACGCCCGCCCGAACCGCATAGGTCGGGGACGGCCCACATCCAGCTTGTCGGCCTACGGTGGCCGCATGCAGCTGGCCGTCGTGACGCAGGGTGAAGGGCACCGCACGGCGATTCTCGTGCACGGAATCATGTCGGGCGCCGAGGCGTGGCACCGGGTGGCCGCAGATCTGGATGCCGCGGGCTACCGCGTCCTCGCGGTAGATCTGGCCGGTCACGGCTCCTCGCCTCGTGCGGCGCGGTACTCGGCGGCATCCTGGACCGATGATGTCGTGGAGACCGTCGCACCGCTCCTCGACGGGCCCCCCGATCTCGTGATGGGGCACTCCCTCGGCAGCGTCGTCGCCGGTGAGGTCGCGACCCGGCTGGGGGCGCGCAGCGCGATCTACGTGGATCCGGCCTTCGCATTCCCCCGAGGGGTCAAGGGGGCCGCCTTCAAAGCTGCCTTTGCGATGGCACCGCGGCCGAGCCGCCGTATGCTCGCGCGGATGAACCCGAAGTGGAGCGAGGTCGACCTCGAGATCGAGGTGTCGACCGTGGCCCGCTGGGATCGTCGCACGATCCTCGCCTTCGTTCGCACCGCGTGGCTGAGACCGCCTCGGCACCTCGGCATCCCGACTCTCGTGGTGCTCGCAGAGAAGAGCCTGCTGATCACCGATCGCGCGCGCTCCGCTCTCGTAGAACGGGGCATGATCGTGCTCCGCCTCGGGGGCACCGGGCACACCGTGTTCCGCGACGACCACGGGGCCTTCATGCGCACGATCACCGAGTGGCTCGCCCAGGTGCCCGGTCCGCGGCTGCGGGCCGCGCGAGCCTGACCGTCGTCGCACCCCGTCGGTAGGCTGGGCGGGTGTTCGTGGAGCAGCTGAGTCTCGTCGACTTCCGCAACTACGCGCACGCGGATCTCGCGCTCGAGCGCGGTCCCAACCTCTTCGTCGGGCGCAACGGACAGGGCAAGACGAACCTCGCCGAGGCGATCGCCTATCTCGCCACCCTCGGGTCGCACCGGGTGGCGCTCGATGCTCCGCTGGTGCGTCGTGGACAGGATGCCGCGATCGTGCGCGCACGCATCGGGCACGGAGAGCGGCGGCTCGTCGTCGAGCTGCAGATCAACCGCCAGGGCGGTAACAAGGCTCGGGTCGGCGGG
>NZ_LMPK01000002.1:45254-45496 GCF_001423825.1 Microbacterium sp. Leaf351
GAAGTCGGCGCGGGCGCGCGGGGTGCAGGGTTCGGGGCTCGCCACGCTCGAGGTGTGGGACGACAAGCTCATCGAGCTCGGCGCACAGATCATCGACGCACGCCAGGGGTTGGCCGTCGACATCGCGGGTCCGCTGGCGAGCGCCTACGCCTCGATCGCGGGCGCGGACCATGACCCCAGCGTCCGTTGGGTGCGCTCCATCGACGGAGGTGATCCCGAGGAGGACGAATCGGCCTCGGAGG
>NZ_LMPK01000002.1:45507-55764 GCF_001423825.1 Microbacterium sp. Leaf351
GCTCGACCGGGGGTTGACTCTCGTCGGTCCGCACCGCGACGATCTGCTGGTGAGCGTGCGCGGACTCCCGGTGAAGGGCTACGCGTCGCACGGCGAATCGTGGTCGGCGGCGCTGTCGCTCCGTCTCGCCTCCGCCGCGCTCCTGCGGGAAGAGCGCTCCACGGGGGATCCCGTGCTCATCCTCGACGATGTGTTCGCGGAGCTCGACGCCGACCGTCGCACCCGGCTCGCCGGCGTCATCCACGATTTCGAGCAGGTGATCGTGACGGCGGCTGTGGAGGCCGATGTGCCTGCGGCGCTCCGAGGGCGCACGGTGCGCATCGACAGCGGTCAGATCGTCGGGGTCAGCGATGGATGAACCGGGTGTTCCGGAGACCATCGCGACCTATCGGCGACTGCGCGGTCTCGAGCCGTCGCCGCGAGCGAAACGGCGCGGCCGTCGGCCCGTGGTCGACGACGAGGATGCCCCGTTCGCGCCCGGTCGCGATCCGAAGGGCCTCGGCGATGTGGTCGACGCGCTGACGCGCGATGCCGGGTGGACCGGGGCGCTCGCCCGAGAGGACATCATCCTCCAGTGGCGGGAGGTCGCCGGCGCCGAGACCGCGCAGCACACACGACCACTCTCGCTCGACGATGGCCGATTGACCGTCGAGTGCGACTCGACCGCGTGGGCGAAGCAGCTCACGCTGATGCGCGCACAGATCGTCAGCGAGATCACACGACGGTTCCCGGACGCGGGCGTCGACGCAGTGCGCTTCATCGGACCCGACGTCCCCTCGTGGAAATGGGGCCCCAGAACGGTTCCAGGGCGCGGCCCTCGCGATACCTACGGCTGAGGCACGTCCGTCGGTGGCTCGGATCATTTCATCCCGCCATACGGGCGTACAGGGCCCGCGAAACCGCTCGGCGCGGTAGACTGGACCGGTATCGCCGACCTATCCGGAGCGCTCGAAACCTATGACGTCTGAAAACCCTGCCAGCGGACCCGAGAACTCCGAGAAGAAGGCTCCCGCGTCCACGCCGGGTGAGTACGGCGCCGATGCCATTCAGGTGCTCGAAGGCCTCGAGGCGGTGCGCAAGCGCCCCGGCATGTACATCGGATCGACCGGTCCCCGCGGCCTCCACCACCTCGTCTACGAGATCGTCGACAACTCGGTCGACGAAGCCCTCGCCGGCTACTGCGACACGATCGACGTGACGATCCTCGCGGACGGTGCGGTGCGCGTGATCGACAACGGGCGCGGCATCCCCGTCGACATCCACAAGACAGAGGGCAAGTCGACCGTCGAGGTCGTGCTCACCGTGCTGCACGCGGGCGGCAAGTTCGGCGGCGGCGGCTACGCCGTATCGGGTGGTCTCCACGGCGTCGGCTCCTCGGTGGTGAACGCGCTCTCCACACGTCTCGAGGTCGAGGTCAAGCGTCAGGGCCACGTCTGGCGGCAGTCGTACACGTCCGGCGGCGCCCCTGTCGCCCCCCTCGCGAAGGGCGAGGAGACCGACGAGACCGGCACCACCATCACCTTCTGGCCCGACCCCGAGATCTTCGAGACGGTCGTCTTCGACTACGACACGCTGCGCACGCGCTTCCAGCAGATGGCCTTCCTCAACAAGGGGCTCACCATCGCCCTCTGTGACGAGCGTGCCGACGAGGCGTACGAAGAGGATGTCGACGGCTCCCCGGTCATCCGTCAGCCCAGCGACGTCTATCTGTACGAACGCGGACTCGTCGACTACGTGCAGTACCTCAACTCGGTGCGCAAGATCGAAGCGGTCAACGACGAGATCATCGACTTCGACTCGGAGGACACCGAGAAGAAGATCGCCCTCGAGATCGCGATGCAGTGGACCACCTCGTACACCGAGAACGTGTTCACCTACGCGAACACCATCAACACGCACGAGGGCGGAACGCATGAAGAGGGCTTCCGCGCCGCGCTCACCACGCTCGTCAACAAGTACGCGCGCGCCCAGGGCCTGCTCAAGGAGAAGGACGACAACCTCTCGGGCGACGACGTGCGCGAAGGGCTCACCGCCGTCATCTCGGTGAAGCTCTCCGAGCCGCAGTTCGAGGGACAGACCAAGACGAAGCTCGGCAACACAGAGGCCAAGGCGTTCGTGCAGAAGGTCGTCGGCGACCAGCTCGGCGACTGGTTCGACCGCAACCCGGCACAGGCGAAGAACATCGTGCGCAAGGCGATCGACGCCGCGACCGCGCGCATCGCCGCGCGCAAGGCCCGCGAGACGGCGCGGCGCAAGAGCGTGTTCGAGTCCGCGTCGATGCCGGAGAAGCTGAAGGACTGCACGAGCAAGGACCCCTCGATCAGTGAGATCTTCCTCGTCGAGGGAAACTCCGCCGGCGGTTCGGCGGTGCAGGGGCGCAACCCGCACACGCAGGCGATCCTGGCGCTGCGCGGCAAGGTGCTCAACGTCGAGCGCG
Source organism: Microbacterium sp. Leaf351 (assembly GCF_001423825.1). Classification (NCBI taxonomy): domain Bacteria; kingdom Bacillati; phylum Actinomycetota; class Actinomycetes; order Micrococcales; family Microbacteriaceae; genus Microbacterium; species Microbacterium sp. Leaf351. Next base: position 47,945 of record NZ_LMPK01000002.1, read on the forward strand.
CACGACTCGACCGTGCGCTCGGCAACAAGGAGATCACCGAGATGATCCAGGCCTTCGGCACGGGCATCGGTGAGGACTTCGACATCACGAAGGCCCGTTATCACAAGATCGTGCTGATGGCCGATGCCGACGTCGACGGTCAGCACATCACGACGCTGCTGCTCACTCTGCTCTTCCGCTACATGCGCGGACTCATCGAGGCCGGTTACGTCTACCTCGCCCAGCCCCCGCTGTACCGCCTGAAGTGGTCGAACTCCGACCACCAGTACGTCTACAGCGACCGTGAGCGCGATGCGCTGCTGGCCGACGGCATCGCGAGCGGAAAGCGCATCCCGAAGGACAACGGCATCCAGCGATACAAGGGTCTGGGCGAGATGAACCCGAAGGAGCTGTGGGAGACGACGATGGACCCGGTCACCCGCACGCTGCTGCAGGTGACCATCGAGGACGCGGCGGCCGCCGACGAGATCTTCTCGACCCTCATGGGAGAGGACGTCGAATCCCGCCGCTCCTTCATCCAGCGCAACGCCAAGGACGTGCGATTCCTCGATATCTGAGGCCCGCCACCCCGCGCCCCGGATCACACGAACGAGATTGAACGACTATGACTGACGACGTCCGGCCCGACGAGGCATCCGAGCACAACCACGGCAGGATCGACCAGGTCGACCTGCAGTCGGAGATGCAGCGCAGCTACCTCGACTACGCGATGAGCGTCATCGTCGGGCGCGCGCTGCCCGACGTGCGCGACGGCCTCAAGCCCGTGCACCGACGCGTGATCTACGGCATGTACGACGGTGGCTTCCGCCCCGACAAGTCGTACTCCAAGTGCGCCCGCGTGGTCGGCGAGGTGATGGGCCAGTACCACCCGCACGGCGATGCCCCCATCTATGACGCCCTCGTGCGACTCGTGCAGCCGTGGTCGCTGCGCTACCCGCTCGCGCTCGGCCAGGGCAACTTCGGCTCCGCCGGGAACCTCGAGGCGGCCGCCCCCCGCTACACCGAGACCAAGATGGCTCCGCTCGCCCTCGAGATGGTGCGCGACATCGAAGAGGAGACCGTCGACTTCCAGGACAACTACGACGGTCAGACGCAGGAGCCGAAGGTCCTCACGGCCCGGTTCCCGAATCTGCTCGTCAACGGCTCCGTCGGCATCGCCGTGGGCATGGCCACGAACATCCCGCCGCACAACCTGCGCGAGGTGGCCGACGGTGTGCTGTGGGCGCTCGAGCACCCCGAGGCATCCGCTCACGAGCTGCAGGACGCCCTGATCGCCCGCATCAAGGGGCCGGACTTCCCCACGTCGGCGCAGATCCTCGGCACCCGCGGCATCATCGAGGCCTACCGCACGGGTCGTGGCTCGATCACGATGCGCGCCGTCGTCAACGTCGAGGAGATCCAGGGCCGCACGTGCCTGGTCGTCACCGAGCTGCCGTACCAGGTCAACCCCGACAACGTCGCGATCAAGATCCGCGACCTCGCCCGTGACGGCAAGATCGCCGGCATCGCCGACATACGCGACGAGTCGAGCGAGCGCACGGGNNNAAGCACACGCAGCTGCAGGACAACTTCGGCGCAAACATGCTCGCGATCGTCGACGGCGTACCGCGCACCCTGTCGATCGACGGCTTCGTCAGCCACTGGATCGACCACCAGCTCGACGTGATCGTGCGTCGCACCCAGTTCCGCCTGCGCAAGGCGGAGGAGCGCATGCACATCCTGCGCGGCTACCTCAAGGCGCTCGACGCGCTCGACGAGGTCATCGCGCTCATCCGCCGGTCGACCACTGTCGACGACGCGCGTGAAGGACTGAAGACGCTCCTCGACATCGACGACGTGCAGGCCGACGCGATCCTCACGATGCAGCTGCGGCGCCTGGCGGCGCTCGAGCGTCAGAAGATCATGGATGAGGCATCCGCCCTCGAGGAGCAGATCACCGACTACAAGGGCATCCTCGCGAGCCCCGAGCGCCAGCGCACGATCGTGCGCGACGAGCTGAGTGAGATCGTCGAGAAGTTCGGCGACGAGCGTCGCACCGAGATCCTGTTCGGCTTCGACGGCGACATGTCCATCGAGGACCTCATCCCCGAGGAGGAGATGGTCGTCACGATCACCCGTGACGGATACATCAAGCGCACCCGCAGCGACAACTACCGCTCGCAGCACCGCGGCGGCAAGGGTGTGAAGGGCGCGCAGCTGCGCGCGGACGACGTCGTCGAGCACTTCTTCGTGACGACCACGCACCACTGGCTGCTGTTCTTCACCACCAAGGGCCGGGTGTACCGGGCCAAGGGCTATGAAGTGCCCGAGGCCGGACGCGATGCGAAGGGTCAGCACGTCGCGAACCTGCTCGCCCTGCAGCCGGACGAGCAGGTGGCGCAGATCCTCGACATCCGCGACTACGCGACCTCGCCCTATCTCGTGCTGGCCACGCGGTCGGGCCTCGTGAAGAAGACGCGACTCGGTGAGTACGACACCAACCGTCAGGGCGGCGTCATCGCGGTCAAGCTGCGCGAGGGCGACGAGGTGACGAGCGCGCTGCTCGTCGACGAGTCCGACGATGTGCTGCTGATCTCGCGGCACGGCATGTCTCTGCGCTTCACCGCGACCGACGACGCACTGCGTCCGATGGGTCGCTCCACCGAAGGTGTGAAGGGCATGGCCTTCCGCGGGGATGACAGCCTGCTGTCGGCGTCGGTCGTCCACGACGAAGGATTCGTGTTCGTCGTGACCGAAGGCGGCTACGCGAAGCGCACCGACGTGGATCAGTACCGGGTGCAGAGCCGCGGTGGACTCGGCATCAAGGTGGCCAAGCTCCACGACGACCGAGGCGACCTCGCCGGCGGCCTCATCGTGGGCGAGGACGACGAGGTTCTCGTGGTTCTCGCAAGTGGCAAGGTGGTACGCTCTGCCGTGGCCGAGGTCCCGGCGAAGGGACGCGACACGATGGGAGTCGTGTTCGCCCGGCCCGACGACGACGATCGCATCCTCGCGATCGCTCGCAACGGCGAGCGAGGTCTCGCCGAGACATCCGATGCCCCGGCCGAGTCCGACGGCGTCGACGCAGGTACTGAGGAGAACACTGAGGCATGAGCACCGTAGCGGACAAGCTCGCGAAGAAGTCCAGCAGCTCGAAGGGCGCCAGCACCAAGCAGGTGCGACTGCGTCTGGTCTACGTCGACTTCTGGACGGCTGTGAAGCTCTCCTTCCTCGCCGCGGTGGCGCTCGCGATCGTGACGGTCGTCGCCTATGTCGTGGTTTACGCCGCCGTCGCGGCGACCGGTGTGCTCTCGAAGGCCGACGAGTTCACGTCGTCGATCTCGGGCGGCACATTCATCCTCAGCCACACGATCGGCCTGCCGCAGGTGCTCGCCTTCGCCGCGGTCGTCGCCATCATCAACCTCATCGTGGTGACGGTGCTCGGCGCTGTCGTCGCGGGAATCTACAACTTCGCCGTCAAGGTGACCGGCGGACTGCTGGTCGGGTTCACCTCGAACTGACCGACGGTATGACGAAGGGCCCCGCCGTACGGCGGGGCCCTTCGTCATACCGTCTCAGACGATGCCGGCGGTGCCGAGCAGGTGACCGATCAGGTAGGTGACCACGAGCGCGAGCGCGCCACCGATCACCAGGCGCAGCGCCGCCTTGCGGCGACCGCTGCCGCCGAGCTTCGCGGAGATCGTTCCGGTCAGCGCCAGCGCGATGATCACCACGACGAATGTGATCGGCACACGCAGGCCCGGGGGCGGCAGGAGGATCGCCAGAAGCGGAAGGATCGCGCCGGCCGTGAACGCGATCGCCGAGGAGAACGCGGCCTGCCACGGGCTGACCAGGTCATCCTGGTCGATGCCGAGCTCGACCTCGAGGTGCGCCGCGAGGGCATCGTGAGCGGTGAGCTCGGCCGCCACCTTCTCCGCGGTCTCCCGCGAGATCCCGCGCTGCTGATAGAGCTGCGTGAGCTCCTCGAGCTCCTCCTCGGGCATCTCGAGCAGCTCGCGCTTCTCCTTCTCGATGAGCGCCCGCTCGCTGTCGCGCTGACTGCTCACCGACACGTATTCCCCGAGGGCCATCGACACGGCGCCACCGACGAGGCCGGCGATGCCGGCCGTCAGCAGAGCGGGCACGTCGGTCGTCGCACCGGCGACACCGACGACGAGGGACGCGACGGACACGATGCCGTCGTTCGCGCCGAGCACACCGGCGCGCAGCCAGTTGAGACGCTGGCTCACACCACCGTTGTGCGGCTCGGCGTGCTCCGTGGATTCCTGGGTCATGCGTCCAGTAAATCGACCCGGATCGGGCCTCGGCAACGAAGGCATGGCTTGCCTGCGCCGCGAGCATCGGCGACGTCGAATTCGTGAAATGAGGAGGCGTCGGGTAAAGTCTTGGAGGTTGACGGCCGAGCCGTCGCACGGGGCTATAGCTCAGGCGGTTAGAGCGCTTCACTGATAATGAAGAGGTCCCAGGTTCAAGTCCTGGTAGCCCCACTCTTCTCCCTCCGGGGCCTTAGCTCAGCTGGTAGAGCGCCTGCTTTGCAAGCAGGATGTCAGGAGTTCGAATCTCCTAGGCTCCACAACACAACGACGGCCGGTCCCGAAGGACCGGCCGTTCGACGTTCCGATGCGAACTCAGTCGTCGTCGTCCGAGACGATACGTACGCCCCGTCGCTTTCCCCCGCGTTGCGGGGCGGCCGATCTCTGATCGGACATCGGACCCGATCCGGCGACGCCGGGATGCATCATCCGCGCGGCCGCCGCACCGGCGGCCGTCGTGCCGGCGACGGTTCCGGCGGGATCCGTTCCCGCCGAGGTCGATCCCACGAGGCCCGCGGCGGAGATGCCCGTGCTCGTCGGCGCACCGACCGATGCGATCGAGAAGCCCGCTCCTCCGGATACCCCTCCACCCAACGAGCCGTCGACGGTGAGTGCAGCGACCCCCGTCGCCGAGCCCGGGGCGCCGACGCCGGTCATCCCGGCGTCGATGCGCGTGCGGTCGAGGTCTGCAGCGCCGCCCGCGAGGGTGAGTCGGTCATAGCCCGTGGATCCGAGCTGCGTCGCGGCCGCGGCATCCACCGTCCCGCCGGCGGTCACGACCGTCGCTGCGGGCGAGTTGCCGGCCAGCGTCGCGATGAGCGACGACGTGCTGTCGAACAGGGACCGCATCTGCTGCACGAAGCCGACGAGGGACTTCACCGACCGCAGCACCTGCACGATGGGCTTCGCGACCTTGTTGACCATCTCGTTGACGCGCGTGACGACCCGGGCGATCGCGTAGCCCATTCCGAGTCCGAAGGATGCCGCCACCACCGCCATGGCTTCGATCGCCGTGGCGAGCACCTTCGAGATCGCCGACTTCACGACGCTCTGCATGCGCGCCACAAGACCTGATGCCGTCGTCAGTCCGCTCGAGACCGAATCCGCCCAATCGCCGGAAGCGGTCAACTGACGCGACGTCTCTTGCGCGAACCGCAGATACGCGATCACCGTCGCTCCCGACAGCCCCTCGAGATCGCTCGTCCGCGCGGCGAGCGTCGACCCGGCGCTGCGCATCGACGCACCCGCGCTCGTCCACTGGGACGCGACGCCGCTGACACTCGCCTCGCTCCCGGCGAGCTGTTCCAGCCAGGACTTGAGCGGGCCGAGAAGGTTGATCACCCACCCGAGTCCGGCGCTCGCGATCGTTCCGATCGGATCGGCCGCGGCGGCTGCAGCGCTGCTGAGGGNNNGTGCCCGCGTAGGGGGCGGCGAGCGTCTGTGCAGAAGGGGTCATCAGTCCATCGCCCTCTCGAGATCATGCAGTGTCGTGACGATGTCGGCCTCGAGCTGCTCCCACTGCTGAGCCGTGCCCCGCAGCTGCCCTGCCGTGCGCAGCAGCAATGACTCGTTCGTACCGAACATGCCGGTGGCCGCTGCGGTCATCGCGAGCGAGGGCGGCACGAGGAACGCGCACAGGATGCCGAACGCGTCCGAGGCGAGATCGCCCCCGCGCAGTGCGCCGATCGCCCGGGTCACGTCGTCGGCGAGGGATTCGACGAGCGCGGCGTGATGCCTCAGCCTGTCGAAGTCGAGCGCGATCTCGTCGCCCATCACGTCGTCCTCTCCACGGCGGGCGCGGATGCCGCGGCGCGAAGCTCGCTGACGATCGGGTCGTCGTCACCGAGCAACCGGGACACGCGCCGCAGCGCCTTTTCCTGCACGTCGTCCTGGGCGACCGCGATCACCGCGAGGATCTCCTGGGTGAGCCGTCGCGCACCGCGCGCAACGGCCTGATCGCCGAGGCGGAGGCCGGTCACCCGACCGGTGGCATCCACCTCGACGAACACGTCCTTGGCGGCCGAGTACGCGCTGCCGCGCACCTCCGCCATCGCGGCCTGGAAGGCCGGCATCTTGTCAGCGCGCTCCTGGGTCAGGCGGGCATCCGCCTCGACCTGCGCGATCGTCTCCTCCGCATCGGGCAACACAGCGCCACGCTAGCCACGCGTCGCCGACGCGCGAGGGGGTTTTCCACAACCCGATGAACGCCGGGTCAGGCGCTCTCGGCGCGACCCCCGCGCAGGTGCTCCTGGGTCAGACGCTCGTACTCGTCGTCGTCGAGCTCGTCGTACTGGGTGGCCTCGCGTCGATCGCTGCGCATCCATCGCAGGAGCAGGATGACGAGCACCGGCACGTCTGCGACCTCGGCGATGAACCACAGCATGTCACCCGCGAGGTGCTGGTCGTGCAAGGGGTTCGGCCACCACCCGAGCGAGGAGGTCGTGGTGGCCGCGGCATCCACCACCGAGTCGTTAAGTCGCAGCAGGATGCCGGGCACCGAGTCGATGAGCAGCTCGACGAAGGCCAGCAGGAACTCGATGGTGATGAACAGACCGGTGTGCACCGCGGAGAGCGCGGCCATCGGCAGGACCAGAACCACCCCGACAATCGGGACGATCACCCCCAGGAGGGCATCGGTCAGCGGGTTCGAGCGCAGGGCACCGGCGAGAGGCGTGAGGAAGACGCAGAAGATCGCGGCGACGAAGACGGTCGCGAACATCGCATTTCCGAACAGGCGCACGAGCCGCGAGGCGAGGAGTCGAGCGATGCGCGCCGCGCCGGTCGGGCCGGTCGCCGCCTCGGCGAGCTCGAGAGGGCGGCCCACCACCACTCCGGCCGGAACCACGAAGATCAGCAGTGCGATGCGGGTCGTGAATGCCCAGCGAAGCTCACCGGAATAGACGCCGAGGAATCCGAGCTCCACGACCGCGTACGAGCCGAGGCCCAGACCGAAGAACAGCAGCGTGCGCGTCAGCGGCCACTCCACCCCGCGGCGGCGCGCGGCTCTCACGCCCCAGAGATAGCTTGCGCCCGCGACGAGCAGCACGACGATCGTGAGGGGATCGGCGCGCCAAGTGGTGAGGAAGGTGGCGATGTCAGGCGTGCCGGACAGTGTACGCCCGGCCGCCCAGCCCGCCCCGAGAGCACGGGTCGTAGGCTTCGGACATGGACATCCGGGTCGCCGCGTACGCCGTCATCACCGATGCGGAGGGGAGGGTGCTCCTCGCCCACTGGAACGAAGGCGGCCGGAGCGGATGGACGATGCCGGGCGGGGGCATCGACCCCGGAGAGGACCCGATCGACGCCGCTCGCCGCGAGGTGGACGAGGAGACCGGCTACGAGGCCCGCATCGGCGCGCTGCTCGGCATCGATTCGCAGGTGATCCCGGCGGGAAAGCGGTTCCCGGGAGCGGCGTCACCCCTTCACGCGCTGAGGATCATCTACCGCGCGGAGACCGTGGGAGGCGCGCTACGCAACGAGGCCGACGGCTCGACGGACGAGGCGCGG
>NZ_LMPK01000002.1:55769-59038 GCF_001423825.1 Microbacterium sp. Leaf351
TCGCCGGCCTCATCGACTGACCACCACACGCGCGAAGGGGGGCGGGAGGATGTCGACATCCTCCCGCCCCCTCGATGTTCGCGACTCAGGCGTCGGGCGCGCGCAGCGGGTCGTCCGCGACCCACAGCTCGTCGTCGGCGCGCAGGGTCTGCCACGCGGCGTAGAGCACACCGATGGCAGCGGCCGCACCGAGGATGATGGCGATCACCCCGCCCGCGCCGATGCCCTTGCGCTGCGGCTCGAGCGCCGCGAGCTTGGCGGACAGCTTCTTCGTCGCCTTCTTGCTGTAGCCGGCGGCGCGCTTCTGGAACAGCGCGGCATCGGGAAGCTCGAGGCCACGGCCCGCGGCGATGCGGCCACGTGTGTCGTTCGCGGCATCCCATACCGACAGAGCACCACCGACGAGAGCACCGGCCGCCGGCACGACGGCGTCGCTCAGCACGCGCTTGGACGCCTTCACCCCACGGTCGACGTAGGGAGCCGCATAGGTCTCGTACCCCTGCTGCACGGCCGGAACCACGTGCTCACGGTTGTAGTTGCCGAGCTGCCGGCCGGCCTCGCGGGCGGCGCCGGCAGCCTCGCCGAGCACGACCTGCTGGGCTTCCCACAGCTTGTTCACCTGGTTCTGGAGCTTGCGCAGCTCCTTTTTGCGCTTGCGGGTGAGACTCACGAGCGGACCCCCTTTTCGATGGGATGGGTACCGCCCATATTGCCAGAATCGGGCGCCGCGGCCGGGCGGGGTTGCAGGGAACTCTGTGAGAATGTACGCATGGCTCTTCACACGGCAGTCGCCACCATCCACACGAACCACGGCGACATCGTCGTCAACCTCTTCGGGGACCACGCCCCGCGCACGGTGCAGAACTTCACCGGCCTCTCGGACGGCTCGCAGGCCTGGACCAACCCGGCGACGGGTCAGCCGGGAGAGGGCGCCCTGTACAAGGACGTCATCTTCCACCGCATCATCCCCGGCTTCATGATCCAGGGCGGTGATCCGCTCGGACAGGGCATCGGCGGGCCCGGCTACCAGTTCGACGACGAGATCCACCCCGAGCTGACCTTCCAGAAGCCGTACGTCCTCGCGATGGCGAACGCCGGACTCCGCCGGAACGCCATCACGGGCAAGGCCGAGGGAACGAACGGCTCGCAGTTCTTCATCACGACCGACCCGACGCCGTGGCTGCAGGGCAAGCACTCGATCTTCGGCGAGGTCGCCGACGACGCCTCGCGCGCCGTGGTCGACGCCATCGCCGCGGTGCCGACCGCTGCGGGCGACCGTCCGGTCGAGCCGGTGGTCATCGAGTCGATCGACATCGTCGCGGCCTGACCACAGCGGTGACCAGCGCCGACTTCGCGGGCAATCGCGAGAACTTCTGCTACCGGCATCCCGACCGGCAGAGCTTCGTGCTCTGCCAGCGGTGCCTGCGCACGATCTGCCCCGAATGCCAGACCCAGGCGGCCGTCGGCGTCATCTGTCCCGAGTGCATCGCGCAGCAGCGCCGTGACCAGACTCCCGCCCAGGCCCGAGCGCAGCGCCGCTGGGGCCGGGCGGGAGGGTCGACCTCTGTTGCGCTGCGCGGACAGCCGGTGGTGACCTACGCGATCATCGCCATCACGGCCGTCTTCTATGTGATCCAGCAGATCATCCCGGCCTCGACGCAGTGGTTCGTCTTCTACGCGCCCGCGCTCTACCCGTCGCTTCTGGGCACGTTCGAACCCTGGCGACTGGTGACCGGCGCACTGGTGCACAGCAGCATCCTGCACATCGGGCTCAACATGCTCTCGCTCTGGATGATCGGTCGCATCATGGAGCCGTTGCTCGGGAGGGGCCGCTTCCTCGCGCTCTACCTGATCAGTGCGCTCGGCGGCTGGGTGGCAGTGACCCTGCTCGCCTTCCCGACTCCCGTGCTCGGGGCATCGGGTGCGATCTTCGGGCTCTTCGGCGCGCTGGTCATCATCGCCCGCCATCTCGGTGCCCAGATCACGGGGATCCTCGTCGTGCTCGCGGTGAACCTGGTGATCGGGTTCGTGCCCGGGTTCGGAATCTCGTGGCAGACGCACCTCGGCGGACTCGTCGCGGGCGCGGTCGTCGGCCTCGTGTTCGCGCGGACGCGTCGTCGGGACCAGCGGGTGCGTCAGATCGTGCTGCTGACCGTGGTCACGCTCGCGCTGTTCGCGCTGATGCTGATCCCGCTCGCGATCTACGGCTGATCGGCGGAGTTTTCCACAGCGTCATCCACAGGTGGGGATGAATGACAGCGGTGTAATTCGGATGCCGCGGCTCAGCGCCAGCGGGTCGTCATGAGGAACCCGACGAAGGCGATGCCGAAGCCGATGACGAGGTTCCACGCGCCGAGGTTCGGGATCGGGAACTGCGAACCGCTGAGGTAGAACACGAGCACCCAGGCGAGGCCGAGGAGCATGAGACCGATCATGATCGGCTTGAACCACGCGGGGTTCGGGGCGGGCTCACCCGAGGNCTTCGGCTCCGCGGAACGTACAATCCGAGTGTGACCGAACCCGAGCCGCCGCTGCGTCGCCATCGTCGCGCCGTCGCGTCGTCGTCGGAGACGTCGGCCTCACCGCAGGCTCCCCGCCGCCACCGCGTGAGCGTGATCGGTGTCATCGGGGAGATCCTCATCACGGCCGGAGTGCTGGCGCTCCTCTACGTGTCCTGGCAGATGTGGTGGGGCGACTCCATCATCGGGGCCCAGCAGAACTCGGTCGGAAACTCCCTCTCGCAGCAGTGGCAGACCGAGGCGACAACCGAACCCTCGCCGTCTCCCACGACCAGCGGCGAGCCCGTGACCGCGGCGCCGCCCGATCTTCCGCAGCCCGCGAACGCGCAGATCTTCGCCACCATGCACATCCCCCGCTTCGGCTCGGACTACAACGTGGCGATCGCCGGCGGAGTGACACGGCAGGGAACACTCGACCCGATCGGCATCGGGCACTACCCGGGGACGCAGATGCCGGGGCAGGAGGGGAACTTCGCCCTCGCGGCGCACCGCACGACGTTCGGCGCCCCCTTCCACCGCATCGCCGATCTCCACGTCGGTGACGCGATCGTCGTCGAGACCCCCGACGGCTGGTACACCTACCGATTCCGGACGCTCGAATACGTGAAGCCGACCGCCGTCGACGTGCTGCTGCCGGTGCCGCAGGTGCCGGATGTCCCCGCCTCCGGCCGGTACATGACGATGACCAGCTGCAGCCCCATGTATTCGGCGGACGAGCGCATCGTCGCCTACAGCGTGTTCGAGTCCTTC
>NZ_LMPK01000002.1:59071-59196 GCF_001423825.1 Microbacterium sp. Leaf351
CTGGCGCATCCTGCTCGGCCCCTGGTGGGTTCGGGTCATCATCCTCGTCGTGCTCGCGGCGGCCGTGCTCTACGGCCTCGTGTTCTGGGCGTTCCCCTTCATCGCCTCGATCACCAGCAATCAAG
>NZ_LMPK01000002.1:59266-60931 GCF_001423825.1 Microbacterium sp. Leaf351
CGACGGCCGATGTCGAGGCGCTCGTGCAGCGCGCCGACGCGGTCGTGATCTCGCCGGGCCCCGGCCGGCCCGAGGACGCTCGGGCCTCGCTCGCGGCCGTTCCGCTGGCGATGAGCCGGGACATCCCTCTTCTCGGTGTCTGCCTCGGCCATCAGGTGATCGCCGTGGCCCTCGGCGGGCGCGTCGAGGAGGCGCCGGAACTGCGGCACGGGATGACGTCGCGCGTCGAGCACGACGCGAGCGGCGTGCTGGCGCGGATGCCTCGTCCCGCGATCGTCGGACGCTACCACTCGCTGGCTGTCGTCGAGGAGGCGCTCCCCGACGAGCTGCGGGTCACCGCGCGCACGTCGAGTGGAACCGTCATGGCGATCACGCATCGCACTGCGCGGGTCGACGGTGTGCAGTTCCATCCCGAGAGCGTGCTCACCGAGGGCGGATATCTGCTGCTGGGCACCTGGCTCGAATCCGTGGGGATTCCGGATGCCGCGGCGCGCGGATCCTCCCTCTCCCCGCACCGGGGTGCGTTGGCTCAGCCGGCGCAGACCGTGAGCGTGACCGTCGACTGAATCGGCACCTCGCCGGGCGCGACCGACATCACCTTCACCGTGGGCGGCTTGCTCGCCGTGCAGGACTCATCGTTGGTCTGCGCAGGGGTCAAGCCGAGCTTCTGCAACTGGGACTCCGCGGCGGAGACCGTGAAGCCGGTCAGGTCGGGGAGAGCGACTTTTCCGGTCGCCACCACGAGTGCGATCGACGTGCCGGCCGGGACGTTGGTGCCCGCCGCGCTGCTCGCGGACAGCACCGTCCCGGACTTCGCCGAGGGATCGTCCTGCTGGGTGACCGCGCCGAGAGCGAGGCCGGCGTTCGTGAGTGCGGAGGTGGCGGCATCCTGGGAAAGGCCTTGCAGCGTCGGCACGGGAACCATGGGCACACCCGTCGACACGTAGACCACGACGGTCGCCCCCTGCGCGCTCACGGTGCCCGCGGCGGGATCGGTGCGGATGACATTGCCGGACGCGACCGTCGTGCTCGCTTCGGCGCGCTGCTGCACGGTGAAGCCCGCTTCGCTGAGCGTGCCGCTCGCCTTCGTGAAGGCCACCTGCGCGACGTCGGGCACCGTGTGGGGCGGGGCTTCGGCGCCGGCGCCGGCTCGGGCCGCGATCACCCAGGCGAGCACGGCGATCAGCACGACCGCCGCGATCGCGGTTCCGATCCAGATCCAGAGGGTGGTCGGTGCGGGCGAGGTCCTCGTCGTCGCGCGGGTCGTCGACAGGCGCCGCAGCGACTGCGCCGTGGCCGTCGCCTCGCGGGTGCTCGGAGCGAACAGCACGTCGGAGACCTCGGTGGGCGTCGGAGCGGGCGGTTCGTCGGACGCGACCCCCCGGAGCGCGGAGGCGAGCGCGCCGCGGAAGGCCGCGGCATCCGGGAATCTGTCGAAGGGATCCTTCGCGAGAGCCCGGGAGACGACGGCGTCGATGATAGGCGGCACGTCATCGCGCTCATCGCTCGGCGCGGCCGGTGCCTCGCTCACGTGCTGATACGCGACGGCGACCGGAGTGTCGCCCCGGAACGGCGGATGCCCGGTGAGCAGTTCGAACAGCACGACGCCAGCCGAGTAGAGATCTGCGCGGGCGTCGACCGTCTCGCCCTTGGCCTGCTCGGGCG
>NZ_LMPK01000002.1:60938-61521 GCF_001423825.1 Microbacterium sp. Leaf351
GGCGCGGGCGATGCCGAAGTCCATCACCTTCACCTGACCGGTCGGCGTCACCATGACATTGCCCGGCTTGATGTCCCGGTGGATGACGCCCGCGCGATGGGAGTACTGCAGAGCCTCGAGGATGCCGTCGGTGATGCGCACGGCGTCTTCGACGGAGAGCGGCTCGTCGCCGATCAGGTCCTTCACGAGCGTGCCGCGAACGAGCTCCATGACGATGTACGGCTCCGGCACCACGGTGCCGTCGGGAAAGGTCGTCGTCGTCTCCCCCGCGTCGTACACACGCACGATCGTCGGATGGGACATCCTCGATGCCGACTGCGCCTCGAGACGGAACCTCGTGCGGAAGCCGTCGTCAGACGCCAGTTCGCGGGCGAGGAGCTTGATGGCCACCTCGCGCCCGAGGGTCACGTCGTAGCCGCGGTAGACGCTCGCCATGCCGCCGCGTCCGATGAGCTCGTCGAGGCGGTAGCGCCCGTCGAGCACGCGTGGTTCGTCGCTCACATCACTCCTTGGTCCTCGGCAAGCCTAGGCCTGCCGAGGACCGACCCCATGGAGGGGGTGTTCAGGGAGTGGTCGCGCTAGG
>NZ_LMPK01000002.1:61549-63977 GCF_001423825.1 Microbacterium sp. Leaf351
AGGTGACTCCGACGCGGTTGCCGGATGCACCGGTGACCTGAATCTGCGCGGTGGTCGTGTTCGCGTCGACCGTGAGCGTCTGAGTTCCGTTCGCGAACACCGCGTTCTGGACGATCTGCACCGTGTAGCTGGAGACCGACCCCGTGCCGCTCGGGCACGTGTAGGCGCTCCACTTCACCGTGACGGTGCTTCCCGCCGGGACCTGCGTCACCGGCGCACCGGCGATCTCATACGTCACGCCTGCGGACGGGGCCGGGAGCGACTGCACCGCGCCGTAACAGGTGATCGTGATCGTGGATCCGGCCGGCACGTTGCCACTGCTCGGCGACGTCGATGCGACCGTGTTCACCTTGTCGCTCGACGGTGCTGCCGGCGGGTTCGCCCCGGTCGCGGGGGTGAGGCCGGCACTCGTGGCCTTCGAGAAGGCCTCGGTGCAGGTCATTCCGACGAGGTTGAGGCTCGCGATGCTCACCGGTGTGGCCGACTCGGACGGCGTCGGGCTGTTCGACGGGGTCGAGCTCGACACGCTCGGCGTCGAGGGCGGCGCCGAATCGCCCCGGTTCGCGAACAGGGCGATCAACGTGCCGCCGAGGACGATCACCAGCAGGGCGATGAGCGCGATCAGGGGCCATGTCCACGGGCTGCGCTTGCGCTTCTGCTCCGTGGCTGCCACCGGAGCCGCCGCGAGCAGCTGCGTCGCCGCTGCCGTCGCAGGCGATGTGCCCAGCAGCTGGGTGGCGGCATCGGTCGCGAGGAAACCACCGGCGATCGCCGGCACGGCCGCCGCCGCCGCGGCGACGTCCCCGCGACGCAGCGCGGTCGCCGCGCGGGCCACCGTCGCCGCAGAGCCGGGGCGGTCCTCCGGCTTCTTGGCGATCATCGCCATGACGAAGTTCTGCACCGGCTCGGCAACCGTCGGAGGCAGCGGCGGCGGCTGCTCGTTGATCTGCGCCATCGCGATCGCGACCTGCGACTCGCCCGTGAACGGGCGCTTTCCGGCGAGACTCTCGTAGGCCACGATGCCGAGCGAATAGATGTCGGTCGACGGGGTCGCGGGGTGACCCGACGCCTGCTCGGGCGAGAGGTACTGCACCGTGCCCATGACCTGACCGGTCGCGGTCAGCGGCACCTGGTCGGCGATCCGCGCGATGCCGAAGTCGGTGATCTTCACCCGGCCGTCCGGCGTGATGAGGAGGTTGCCGGGCTTGATGTCGCGGTGCACGAGACCGGCGGCATGAGCCGCCTGCAACGCGGACGCCGTCTGCGCGACGATGTCGAGCGTCTTGTCCGTTGAGAGCGACCCCTCGCGCTCGAGGATCGTGGAGAGCGCCTCACCGGGCACGAGCTCCATCACGAGGAACGCGCTGCCGTTCTCCTCGCCGTAGTCGAAGACGCTCGCGATGCCCTCGTGGTTCACGAGTGCGGCATGGCGCGCTTCCGCGCGGAACCGCTCGAGGAACCCGGGGTCCCCCATGTACTCGTCCTTGAGGATCTTGATCGCGACCGTGCGGCCGATCACATGGTCGGTCGCCTCCCAGACCTCGCCCATGCCGCCGATGGCGATCCTGGACTCGAGCTCGTAGCGTCCCCCGAACATCGCACCCTGCGTAGGTCTCATTTGCCCAGCACCGCCTCCATGACCTTCTTTGCGATGGGCGCCGCGAGCGAATTGCCGCTGCCCGATTGTCCTCGTCCCCCGCCGTTCTCGACGACCACGGCGACGGCCACCTTCGGGTTCTCTGCGGGCGCGAAGCCGGTGAACCACAGCGTGTACGGGTCGGTGGGACCGTTCTGCGCCGTGCCGGTCTTACCGCCCACACTGACGCCGTCTATTCTTGCATTCGTCGCGATTCCGCTGCTGACGTTGGCGACCATCATCTGCACCATCTCCGCATCCAATGTCGAGTCGAGTGCCTGTCCGAACTGCTCGTTGCCGAAGGTCTGCTGGACCGACAGGTCGGACCCGATCACCTGGTCCACCATGCGCGGCTTCATCACGACGCCACCGTTCGCGATGCCCGCCGACACCATCGCCATCTGCAGCGGGGTCGCGCGCACATCGCCCTGGCCGAAGCCGCTCAGGGCGGCGCGCGTGTCGCTGAGGTTGCTCGGGTAGACCGAGGCGGTGCTGGTGATCGGCAGATCGAAGCTCGTGTTGAAGCCGTACTTCTCGGCCTCCTTGCGGATGGTCTCGCCGCCGAGCTGCGCGGCGAGCTCCGCCATCGGGATGTTGCAGCTCAGCCGGAGGGCGTCGGCGATCGAGACCTGGTCGCCCGGACCGCAGGTGCCTCCGGTGTCGTTGCTGATCGAGGTCGAGGTGCCCGGCAGCGTGTAGCTGGCGACGTTGGGGAGCAGGGACTGCGGCGTGTAGTTTCCCGTGGCGAGAGCGGCGGACGCCGTGACGAGCTTGAACGTCGAGCCGGGCGGG
>NZ_LMPK01000002.1:63984-64706 GCF_001423825.1 Microbacterium sp. Leaf351
AGGTCGTGTTCACCTGGGTCGCGTCGTGGCCGGCCAGCGAGTTGGTGTCGTAGCTGGGGCTCGTGACCATCGCCAGGATGCGCCCGGTCGAGGGTTCGATCGCGACCACAGCGCCCTGCAGGGACCCGAGCGCGTCGTAGGCGGCCTTCTGCACGCTCGCGTCGAGGGTGAGCACCACGTTCGATCCGCGCGCGGGCTTGCCGGAGATGATCTGCTCGAGACGCGCGAGGAACTGCGACCCGCCGGTCCCGCTCAGGTCCTGGTTCATCGCGTTCTCGATGCCCGTCGATGACCCGAGCACGGGGTTGAAGTATCCGGTCACCGGAGCCCACATCTGCGGATCGACATACTGGCGCTGCCAGCTGTAAACATCGCTCGACGGCACCGATGAGGCGATGGCCGTGCCGCTTGCGATGATCGCCCCGCGCTCGATCGAGTAGGAGTCGTAGAGGCTGCGGCGGTCGGCGGGATTCGCCGCGAGGTTCTGTGCCTGCGCGACCTGGATGATGCTCGTCGAGCCGAAGAGCACGAGGAACATGGCGAGCAGCACGATGCTGATGCGGCGGAGCTCTTTGGTCATCGTTCCTCCCCCCGGATGCCGGCGGCGAACGCGATCGCGCATGCGGGACGGGTCATCCGATCACCGCCCGCGGCTGGCGACGCACGGCGTCGGAGATGCGCAGCAGGATGGCGACGATCAGCCAGTTGGCGACGAGGGACGA
>NZ_LMPK01000002.1:64718-65664 GCF_001423825.1 Microbacterium sp. Leaf351
ACCATGATGAACACCTGCAGCGCGATCGTGATTGACAGGCCGGTCGCGAGGAGCTTTCCGAAGTCGTCCTGGCCGGCGATGCCGACCCGCAGGCCGCGGCTGATGAAGACCATGTAGAGACAGAGAATCGCGAAGGCTCCGACGAGCCCGAGCTCCTCGGCGAGGCTCGGGAAGATGTAATCGCTCTGCGCGAGCGGCGTGATCTGAGGGCGCCCCTGACCGAGACCGGTGCCCAGCAGGCCGCCGTGGGCCATTCCGAAGATGCCCTGCGCGAGCTGGTAGCTGCTGTTGTTGATGAGTGACGGGTCGAACGCGTGCAGCCAGTTCGTGAACCGGGCACCGACGTAGGGCAGTACCTGGGCGGCGGCCACGGCGACTCCGGCTGCCATCGCGACGCCGAGCAGCACCCAGCCGGTCTTGCCCGTCGCGACGTAGAGCATGCCGACGAACATGCCGAAGATGAGCAGGCCGCTGCCGAGGTCGTGCTGGGCGACGATGATGCCCACCGAGATCACCCAGACCACGAGGAGCGGGCCGAGATCGCGCGCGCGCGGCCACGTGATGCCGAGGAAGCGCTTGCCCACCGACGACAGGCTCTCGCGTGTGCGCACGAGGTAGCCGGCGAAGAAGATCGCGAGGGCGATCTTCGCGAGCTCGCCCGGCTGGAAGGAGAAGATGCCGAGGTTCACCCAGACGGCGGCGTTCGCGTTGATGGCGAGGCCGGGGATCAGGGGGAGGACGAGCAGAAGCACACCGACGAAGCCGAACACGTACGTGAAGCGGAACAGCACGCGGTAGTTGCGCAGGAACACCACGATGAGGATGGAGCCCGCGATGGCGATCGCCGCCCATGCCAGCTGGCGGGTGGAGTAGGCCGCCCACCCGGTGTAGCGGAACGCTATGTCGATGCGGTAGATCTCGGCGATGCCGAGCCCGGTGAGGAGGG
>NZ_LMPK01000002.1:65678-68668 GCF_001423825.1 Microbacterium sp. Leaf351
AGGATCGTGACATCCACCTGACCGAGTGCGCCGAGCTGCACGAGCACGATCGCGGCTGCGGAGATGAGGCACGCGAAGATCAGCAGCCCCAGCTCCCGGTTGCGCAGGGTCTGCGGCGAGCGGATGCGGCGCAGGGCGCGCAGCACCGCGGTGTCGGCCTGGATCGGCGCGTCGGCCGGGGTGGTCGTCATCCGCCGGATCCCTTCTGGGGAGTGATGCGCTCCACGATGCTCTGCGCCTCGGCGAGGGAGCCGGCGGAGATCGTCGCCGTCACCGTGGCACGGTCGAACGGCGCGAGGGAGTCGAGCGTGATGCCGGTGTCCTGGTAGAGCTCGGACAGGTGGATAGGTCCGATATTCGCCTGGATGCCGCGGTAGATCACCACCGTGTCGTTGTCGGCGCCGACGTAGTAGCGCGTCTGCGTCCAGGCGTACGCGCCCGCGAGCGCGGCCGCGATGAGCGCGATGACGATGACCAGACCCACGATCCAGGAGATCCGCCGGCGTCGCGCGCGCCGCCGGTCCTCTTCGATGAGCTCTTCGAGGAACTGCGGCTGCGGCTCGAAGTGCGTCGGCTCGTTCGCGGCCTGCCGCACCGGGTGCAGCCAGGACGATCGGCCGGGACGGGCGGCGGTGACGACGACGCCCGTCGGGTTCGAGGCGGAGCCCACGATCGTCGGCGTGCCGGAGAAGACCGGATGCTGCCCCCCGACGTCGACGATGACGATGGTCACGTTGTCGGGGGCACCCGCGTCGAGGGCCTGCTTGAGGAGCATGTCGGCGGTGCGGGCGGGTGCGTGGCCCGCCGCGAGCGCCTTCGCCGTGTGCGTGTCGTCGACGACGCCGGAGAGCCCGTCGGAGCACAGCAGCCACCGGTCGCCCGGGCGGGTGGGCATGATGAACGAGTCGACCTCGGGGTCGGGGTCCATGTCGCCGAGCACCCGCATCAGCACCGAGCGGCGCGGGTGGTAGCGCGCCTCCTCCGGCGTGATCCGCCCGGAGTCCACCAGACGCTGCACGAAGGTGTGGTCGGTCGTGATCTGGGTGAGCGCGCCGTCGCGGAAGAGATAGATGCGCGAGTCGCCGATGTGGGCGATCACGGCATAGTCGTCGACCATCACGATCGCACTGACGGTGGTGCCCATGCCGGCGAGCTCCGGGCGGGTGGCGACCGTGTCGATCAGGTCGGTCGCCGTCTCATGGATCGTCTCCTGCAGCGCGCGCTCGGCGTCGAGCGACGAGCCGAACGGGCGGTCGAGCTCCTCGAGCCGGTCGACCGCGATGCTCGACGCGACATCCCCGCCGGCATGGCCGCCCATCCCGTCGGCGACGACGAACAGGTTCGACCCGGCGTAGCCGGAGTCCTGGTTGTTCGATCGCACCTTGCCGGTGTGCGAGAGCGCTGTGCTCGATCCCTGGAAGACCATCGGGCGCGATCAGTCCCGCAGCTCGAAGGTCGTGGCGCCCACCTTGATCGGCGCGCCGAGCAGAACCGGCACGGGTGAGCTGACGCGGTCGCCGTCGTGCCACGTGCCGTTGGTCGAGTCGAGGTCCTGGATCATCCACTGCTCGCCCCACAGCAGCAGGCGTGCGTGGTGGCTCGAGGTGTAGTCGTCGCGGATGACGAGACCGGACTCGCTGGAGCGCCCGATCGTCAGTGGCTCGGTGCCGAGCGTCAGCTCGAGTCCGGCCTTGGGCCCGCTCGTGATCACGATGCGATGGGCGTTCTCGGATGTCGCCTTCCCGCCCTTCTTCGCCGAGGCGCGGGCCGCGGAGGTGGGCGAGGTCGCGAGGGTCGGTCCGGTGCCGGCGACGAGGGGGGCGGCGGTCGCCGCGGTGGCGGCGGCGGCGGGGGCGGCCGCACGCACCGGCCCGGATGCGGCCCCGGCGTCGGGGAGTTTGCGCACTCGTACGCCGAACAGGTCGGCGCGCAGCGAGTAGATGACGGCGAACACGAAGAACCACAGGATCAGCAGGAAGCCGATCCGCAGCAGCAGAAGTGTGAGCTCGCTCACATCGCTCATGACAGCGGACTCCCCCAGTTGTCGCCGCGTACATCGAACGCGCGCGTCGTATCGTCGGCCGCCGCGGGTGCCGGGCGCCGGGGCGCCTCGGTCGATGCGATCACGCGGAAGACGAGGTTGGTGTTGCCGATCGAGATGGTGGCGTCGCTCGGCAGTGCCGCCTCGGAGATCTTGCGGCCGGCGAGCTTCGTGCCGTTCGTCGACCCGAGGTCGCGCACCATGGCGCGTTCGCCGTCCCACAGGATCTCGGCGTGCGTGCGGCTGGCTCCCGCGTCGGAGATCGTGATGTCGGCATCCGATCCACGGCCGATGACCGTGCGGGCACCGGCGATCGGGTATCGGCGACCCGCGACATCCACGACCGCCTGCCAGGAGACGCGACCCTCGGCGATCTGCGACTCGACCCGCAGTGTGCCGGTGGAGAGGCGGTCGTCGGAGACGAGCGAGATCGTCAGCGCGGACGGAAGCGTGTAGCCCTGCGTGCGGGCGTGGGTCGTGATGACCTCGCGCAGCTCCGCCTGCAGCGGGGTGCCGAGCGCACTCATGCGCTCCTCGTCGGACGTGGCCAGATGCACGACGAAGGCGTTCGGAGCCAGGATGCGCTCACGCGAGACGATCGCGGCCTTCTTGTCCATGTCGCTGCGCAACGCCGACGCGATGTCGACGGGCTCGATACCGCTGCGAAAGGTCTTCGCGAAGGCGCCGTTGACGGCGCGCTCGAGACCTTTCTCGAAGCTGTCTAGTAGTCCCACGTGACTCCTCAGGCAGGCCGACGGGTTGCTTCATCGTAGTTGCACACCCTGGAGGAGCCGTGAACAACGCGTCTCGAGGTGCGTGCCGGCCGCGGCCCCGTGATATCCTCGGGAGGTTGAGTGGGCGGATGCCTCGGCATCCTCTCCGAACGCGCGAGTGGCGGAATAGGCAGACGCGCTGGCTTCAGGTGCCAGTGCCCGAAAGGGCGTGGGGG
>NZ_LMPK01000002.1:68788-69840 GCF_001423825.1 Microbacterium sp. Leaf351
GAGGCCGATGAGGCCGTGCTTCGCGGTCACGTAGGCCGATGAGAAGGGGATGCCGACGGAGCCGAGCACCGAGGCCATGTTGACGATCGAGCCGCCCCCGTTGGCTGCCATGGCGACGACCTGCGCGCGCACGCCGTAGAACACGGCGTTGAGGTTGACCTCGATGACCTTCTGCCAGCTGTCGAGGGGGTACTCCCCTACGGGGGCCGCGGCGCCGCCGATCCCGGCGTTGTTCACGGCGATGCGCAGCGGCGCGAGGGCGTTGGCGCGCTGGATCGACTCGTCGATCCACGCGGTGTCGCTCACGTCGCCGACGAAGGCGCTCGCGGTGCCGCCCGCGGCGGTGATCTCGTCGACGACGGATGCCGCGGCATTCGCGTTGATGTCGGTGACCAGCACGCTCGCGCCGCTCGCCGCCAGGGTGTGCGCCACGGCGCGACCGATCCCCGACCCCGCTCCCGTCACGATCGCCGAACGTTCTGCGACGTCGTACACAGCCATGTCGATTCCTTTCCTCATCCGGCGTGACCGTGATGAGGCGGCGCCGGCCGATGGCGGCGGCGCGGGTGCGCCTGCCGTCGGGCAGCCTGAAAGGTTGTCCTTGTTCGACAACTGTCGAAGACCATCGTGCATTCCCGGACAGTCAGACTGGGCGTTGCTTATGCGCTTGCCGCAAGATCGACGCGGGCACCCCCACGCGCCGCCGCCGCCGCGTAACGTAACGACTCGCATCCCTCGTGCCCCCAGCGGAGGGATCCACAAGAGCCCCCTCCTGATCCCCCAGCCGGGAGGGGGCTCTTCTCTGTCTTGGCGCGAACTCGCAGCCCTTTTCCGGTGGGGCGCACAGCCCGGCGACGACGTCGAACCGACGTCGCGCAGCTCATCGATTTCTCACGGCTCACCCGCTATGCGCGGCGGTTTCGAGGTCATTAGAGTGAACGCTGTCACGCATGGCGTGGCATATCCGGGGGGATCCGTCGACGCCCGGGCCTTGAGTTCACTCGGCCCGGGCGTCGTATGGGTTAAGGGCCCGATCGGGCGCTCGGGCGGGG
>NZ_LMPK01000002.1:69849-72020 GCF_001423825.1 Microbacterium sp. Leaf351
TAGCGTGAAGCGAACACCGGTGCACTGGGCGCCGGTTGCAGTAGAGAACGGCAGTTCATGAGCACGACGGGTACGGTCAAGTGGTTCAACTCGGAGAAGGGTTTCGGTTTCATCGCTCCTGATGAGGGCGGCGCCGACGTCTTCGCGCACTACTCGGCCATTCAGGGAAACGGATACCGCTCGCTCGAAGAGAACCAGCGGGTCGAGTTCGAGGTCGAACAGGGTCCCAAGGGACTGCAGGCGGCGAGCATTCGCGCGCTCTGACCGAAGCGTTCGAGGGGACGGGATGCCGCGGCATCCCGTCCCCTCGTCATGTTCGGGCTCAGCCGGCGCGCACGACGTCCACCCCCGCCGCCGCGAGCTGACGCAGCGTCGCGGTCGGCAGGAACGCGCGCACGAGGGCGAGACCGATGCGGGTGAGGTCGCTCTCGTCGCGGTAGAGCAGGTAGAGCGGCTCGTGGCGGGGATGGAACTTCTGCTTGAAGCGTTGCAGAGAGCGGAATCCGTAGACGGGCTCGAGCGATTCGGCCAGCCGGTCGCCCAGCGCGGCGAGGCCGCCGGCCTCCTGCGGGAGATCGTGGGCCAGCGGCGCACCCGACAGTGACATGAACTCGGCGCCCTCCGCCTCGAACTGCTGCGCGGAGGATCCGATGAGGAACTCCATCACCGAGGGGAAGCCGCCCTCGCGGCGGCGCATGAGGTCGAGCGTCCACCCGCGAACCACACCCTGAGCGCCGTACACCGGCAGCCAGGACAAGAAGCCGTCGACATCGCCCGACGGCGTCACGGCCAGGGCGATCCGCACCTCCGGATCGGCGGCCTCGATGAGGCTGCCGAGGGTGAAGCCCATCTCGGGCAGGTCCTTGTCGCCGAGCCATTCCTCGGAGATCGCACGGATCTGCTGGCGCACGCCCCAGGACTCGTGCACGAGGTGCGTCATGCGGAACTCGACCTGCTCGCGGTCGGCACGGTTGAGGGACGTGCGCACCGAGTTCCACTTCTTGCCCGTGAACTGCAGCCCCGGAAGATCGACGATCGTGTCGGCGGCGACCACCAGGCTCCTCCAGCTGGGCGGGAGCAGCGCGCGGGTCGACTCGCTCGCGCTGAAGAAGCACGGCACGAGACCGGCGTGCTCCGCACCGTCGACGAACGCGTCGACCACACCCGGGGCGTCGCTCGGCGGGCCGAACGGATCGCCGAGCGCCAGGGCCACTCCGTTGCGCCGCTGGTAGGTGAGCATCCCGCCCGTCGCCGTCCGCACCGTCGAGTTGGCGTCCCACGTGGCCATCCATGACAGAGTGCCGCCGCCGTCCCGATGAAGGGCGCGTCGCACCTCCGCCCGCGTGGGCGGAGGCAGGGCCGACAGGCGGGTGCCGCGCCCCGCGCGGAACGCACGCCGCTCGATGAGCAGGTAGACGAGGAGCAACGCCCACAGCACCCCGCTCACGATCGTCAGGGCGGGATCGCCGGAGATCGCGTCCGTCACCTCGCTCCACCCGACCAGTTCGGCGCCGATGAGCACGAAGACCACGGCGAGGATGTTGCCGCCCGCGAAGACCGCGGCGACCCACCACGTCCAGCGCCGGCCGCGCAGCAGGCCGCGAGCGATCAGCACGATCACCACGACGTCGACCGTCACATCGAGGATCGGACCGGGGTCCGGCGTCGTACTGCCGAACATGCCCGCTGTCGGCACCACGAGAACGATGATCTCGAGCGCCCCGAGCGCCAGGACGGCGACGAAGGCGATGAAGCGCTTCTCGCGCAGCGACGCCTTGCGCAGGCGCAGCGACCGGTCGACGATCAGCACGCCGATGACCGACACGGCGTGCTCGAGATCGCCGAGGTTGCCCCAGAAGACCATCGTCACACCGACGAAGGCGAGCAGCACGAGCCAGGCGCGCACCCGCCAGGGCGGGCGGAAGAGCCCGACGGCTGCCGCGATGCACGCCATCGTGCCGCCCGAGGGGCCGACGTCGAGGTGATGCGACTGCGCCACGGCCCACGGCCACCCGGTCATCGCGAGCAGCCACACGATGAGAGCCGCGACCAGCACGGTGCCGATCTGGCCGATGACGAAGTATCGGGTCGCGACCTTCCACCCGCGGTGGAACTCGAGGTACGCCATGCCGGCGAAGCTCACGATCACGACCGGGTAGAGGATCGGCGAG
>NZ_LMPK01000002.1:72031-73842 GCF_001423825.1 Microbacterium sp. Leaf351
AGGCCAGGTAGCGCCAGGCATGGTTCTCGCGCAGCGGGAACCAGAGCGCGGCGCTCACGAGTCCGGCCACGAGCACCAGACCGAGGGTGATGAGCGTCGCCGGGATGCGCGCGACGACGGTGATCACCGGATGCCTCGTCGGCGCCGCCGCATCCGTCATGTCGGCCAGCCTACCGACCGGGTCCCCGGTCGACGAGGGGTTCAGGCGGCCGGCAGCACGAGTGCGCGCAGCGCCTCGATGTCAGCCGCCTCGGCGACCGCGCCCTCGGCCTCGCCCGGGCTGCTGAAGCCCCAGTCGACGAAGATCACGGGCACGCCGCGCTCGGTGCCGCCCTCGACGTCGTGGTGGCGGTCGCCGATGAGCACGGGACGCGAGACGTCGATGCCCTGGGCCTCGAGGCGGCGGAGGGCCTCGGCGACGATGTCGGCCTTGCGGCCGAGCGTGCGCTCATCGGCGGTGGCACCGGTGATCGAGGCGAACAGCGGTGCGAGTTCGAAGTGCTCGAGGATCGCCTTCACCTGAACCTCGGGCTTGGAGCTCGCCGTGGCCTGCGGCACGCTGCGGTCGTGCAGCTCGTGGATGAGGTCGGCGACCCCCGGGTACAGCCGCACGTCGGTGGTGTAGCCGTCGGCCTTGCCGAGCTCGCGGTAGTGCGCGACGGCCTTCTCCGCCTCCTCCGGGCTCAGGTGCGCCTGCGTCTGGAAGGACTCGAACATCGGCGGGCCGATCCAGTGGGTGAGCTCCGCCTCGGTGGGGGCGGGCAGCCCGAGACGCTCGAGCGAGATCGTCAGCCGACGGAGGATTCCGACCGAGGCGTCGACGATCGTGCCGTCGACGTCCCAGAGGACGCAGGTGTAGGGGAGGGACACCCCTTAACGGTAGTCGTCGCCGACGGCACGGGATGCCGCGGCATCCGGTCGTCAGAAGAGCCGGGGTGCGCCCGACTCGACGCCCTTCATGCCGTCGTAGTCGAGGGTCACGCAGCGGATCCCGCGGTCGCCGGCGAGCACCCGCGCCTGCGGCTTGATCTCCTGCGCGGCGAAGACNNNTCACCTCGACGGCGATCGTGCCGCCCTCGGGGTTGCGCAGCAGCAGGTCGACCGGGCCGATCGCAGTGGGGAACTCGCGCCGCACCAGGGTGAGTCCCTCGCCGATCACGTCGACCTGCTCGGCGAGCAGGCGCTGCAGGTCGGCCTCGACGCCGTCCTTCTGCAGGCCCGGGTCGATGCCGAGCTCGTGGGACGAGTCGTGCAGCACCTCGTAGAGCTTCACGACGAGCGCGTCGCCGGACTTCTGGTGGGTCACGCGCCACTGCTCTATGACACCGGATGCCGCGGCATCCTCATCGACCTCTTCGACCGCGAGCGTGCACGGCGGGCTCATCCAGTTGAGCGGCTTGTAGCTGCCGCCGTCGGAGTGCACGAGCAGCGAGCCGTCGCCCTTGTGTACGAGGAGCCGGGTGGCCAGCGGCAGATGGGCGTTGAGGCGCCCCGAGTAGTCCACGGAGCAGCGGGCGATGACGAGACGCACCCGACCACGGTACCGGCGCCCGCCCCACCCCGGCGACGCCGTTGACGCGCTCGCCGCCGCGCGCGACGATCGGGCCATGAGCATCTTCGTGAACTTCCCCGTCGCGGACGTCGCACGCTCCGCCGCCTTCTACTCGACGCTCGGCTGGAGCGCCGTCGCCGAGTTCACCAACGAGAACGCCGCCTGCTTTCGCATCGACGGCGACACGCACATCATGGCCATCAGCCGCAGCTTCTACGAGAGCCTCGGCGGCACCGAGGAGCTCGTGGGCGGGCCAGGC
>NZ_LMPK01000002.1:73859-74268 GCF_001423825.1 Microbacterium sp. Leaf351
GTACGGCTTCATGTACCAGCGGCAGTTCGACGACCCCGACGGCTACCACTTCTCGCCGTTCTGGGCCGACCCCGACGCCGGCTGAGCGCCGCCTCAGGCGTCGGTGGATGCCGCGGCCCCCCGCGGTGCGGGCGCCACCGGCGTGAGCGGCTTCGCGGCGCCCGATGCGAGACCCGAGGCGACGACCAGCACCACGAGCACGAGCAGCGTGGGGAGCAGCCCGATGTGCTCGGCGAGGAAGCCGAGCAGCGGCGGTCCGGCGAGGAACGCGACGTAGCCGATCGTCGCTGCGGCGCTCACCCGGGCGGCCGCGCGCGCGGGATCGTCGGCCGCGGCGGACATGCCGAGCGGGAAGCCCATCGACACCCCCGCGCCCCACAGGAACGCGCCGACGAAGATGAGCGGCAGG
>NZ_LMPK01000002.1:74279-76500 GCF_001423825.1 Microbacterium sp. Leaf351
CGACGCGGCCGATGCGGTCGACGAGCGGGCCACCGAGCACGCGCGCGGCGGTCATGCTCACCGAGAACACGGCGAGGCCGATCGCCCCGGCCGCCTCGCCCTGGCGATGCCCCTCGCTCACGCTGAGTGCGAGCCAGTCGTTCGCGCCGCCCTCGGCGAAGGCCATGCCGAGCATGACCACGCCGATCGCGTACGTGCGCGGCTCGCGCCAGGCCGAGAGCGAGATGCGCAGACGCTCCCGCCACGGGGTGCGCTCCGTCGCGGGTGCGGCGTCGGCGGGGATGTGTGCCGGAACCTGGCTCGCGGCGATCAGCCCGGCCACGACGAGGGTGACGGCGATCACGGCGGCGTGCGTGAACACGTCGAACCCGAGCGCGACAGCGAGGGCGCCGAGGCTCGCCCCGATGACGGTGCCGAAGCTGAAGAACGCGTGGAACAGCGGCAGGATCGTCGTGCCCTGCTGCTTCTCGATCGCGGCCCCTTCGACGTTCATCGTGACGTCGACGGCGCCGTTGCCGAGCCCGAACAGCACGAGCCCGGCGAGCACCACGGCGTAGCTGTGCACGAGGTCCGTGCCGACGCCGATCACGAGCACGCCCGTGGCGAACACGGCGATCGCCGCGATGATCGTGCGCCGCGCGCCGATGCGCGTGAACACGATCGGGGCGAGGGAGAGGCCCGCGACGGACGCGATTCCGGCGCCGAGCAGCAGCAGACCGATCTCGAGCTGCGAGATGCCGAGTGCCGCCTTGATCGCGGGCACGCGCGACGCCCAGGTGGCGATGCTGAGCCCGGAGAGCGCGAAGACGACGAAGATCGCGGCGCGCCAGCGCACGAAGGCGCGGCGGTCGGTCGAGTGGAGCATGCAGCACACCCTAATCGAATCGATTCGACACACCAAGCCTCCGACGGGTTAGCATCGGTGCAACATGAGCGCACGCCGAGCCACCATCGCCGACGTCGCCCGCGAGGCGGGGGTGTCGCCGTCGACCGCGTCGGTCGTGTTCAGCGGCAAGACCCAGGTGACGGATGCCACGCGCCAGCGCGTGCTCGCCGCGGCATCCGCGCTCGGCTACACCGGCCCCGACCCCCGCGCCGCCTCGCTGCGTCGCGGGCGCAGCGGCATCATCGGCGTCGTGCTCGGCGGACGCCTGCGCTCGGCGTTCCTCGACCCCGTCACGACCGTCGTGCTCGACGGCATCTCCGAGGGCATCGCCCCACTCGACGCGGCGATCCTCTTGCTGCGCGACGACGCGACCGAGACCGGGCCGTCGCTCATGACCGCGCCCATCGACGGAGCCGTGCTCCTCGGGTGCAGCGCGCACATGCGCTCGTCGCTGGACGATGTGCGTGGGCGTGGCATCCCGGTCGTCGTCATCGAGGGCGATGCGGGCGAGGGGGTGCCGCAGATCGGACTCGACAACGAGGCCGCGCAGCGGCACATCGCGGAGTACACGAAGGGTCTCGGACACGAACGGGTCGTGCACGTGACGATGGCGTTCGACGCGTCGACCCGCGCCGGCTGGGCTCCGTCGGTCGACCTCGACGCGATCACTGTCGACGTCACCCGCGACCGACTGCGCGGCGCCCTCGAGGTGTATCCGGATGCCCCGATCTACCACGCCACCGGAAGCCTCATCGACGAGGGGTACGCCGCCGGCCAGGCCATCCTCGCGCTCGATCCGCGGCCCACGGCGGCCATCGCGCAGACCGACCTGCTCGCCGTCGGCATCGTGCGCGCGGCCCTCGACGCGGGCGTGCGGGTGCCCGAGGACTTCAGCGTCACCGGATTCGACGGCATCCGCGCCGACGGCATCGCCCCCCACCGCCTGACGACCATGGCGCAGCCCGCCGCCGACAAGGGCAGGGCTGCCGGCGAGGTGCTCGCCGCCCTCATCCAGGGGACACCTACGTCGGGGGTCGACTTCGCGAGCCGTTTCCGCGAGGGCAACACCACCGGTCCCGCGCCGCGGGCATAGGCACGCCCGTCTGGGCGAACGCCGCACGCCTCCTATGGGCCGCCCGATAGACTGAGGGCCCGAACCCCGATCGCCTGGGCGCTCCCTCGTTGAGCCCGGCCCGACGACCCCGAGGAGGCCCCGTGCTGGTCCTTCTCGCTGCGTTCGCCCTCCTGCCCCTGCTGCTGCCGTGGCTCGTCTCCCGCATCGGCTCGCGCGCGTTCTTCGTCGCCGCGGCCCTTCCCGTGCTGGCGTTCGTGCAC
>NZ_LMPK01000002.1:76542-78828 GCF_001423825.1 Microbacterium sp. Leaf351
ACACCCTCGCCTGGGTGATGGCGCTCGTGGTCACCGGCGTCGGCGCCCTCGTGCTGCTCTACTGCCGCTGGTACTTCGCGGGCAAGACACAGGGCGTCGGGCTCTTCGCCGCGGTGCTGCTCGCGTTCGCCGGGGCCATGTACGGACTGGTGCTGACCGACGACATCGTCGTGCTGGTGATGCTGTGGGAGATCACGAGCATCCTGTCGTACCTGCTCATCGGCTACTACCGCGCGCGCGGCGCGAGCCGTCGCGCGGCGTTGCAGGCACTGCTCGTCACGACCCTCGGCGGCCTCATCATGCTCATCGGCGTGGTGCTGCTCGTGGTGCACACGGGCACGACGAGCATCGCGGGGATCCTCGCGGCGGCGCCCACCGGCCCGGTCGTCGACGC
Source organism: Microbacterium sp. Leaf351 (assembly GCF_001423825.1). NCBI lineage: Bacteria > Bacillati > Actinomycetota > Actinomycetes > Micrococcales > Microbacteriaceae > Microbacterium > Microbacterium sp. Leaf351. The sequence continues at coordinate 76,937 of NZ_LMPK01000002.1, forward strand.
GGCGCTCGTGCTGATCCTCGTGGGCGCGCTGTCGAAGTCGGCGATCTTCCCATTCCACTTCTGGCTTCCGGGCGCGATGGCCGCACCGACCCCCGTGAGCGCCTACCTGCACGCCGCCGCCATGGTGAAGGCGGGCATCTACCTCATCGCGCGCCTGGCCCCCGTGTTCGCCATCGACCCGACCTGGCGGCCGATCGTCATCGGCCTCGGTGCGTTCACGATGCTGCTCGGCGGCATCCAGGCGCTGCGCGAGTACGACCTCAAGCGCATCCTCGCCTTCGGCACCGTCAGCCAGCTGGGATTCCTCGCGATCGTGCTCGGCTACGGCACCCGCGACGCCGCGCTCGCCGGCCTCGCGCTGCTCATCAGCCACGCCCTGTTCAAGTCGGCGCTGTTCCTCGTGGTCGGCATCGTCGACCGGCAGCTGTCGACCCGTGACATCCGCGAGCTCTCGGGCGTCGGCGGGCAGGCGCCGGTGCTCGCCGCCGCCGCCATCATCTCCGTGTGCTCGATGGCCGGTGTCATCCCCACGATCGGGTTCGTTGCGAAGGAGTCGGTGCTCGCCGCGTTCCTCGAGCAGGCCAGCGAAGGGGCCCCGTGGGCGAGCGTCGGGCTCGTCGCCATCGTGCTCGGGTCGGTGCTGACCGCCGCGTACGGCATCCGGTTCGTCTGGGGTGCGTTCTTCACGAAGAAGGATGCCGCGGGCTCCCCGCGTCCGCGCACCGAGTGGCCCTCTCCCCCGTTCGGGTTCTCGTTCGCACCGGTCGCCCTCGCGGTGCTCACGCTCGTGCTGGGGGCCGCGGCATCCGTTGTGGATGGCGCTCTCGCCCCCTACGCGGCGACAGTTCCCGCCGGTGCGGAGGGCGTCGGCGACCACACCAAGGCCGCGCACCTGGCCCTCTGGCACGGGTTCGAGCCCGCGCTGTGGATCTCGCTCGGCTCCCTCGCGGTCGGCGCGCTCGTCTTCTGGCTCGCGCTGCGCGTCGGCTGGGCCGAGCGTCGTCGCGTGCTGCCGTTCACCGCCGTCGACGTCTACAACGCGGCGCTGCGCGGGGTGATCCGGCTCGCCGTCTCCTCGACCACGCTCACCCAGCGCGGATCCCTGCCCCTGCACCTCGGCGTGATCTTCTCCGTGTTCGTCGTCGCCGAGGGCACCGCGCTGCTCGCGAGCCCCTCGTGGCAGGCTCAGCTGGATGCGTGGCACACGCCCGCGCAGCTCGCCGTGGCCCCCGTCATGATCGTCGCCGGCATCCTCGCCGTGCGCGCCCAGAAGCGCTACACCGGCGTCGTGCTCGTCTCGGTCACCGGACTCGGCATGGTGGTGCTGTTCGCCACGAGCGGGGCGCCCGACCTCGCACTCACGCAGATCCTCGTCGAGACCGTGACGCTCGTCGCGTTCGCCCTCGTGCTGCGCCGCATCCCCTCGCGGCTCGGCGACCACAACGCGTCGGTCGCGCCCATCGGACGGGCGGTGCTCGCGATCGCGGTGGGTGCGACGATGGCCCTCGTCGCGATCGTCGCGACGGGAGCCCGCACCCTGCCGCCGATCTCGCTCGACTTCCCGGCGCTCGCCTACCAGATCGGGCACGGCAAGAACGTCGTGAACGTCGCCCTCGTCGACCTGCGCGGGTGGGACACGATGGGCGAGCTGTCGGTGCTCGTGCTCGCCGCGACCGGCGTCGCCTCGCTCGTGTTCGTCACTCACCGCGCCGACAACCTGTCGTCGTTCACCCGGCCCATCCCCCGCCAGACCGGACGCCGCGTGCTCGTCGAGACCGACGAGGGACTGCGCCCCGCGGCATCCAGCGACTCGACCCGTCGCGCCTGGCTGTACGCCGGTCAGAGGGTGCGCGCCGAGAACCGCTCGATCATGCTCGAGGTGATCGTGCGGG
>NZ_LMPK01000002.1:78859-80430 GCF_001423825.1 Microbacterium sp. Leaf351
CTGGTCATGCGCTACATCGCGGGCGGCCGCTACGAGCTCGGCGCCGCCGCGCCCACCGACGCCGGACGCCTGCTCGGCGTCGGCATGACCCTCGCGGTCGCCTGCGCGATCGTGCCGCTGCTGTTCGGTGAGGCCCCGCTGACCAGCGGCATCCTCGAGGCCGATATCCCCGTCATCGGGCACATCGAGTTCGTGACGTCGACCATCTTCGACATCGGGGTCTACCTCGTGGTCATCGGGCTCGTGCTCGACGTGCTGCGCAGCCTCGGCGCCGAGGTCGACCGTCAGACGCAGGAGCTGCGTGCCCGGGGGGTGAGCGTGCAATGAGCGTCTCGGTCGTGCTCATCGTCGTGATGGCGGCGCTGTTCGCCTGCGGCGTCTACGCCATGCTCGAGCGCTCGCTCACGCGCGTGCTGATCGGCTTCCTGCTGCTCGGCAACGGCGCGAACCTGCTGCTGCTGATCGTGCTCGGCAAGCCCGGCGTCGCCCCCTTCTTCGGGTCTGCCGAGGATGCCGCGTCCTTCTCGGATCCGCTGCCGCAGGCCCTCTCGCTCACCGCCATCGTCATCACGTTCGCGGTCTCGGCGTTCCTGCTGGCGCTGATCTACCGCTCGTGGCAGTTGGGCCAGGCCGACACCGTCGAGGACGACGAGGCCGACGTCGCGCTGCGCGAACGGGCCGCCGAGCCGGCCGACGCTCTCGAGACGGAGGACGAGATCACCGAGCAGGACGACGACGCCACGACCGACTTCGTCGACTCGGAGGTCGCCCCGATCACCGTGCTCTCGAGCCTCGACTTCGATGCACTCGCCGACGACGCGCCGACCGACCGGCCCACCGGTGACGGACGACGGGGGGATGACTCGTGAGCTCCCTCGTCCCCCTGCTGACCACGCTGCCGCTGCTCGGCGCGGCCGTCGCGCTCATCTTCGGTCGTCGTCGGCGCGTGCAGGTGTGGGTGTCGATCGTCACGCTGACCGCGGTGCTCGTGATCGCGTCGGTGCTGCTGGTCTACGTCGACGCCCACGCCCCGCTCGCGGTCGCGGTCGCCGGGTGGCCGGTGCCGTTCGGCATCGTGCTGTACGTCGACACCCTCGCGGCGCTGCTCGTGGTGATCTCCAGCATTGTGCTGCTCGCGGTGCTGCTGTTCTCGGTCGGCCAGGGCGCTGCCGACGGCGACGAGGACACCCCGGTCTCGATCTTCCACCCCTCGTATCTGATCCTCGCGGCGGGCATCTACACCGCGTTCATCGCGGGCGACCTCTTCAACCTCTACGTCGGATTCGAGATCCTGCTGGTCGCGTCGTACGTGCTCATCACGCTCGGCGGCACCGAGGCGCGCATCCGCTCGGGCGTCGTGTACATCGTCGTCTCGCTCGTCTCCTCGGTGCTGTTCCTCTCGGCGATCGCGGCCATCTACGCGGCGCTCGGCACGGTGAACATGGCGCAGATCGCCGAGCGCATGGCGCTGCAGCCGCCCTCTGTGCAGCTCGTGCTGCATCTCATGCTGCTGCTCGCCTTCGGCATCAAGGCGGCCGTGTTCCCACTCTCCTTCTGGCTGCCCGACTCGT
>NZ_LMPK01000002.1:80435-90997 GCF_001423825.1 Microbacterium sp. Leaf351
CCCCGACAGCAACATCAACACGCTGCTGCTGATCGTCTCGCTTGCGACGATGATCGTCGGCATCCTCGGCGCCGTCGCCCAGGCCGAGCTCAAACGCATCCTGTCGTTCACGCTCGTCAGCCATGTCGGCTACATGATCTTCGGGCTGGCGATCGCGACGCCGGCGGCCATCGGCGCGACCGTGTACTACATGGTGCATCACATCGTCGTGCAGACGACGCTGTTCCTCGCGGTCGGACTGATCGAGCGCCGGGCCGGCACGACGTCGATCCTGAAGCTCAAGGGCCTCATGACGGGGGCGCCGCTGATCGCGCTGCTCTACTTCATCCCGGCGATCAACCTCGGCGGTCTGCCACCGTTCTCGGGCTTCATCGGCAAGTTCGCGCTCTTCGACGCCGCCGCGCAGGTCGGCACGCCTCTCATGATCGTGCTCATCGTGGGTGGGGTCATCACGTCGCTGCTCACCCTGTACACGCTGATGCGCGCGTGGAACCTCGGCTTCTGGCGGGAGAGCACCTCGGCCGAAGAGCCCGAGGTCGAAGACCGCATCCGCTTCCTCGGGTCGGCGCCGGCTGCGGCCGTCCAGACCGAGCGCCGCGTCATCCCCAAGGTCATGACCGCCTCGACCGCCGGGCTCGTGGTGGTCACGATCGCGCTCACCGTGTTCGCCGGACCCCTGTTCGACCTGTGCGCGCGCATCGGCGCGCAGCTGAGCGAGCCGGTGCACGTCGCCCAGGTGATCAGCGACACGACGACCGGCGAGGGGGGCCACTGATGGTGCGTCGCTCCGCCGCCGCGCGCGCGTGGCGCCAGCTGCCGTTCTTCATCTGGCTCGTGCTGCTGTGGATGCTGCTCTGGGGCCAGTTCACGGTGCTCGCCGCGCTCACCGGCATCGTGGTCGCCCTGATCGTCACGCGCGTGTTCCGGCTGCCGCCGGTCGAGCTGTCGGGCCGGCTGCATCCGTGGCACGCGCTCGTCTTCGTGGTCATGTTCGCGTTCGCGGTCGTGCGCGGCTCGCTGTCGGTCGCCTGGATCGTGCTCGACGCGCGCCGCCAGCCGCGCAACGCGGTCATCGCGGTGCCACTGCGGGTCGACGACGACCTCATCATGACCCACACCGCCGTCACGTCCTCGCTCATCCCGGGGTCGCTGCTGATCGACATCGATCGCGACCGGCGGGTGCTCTACCTGCACGTGATCGGCGTGCGCAGCGCGGAGGACATCGAGCGCCAGCGACGCACGGTGCTCGCGTGGGAACGTCGCGTCGTGCAGGCGTTCGGATCGCGCGCCCAAGTGAAGACAGTGACGGATGCCGCGGCGGGAGGAGCCTCGTGAACCCCCTGCTCGTCGCGATCTACATCGTGTTCGCGCTCGCCGCGCTTCTCACGCTGTGGCGCATCGTGAAGGGCCCGTCGATCCTCGACCGGGCCGTGGCATCCGATGTGCTCCTCACCGAGGTGATGTGCGTGCTCGGCGCCGACATGGCGATCAACCACCACACCCGCACGCTGCCGGTGCTGCTGTGCCTCGCGGCGATCGGTGTGTTCGGGTCGGTCGCGATCGCGCGGTTCGTCGCGAGAAGGGAGGATCGGCGATGACCATCGACAGCGTGCTCGACACGGCCTCGCTCGTGCTGATCCTCATCGGCGCCCTGCTGTGCCTCACGGCAGCCATCGGCGTCGTGAGGCTGCGCGACGTCCCCGGGCGCCTGCACGCGGCGACGAAGCCGCAGGTGCTCGGACTCGTGCTCATCTGCCTGGCGATCGCGCTGTCGCTGCGGTCGTGGCCGGTGGTGGCGTTCCTCGTGCCCGTCGTGATGTTCCAGCTCGCGACCGCCCCGCTGTCGGCCCACATGGTCGGTCGTCAGGCCTACCGCAACGGCTCGTTCGACGCCGACACCCTCGTGGTCGATGAGCTCGCCGGACGCGACGTCGACGAAGCCTCGACGATCGACCGCGAGGCCGCCGGCGGCGCCGGCCCCCAGGAGCCCGGCCCGTCGCGTTAGGCGCCGGGCTGCGGCATCCGCTCGTCGTCGGCGCGGTAGCGCTCGTGCAGGCGCGCCTCGCCCCGGCGGTCGGGAATGCCGAAGCGTACGACGAGTGCGCCGGCGACGAGCACGATCGCGCCGACGAGGTAGGCGGCCCACGCCCCGGCCGCCAGCGACTCGCGCGCGGCCGCGAGGATCTGGCCCGCATCCGCCGGATAGGCCTGGGCGACATGGGCCGCGGAGGCGAACGACGCCTGCAGCGCCGCCGTCACCTCGGCGCCGATCTCCCCCGCGCGCCCCGAGTCGGCGATGTGGCGGGAGACGGCGCCCGCGAACCCCGCAGCGAGGATCGCACCGAGAAGCGCCTGCATGATCGACCCGCCGAGGTCGCCCTGCAGATCGGATGCCGCGGAGGCCATGCCGACGCGTCGAACGGGCGTCGATCCGGTCAGTGAGCGCGACGACGCGGTCATCACGAACGCGGCTCCCGCGCCGACGAAGAGGAAGCCGACGCCGACGAGCGCGTAGGGCGTGCTCTCGCGCCAGCCGAGCATCGTCAGGAACGCGGCGAGGATGATCGCGTAGCCGAGAAGCATCGCCCACCGGGTGCCGCGCGTACCGACCAGCCGAGCGGCGAACGGCACCGCGATCAGCAGGCCGACGGCGGCGGGGATGACGGCGGCGCCGGCCTTCAGAGGGTCGTAGCCGAGCACGTTCTGCAGGAACTGTTCACCGACGAAGATCGCACCTAGCAGCGCACCGAACGCGATGGTGCCGGCGACGGCAGGCGCCCAGAACAGGCGTCGCCGGGCGATGTGCAGGTCGAACAGGGGGAAGCGGGTACGACGCTGCCGCCACCCGAACCCGCCGATCGCGACGACGGCGACGAGCACCAGCACGATGCCCGGCACCTGCTCGCCCGGATCGAAGACGATCCCGATGCCGAGCACGAGCGCACCGACGCCGACCACGGACAACACGCCGCCGATGTGATCGACGGGCTCCTCGGACTCCGCGACGCGGGAGGGCACGGCCCACGCGACCAGCACCGCGGCGACGAGCGCGAGGGGGATCGCCATGAGGAACGACGGGCGCCAGCCGGCATCCGTCAGCACGATACCGGCGAGCACCGAGCCGCCGACGCTCGCCATCGCGCTCACGCTCGACCACAGGGCGATCGCGCGGGTGCGCGCCGGTCCGTCGGCCCAGAGGGCGGTGATCAGCGACAGGGTCGTCGGGTAGGCGGCGCCGGCCGCGAGCCCCGTGAACACCCGCGCGAGCACGAGCGCCTCGACAGAAGATGCCGCAGCGGACGCGACGCTCGCGACCACGGTGAGCGAGAGACCGATGAGCAGGAGCCGCTTGCGGCCGTAGCGGTCGGCGACGGCGCCGAGGTAGAGCACCGACATCGCCAACCCCAGCCCGTTGCCGATGCCGACGAGGTTCAGGGCCGTCTGGGACGCCCCGAACGCGTCGCCGATCGACGGCAGCGCCACCGTCGCCGCGGCGACATTGATGTTGCAGACGACGGCGGCGAGCACCAATGCCGTGAGCACGATCCCCGCCCGGACCGGTGTCGCAGGGCGGGGGGAGGCGGCATCCAACGTGGCGTCCCCTCTCGCGTCGGCATCGGCGTCGACCGAGCGGCCCGCGGACGGCGGGCGCGGCAACGCGCTGGTGGTCAGCCTAGGGGCCGCACCACCAGCGCGTCAGCGTGGCGGATCAGTACCAGCCGGTCGACTGGGAGTGACCCCAGGCGCCGCACGGCGTGCCGTAGGCGCGGCTGATGTAGCCGAGACCCCACGCGATCTGTGTCGCGGGGTTCGTCTGCCAGTCGGCGCCGTTCGCGCCCATCTTCGAGCCCGGCAGGGCCTGGGGGATGCCGTAGGCACCGCTCGAGGCGTTGTAGGCGCGGTAGTTCCAGCCCGACTCCTTCTTCCAGAGGGAGTACAGGCAGGCGAACTGGTCGTCACCCCAGCCGTAGTTGGCGGCCGCCATCTGCTTGGCGATGGCCTGCGCGCTGGCGGGGTCGGCGGCTGCCGCGTTCGCGGCGGCCGCCGACGCCTGCGAGGCGGCGGCGCGCTTGGCTGCCGCGGCCTTCTCGGCGGCGGCCTTCGCGGCAGCCTCCTGCGCTGCGGCCTGCGCGGCCTGCTCGGCGGCGATGCGCGCCTGCTCGGCGTCGTGGGCGGCGATCTGATCGGCGACGGTGGACGTCGTGCCGCGCAGATTCGCGGTGAGGGCGGCCACCGTCTCGGCGGGAAGCTCCTCCGAGTTGGTGAGCTGGTCGATCTGCGCACCGAGGGCGGAGGCGTCGACCTTGCCGGAGGCTCCCGTCACCGTGACTCGGGCGACGGCCGCGTACAGGCTGGCGTCTCGATCGACGTCGCGCGCGGCGGGGCCTGCGAGGGAGGGGGGAGCGGGGGTCTGGGCCGCGGCCGTGGAGACCAGGCCGACGGGGATGCCGACCGCGAGAGTGGTCGCGAGTGCGGCGAGGGGGATGAGGGTTCTCTTACGACGGGGGAGAGTGACGCGAAGGCGCACGGAACTCCAATTCTCGAGCTTCCCTGCGGCTCCTCGCGTGCCCGCCAGGCGGACGACGTCGGGCGGCCGCGCGCGTGTCAGCGGGCGGCGGCCGAGCAGGCTGGCCGCCTCGGACGATGCGGCGGGCGACGGTCGCACGAGGCGGTTCCGGTGCCCTGACGCTGACGCATCACACCCGTCTGGACGGGTGAGTCCGAGGCATCCGCCCCGCTCCCTCGGGTGGGACCGCGGCGGACCCGGCCACGTTAGGGGGCATTTCTGGACGAGTCCTGTATGGATGCCACGGCTCTCCCGGGGGCGTCAGGTGCGGGCGATCGCCTTCTGACCCACGATCTCGTCGGCGTTGTCGGCCACCCAGGAGAGCAACGGGAGCATGCGCTCGACCAGTTCGAGCCCGAGCGGAGTGAGGCTGTACTCGACGTGCGGGGGCACCGCGGGAAGCGATCGCCGGGCCACGAGACCGTCGGCGACGAGGGTGCGCAGCGTCGAGCCGAGCATCTTCTCGCTGATGCCGTCGACGCCCCGGCGCAGCTCGCCCCAGCGCTGCGTGCCGTCGCTGAGAGCGGCGATCACGAGCACTCCCCACCGGCTCATCACGTGGTCGAGCACGACCCGGGTCGGGCATGAATGGGTGAAAGTTCCGGGGCGGTCCTCCCGGATTTCCGCAAAACTCACCGCCATGCCAGTACCATACCCGAAAGTGGGTACCCATCGGTGGGAATGTGCCGATGCCCGATGCCGCTGCATCCTCCGTTCACACGTCGAAGGGAACCCCATGACCATCCTCGTCACCGGTGCCTCCGGGCACCTCGGCCGTCTCGTCGTCGAGCGTCTGCTCGCGCGTGGTGCCGCTGCATCCGACATCGTCGCCGGCGCTCGCACTCCCGCGAAGGCCGCCGACCTCGGCGTGCGCGTCGTCGAGCTCGACTACACGAAGCCCGAGACCGTCGCGGCAGCCCTCGAGGGCGTCGACCGCGTGCTGCTGATCTCGAGCTCCGAGGTCGGACAGCGTGCCGCCCAGCATCAGGTCGTCATCGACGCCGCCGTCGCAGCGGGCGTCGAGCTGCTGGCCTACACGAGCATCTACCGTGCGGGCGAGAGCACCCACATCCTCGCTCCCGAGCATGTCGAGACCGAAGCCGCGATCGCCGCGTCGGGCGTTCCGGCCGTGCTGCTGCGCAACAACTGGTACACCGAGAACCAGCTCGCCGACGTGCAGTACGCGGGCACGTCGGGTGTGCTCGCGGCCGCCGCGGGCGACGGTCGCATCGCGAGCGCCAGCCGCGTGGACTACGCGGACGCTGCCGCCGCGGTGCTGCTGGCCGACGACCAGGCCGGTCGGGTCTATGAGCTCGCCGGTGACGTCGCCTGGAACTACGACGACCTCGCCGCGGCCGCGGCCGCGATCTTCGACCGTGAGGTGGCCTACGTGCGCCAGACGGTCGCCGAGCGCGCCGCCGCGCTCGAGGCCGCCGGGCTCGACGCCGGCACGGCCGGATTCGTCGCCGCGATGGACGCGAGCACGGCCGAGGGCCAGCTCGACGGCGGAGACGGCTCTCTCGCCGCGCTCATCGGACGCCCCACGACGCCTCTCGTCGAGGGACTGCGCGCCGCTCTCTGAGCGCCGCCCCACGGAACGCCGCACCGCTCGGGGTGCGGCGTTCCGTCATGTCGAGCGCGGAGCGTCGCGTCAGGCGGTGAGGCCGCGGAGAGCGGATGCCGCGTCGTCGATGCCCGAGACGAGGTCGGGGGCGGCGCCGGCCACCCAGCGCTGGAACCCCTGGTGGAACAGCGAGACGCCGGCGTCGGCGGCGAGGTCGGCCGACAGGTCGTCGACGCCTCGCGCGCGCAGCGCGTCGGCGGCGGCGGCGCGCATGGTGGCGAGCTTGAGCAGCTCGCGCTCCCGCAGGCTCGTGTTGCGGTCGATCGCGGCCTGACGGGCGGCCACGAAATCGTGGTCGGGGAAGTACTCCTGCGTCTCCCGCATCACCGTGATCATGATCTGCAACGGCGTGAGTCGGTGGTCGGCGGCGGCGATCGCGGCGACGACCCGCTGCTGGAGCACGGCCGATCCCTGGAAGAGCACCTCGCGCTTGTCGGCGAAGTGTCGGAAGAAGGTGCGCTCAGTGACTCCTGCGCGCGCGGCGATGTCGCCGACGGATGTCTCGTCGAACCCGCGCTCGACATAGAGGTCGAGCGCGGCGCGCGCGAGTCGCTCGCGTGCTCCCGGTTCCCATCGACCCATACGTCGATCATAGTGATGACAGTGACTGACGTTGGGTGCTAGCCTGATGTCACACACTGACATCAGGAAGGGAGCGCATCATGCGCATCTTCGTCACCGGAGCCACCGGCTGGATCGGAACCGCCGTGTCGGCCGAACTGCTCTCGGCAGGACATGAGGTCGTCGGCCTCGCTCGCACCGCGGCCGCCGCCGACACCCTCGCCGCCCGCGGCATCGAGGTGCTGCGCGGCGAGCTGACCGACCTCGACTCGCTGCGCGCCGGCGCCGCCGGCGCCGACGCCGTGGCCCACCTCGCCTTCGTGCACGACTTCGCACGGTTCGCCGAGTCAGGGGTGATCGAGCACCATGCCGTCGCCGCGCTCGCCGAGACGCTCGCGCCTCGTGGCGGTGCGCTCATCGTCGCCTCCGGCATGGCGGGCTACCCCGGGCAGACCCTCACCGAGGCGACGCCGTCCACGCAGCACGGCATCGAATCGATGCGCGGCGGCAGCGAGAACCTCGCGCTCGGCTGGGCGGCGCAGGGTGTGCGGGCCATGGCGGCCCGCTTCGCCCCGACGGTGCACGGCATGGGCGACCACGGCTTCACCGCGGAGCTCGCCCGCATCGCCCGCACGCAGGGGTTCGCCGGATATGTCGGCGACGGCATGAACCGCTGGCCCGCGGTACACCGCACCGACGCTGCCCGTCTCGTGCGCCTCGCGATCGAGGGCGGCGAGCCCGGGACGATCGTGCACGCTGTCGCTGAGGACGGAATTCCGGCTCGCGACATCGCGGCGTGGCTCGGTGCCGCACTCGGCGTGCCGGTGCGTTCTGTCGCCCCCGCCGACGCCGATGCGCACTTCGGGTGGATCGGGCGGTTCTTCGCCGCCGACATCGCCGCTTCCGCCACGCTCACCCGTGAGCGCTTCGCCTGGGAGCCGACCGGGCCGACCCTCGCCGAGGACATCGCCGCGGGCGCCTACAGCGGCTGAGTGCAGGAGAATGCGCGAGAACAGGACGATTCGGGCGTGATCGCCCTGTTCCCGCGGGAGTTCCTGTGCGGGCGGGGCCCCGCCTGTGGTGCGACGCTCGCGGCCACGCAGGGTGAGGGGGGCGGATGCCGCGGCATCCGCCCCCCTCACCTCACCCGATGAGGCTCGGCTGCAGATCGCGCAGGGTGCGGCGGTGGGTCATCCGCGTCACGCCGATCGCGGCGAGGAGCAGCGCGCCGATCATCCAGGTGAACAGCACCGCGAGATCGCCGGGCACGCGCGACAGGTCGCCGCCGTACATGAGCTGGCGCATGGCGTCGACGACATATCCCATCGGCAGTACATGATGCAGTGCGGCGAGCGGCCCGGGGAGCGTCTGCCACGGGAAGGTGCCGCCCGCGGTGACCAGCTGCAGCACCATGAGCACCAACCCGAGAAACTGCCCGACCGACCCGAGCCACACGTTCAGCGCCAGCACGATCGCGGCGTAGGTCAGCGAGGCGACCAGCATGATGCCGAGCGTGGCGACGGGGTTCGCGAAGGTGAACCCGAGCGCGACCGCCAGCACGCCGAACAGTCCCAGCATCTGCACGCCGCCGAGCAGCCCCGGGGTCAGCCAACCGGCGACCGTCACCCGCAGGGGCGAGTGCAGCGCGGTCACGGCTCGCCGGGAGATCGGCTTCACGATCAGGAACAGGGCGTAGATGCCGATCCAGCCGGCGAGGGCCACGAAGAAGGGGGCGAGGCCCGCGCCGTAGTCCTCGGCGGAGGCGAGCTTGCCCGACGTGACCGTCACCGGGTCCGAGATCGTCTCGGCCTGCTTCTCGCGAAGGTCGGCCGACGAGTCCGGGATCTGCGACAGCCCGCTCTCGAGTCCGTCACGCAGCTTCGCGGCGCCCTGATCGAGCGTCGTCAGCCCGCTCGCCAGCTGGGCCGTGCCGTCCTTCAGCTGAGAGGCACCGGATGCCGCGGCATCCGCCCCGCTTGCCAGGCTCGACGCGCCATCGGCGACCTGGCTCGCCCCGCTCGAGACCTGCTGCGCGCCCGCGTTGAGCTGGTCGATCTTGCCGACAGCGGCCTGCAGCTGCGTGTTCGCCGCCGTCAGCTGGGTGCCGAGCGGATCGAGCTGCGCGAGCACCTGGTTGATCTGGGCCTGGGTGAGCCCCTGGTCCGCGAGCTGCTGCGCAATGGCCGACCGCACCTGCGGCAGCGCACCGGCGGCCTGGTTCGCGACCGCACCCACCTGATCGGCCGTCTGCGCGAGTTGCGCCGTGCCCGAGGCGACCTGGGCGGCGCCGCTCGCCACCCGGTCGGCGCCCGCGCTGAGCGTGCCCGCCCCGGCGGCGAGCTGGGACGTGCCGTCGGAGAGCTGCGCCGCTCCTGCGGCGGCCGTGTTCGCACCGGATGCCGCGGCATCCGCCCCGCTCGCGAGGCTCGTCGCGCCGTCCGCCGCCGTCACCAGGTTCGAGCGGATGTCGCTGATGCCGGTGAGCAGCCGCAGGGCCGCCTGTTTGCCGACGAGCTGCGTGACCGAGGCCTGGATCTTCGCGACCGCCTGCGAGCCGATCGTGGACGCCAGGTAGTTGTTCGCGTCGTTGGTCTGCAGCGAGATCGTCGCCGCGTGCGGATCGGTGCCGGCAGCGGAGGTGAGAGCGGCCGAGAAGTCGGCCGGGATCGTCACCGTGAAGTCGACGCCGCCCTGCGCGAGCGAGGCCCGCGCCTCGGCAGGAGTCAGGCGCTGCCACGCGAACGTTCCGCTCGACATCAGCTGGTCGGCGACCTGCTCGCCGTAGTTCGACGCGGGCTGGTCGCCGGACGCCGCGACGCCGATGTCCTCGACGACGAGGCCGACGGGAACGTCGGCCAGCTTGCCGTACGGGTCCTGGTTGGCCCACAGGTACAGGCCGCCGTAGAGGATCGGCACGCACATGAGCGCGATGAGCGCGATGACGGCCATGCGGGTGGCGGTGAGGCGGCGCAGTTCCGCCGCGATCATGGCGGGGATCTTCATCGGGGGTCCTCGGTGGGGTCGGGAGTGTGGGGGGAGTCGAGGGGCTCGCTCGTCGGGTCGATCGCGTCGCCGGCGTGCGGCAGGTCGCTCTCGGCGTCGCTGTCGCCGTCGGGCTGGGGCTCGGCGTCGGGATCACACGCCGGCTCGGGCTCTTCGGGCAGGGGCGGGAGCGGGTCGGTCGCCCGCACCGCGGCGCCGGCCAGCACGGTCGCCGACGCCTCACCGGCGATCACCAGCACGGCCACGTGGCGGGCGGCGATCTCCTCGGCGATCGACCACCACGCGACCGGGTCGCCGCCGTGGCGGTCGGGGGAGACCAGCACGACGCCGTCGACGCCGCGCCGCAGCAGGGCGAGCTCGAGCAGCATCCTCACCCGCGCGGCCGGCTCGAGGTCGGCGATCGGCGTGCGGGAATGGGCGTCGAGGTCGTGCGAACGCAGCCACGCGCGCACCGCGCGGGGGTGGGACGGAGCGCCGGCGAACATCAGCTCCTCGGCGGCGACGCCGGCGACCGTGACATCGGCGGCCGGATCGCACACGTCGGGCGCGTCGACCAGGGCGATGCGTCGACGCAGGGCCGCGGCATCCGCTCGTCCGTCGATGCGCACCTCGCCGGTGCCGCTGCTCATGCGTCCGGTGGCCAGCAGGCCCAGCACTGTCGGCCGCTGCTCGGTCTCGGCGGTCGCGAGACGGGCGACCCCCGACTCGTAGGCGATCGTGGTCGACGGCAGCGCCTCGCCGCCGCGGCCCTTCGACACGTCGGTCAGCTCGATGCGCATCAGTCCTCCTCGAGAACGGCGGGGTGGG
>NZ_LMPK01000002.1:91005-93297 GCF_001423825.1 Microbacterium sp. Leaf351
GACATCGCGGGCGTCGACGTCGTCGATGTCTGTCAGCTCGCGGAGCGCTGTGCGCGCGGCCTCCTCGATGACGCGGGCGAGGAGGGCGGGCGGGAGGTCGCCGCGGAATGCGCCGCCGGCGACGCCGCGGTCGACGATCCCGCGCAGCCGCTCACGCAACGGCCCGAGGGAGCGGGCGGTCTCGTCGACGTGGTCGTCGTCGACGGCGAGGCTCGCGGAGGCCTGCACCTGTGCGGCCTCCGCCCACAGCCGTGCGGCGAGCGTCGCGAGGGCGATCGCGGGGTCGATGTCGAGCGTGCTCGTCGCGATCGCGTTGAACCGCTCGGCGGCGACCGCGATGACCGCGCGCACCAGGCTGTCGCGGTCGGGGAAGTGACCGTAGACGGCGCGACGGCTGAGGCCGGCCTCGCGGGCGATCGTGTCGATCGAGGCGTGGGGGTCGCGGGCGAGCACGGTCTGCGCGGCCCGCACGAGCGCGACCCGATTGGTCGCGGCATCCGCTCGTCGCGCGCGTGCGGGCGCGGCAGGGGGCACACCGGGGGGCATGCCCGTCAGTCTACGCTAACTTGCACAGGGCTGTGCAAGTTAATTCGAGGCGATGGCTTTCAGTCGGTTCCGGCGTCGAAGGCCGACGACTCGTTCGCCGCGTCTGTCGCGTCGGCGAGGGCCTCGCGCGCGTCGGAGAACGGCTCGGCGTGCTCGACGATCTCGTCCGCGGCGCCCGACTCGAGACGTCCGACGAGAGCGCCCGTCGGACCGCCGATGAGACCCTGCGCCGCGTACTGCTCGAGGCGCGCGCGGGAGTCGGCGATGTCGAGGTTTCGCATCGTGAGCTGGCCGATGCGGTCGACCGGGCCGAATGCGGCGTCGCCGACACGCTCCATCGAGAGCTTCTCGGGTGCGTACGACATGCCGACGGCCGTCGTGTCGAGGATCGTGTAGTCCTCGCCGCGACGCAGGCGCAGCGTCACCGAGCCGGTGATCGTCGACCCGACCCACTTCTGGATCGACTCGCGCAGCATGAGCGACTGGGGCTCGAGCCAGCGACCCTCGTACATGAGGCGGCCGAGACGGCGACCCTGTTCGTGGTAGGTCGCGAGGGTGTCCTCGTTGAGGATGCTGTTCACGAGTCGCTCGTACGCGATGAACAGCAGCGCCATACCCGGCGCCTCGTAGATGCCGCGGGACTTCGCCTCGATGATGCGGTTCTCGATCTGGTCGCTCATGCCCAGGCCGTGGCGGCCGCCGATGCGGTTCGCCTCGAACACGAGCGCCACCGG
This sequence comes from Microbacterium sp. Leaf351, assembly GCF_001423825.1. Taxonomy (NCBI): domain Bacteria; kingdom Bacillati; phylum Actinomycetota; class Actinomycetes; order Micrococcales; family Microbacteriaceae; genus Microbacterium; species Microbacterium sp. Leaf351. Next base: position 92,286 of record NZ_LMPK01000002.1, read on the forward strand.
GTCGCGGAACTCGACGCCGTTCAGCGCCACCGGACGCCCGGCCTCGAACGTCACGGTGACGTCCTCCGCGGCGATCTCGACGGACGGGTCCCAGAAGCGAACGCCCATGATGGGCTCGACGGTCTCGAGTGAGACATCCAGGTGCTCGAGGGTCTTCGCCTCGTGCGTCGCCCCCCAGATGTTGGCGTCGGTCGAATAGGCCTTCTCGGCGCTGTCGCGATAGGGGAAGCCGTGGGCGACGAGCCACTCGCTCATCTCCTGCCGGCCGCCGAGCTCGGTCACGAAGTCGGCGTCGAGCCACGGCTTGTAGATGCGCAGCGCGGGGTTGGCGAGCAGGCCGTAGCGGTAGAACCGCTCGATGTCGTTGCCCTTGTAGGTCGAACCGTCACCCCAGATGTCGACGCCGTCCTCCTTCATCGCGCGCACGAGCAGCGTGCCGGTGACGGCGCGGCCGATGGGGGTGGTGTTGAAGTAGGTGCGTCCGCCCGAGCGGATGTGGAACGCGCCACAGGTCAGCGCGACGAAGCCCTCCTCGACGAGGGCCGTCTTGCAGTCGACCAGGCGCGAGACCTCGGCACCGTACTCGAGCGCGCGCCCCGGGATCGCATCGATGTCGGTCTCATCGGGCTGGCCGAGGTCACCGGTGTAGGTGCAGGGTATGGCGCCCTTGTCGCGCATCCAGGCCACCGCGACCGAGGTGTCAAGGCCCCCCGAGAACGCGATGCCGACGCGCTCGCCGACGGGGAGGGACTGCAGCACTTTCGACATGGGCACCAGCCTACCGAGCCGGATGCCGCGTGCCCCGCGCTCGGGCGCGGTCAGGAGCGGGTGCGCAGACGCCCCACCCAGACCACGAGGACGCCGACCACGATGAACGCCGCGGAGATGATCGCGACCCAGAGCGCCACCCCGGCGTAGCCCGACGCCTGCGCGTTCGGGTCGAGGAACGGGTAGGGGTACCAGTACGGCGCCCCCGTGTTGGGGTTGGTCACGAGCGGCCCGCGCACGAGGG
>NZ_LMPK01000002.1:93336-94957 GCF_001423825.1 Microbacterium sp. Leaf351
CACCCGCGCGCCCACCAGCACATCGGCCAACAGGATGATCGGACCGACCACGTGCAGGATCTCGTTCGCCCATTCGACGGTCGTGCCCTGCGGCAGCGGGATGCCGCGCAGCAGGGTGTTGTAGACGATGCCCGTGATGATCATGTAGGTGCTCACGCAGGCGAGCGCCACAGCGAGACCCCGGGGGAGAGGCGAGACGCCACCCCGCCCGCCGGTGACGGACCACACCGCCACCGCGGCGAGGATCACGACCGACCCGACATTGGAGAGGATCGTGAAGAAGCTGAAGAAGTTCACGAGCACGACGCCCACGTCGAGCCCGTTCGCGATCGCGCCGCCGAAGGTGACCTCGGCCTGGCCGATGATCGCCGTGAGGATGATGAGCGCTCCCGCGGCGCGCACGAGCGTCCAGGTGCGTGCCCAGCCGGGGGTCTGCAGCGTCGTCATCTGCTCACTGTAGGGGGATGCCGCACGCCGGCGTCCGCGCCATCCCGCTCCCGAGCGGGCCTCTCGATAGGATGGGGTGTAACCCCCTCTGCTAGGTGAGGAGCCACCATGCCCGGAATTGTCATCGTCGGCGTGCAGTGGGGTGACGAGGGGAAGGGCAAGGCCACCGACCTGCTCGGCGACCGCACCGACTGGGTCGTCAAGTTCAACGGAGGCAACAACGCCGGCCACACCGTCGTGATCGGCGACGAGAAGTACGCGCTGCACCTCCTTCCCTCCGGCATCCTGTCGCCCGGCGTCAACCCCGTCATCGGCAACGGCGTCGTCGTCGACCTCGAGGTGCTGTTCTACGAGCTCGAGGCGCTCGCCGCCCGCGGTCTCGACACGTCGCGCCTGCGCATCAGCGCGAACGCCCACATCATCACGCAGTACCACCGCACCCTCGACAAGGTGACCGAGCGCTTCCTCGGCAAGCGCCAGATCGGCACGACCGGGCGCGGCATCGGCCCCGCCTACGCCGACAAGATCAATCGTGTCGGCATCCGCGTGCAGGACCTCTTCGACGAGAACATCCTGCGTCAGAAGGTCGAGGGCGCCCTCGACCAGAAGAACCACCTGCTGGTGAAGGTCTTCAACCGTCGCGCGATCGCCGTCGACGAGATCGTCGACGACCTGCTCTCCTACGCCGAGCGCCTGCGCCCGATGGTCGCCGACACCGCCCTGCTGCTCAGCGAGGCGCTCGACGCGGGCGATGTCGTGGTGTTCGAGGGCGGACAGGCCACGATGCTCGACGTCGACCACGGCACGTACCCGTTCGTCACGAGCTCGTCGGCGACGGCCGGCGGCGCCGCGACCGGCTCCGGTGTCGGCCCGAACCGCCTCGACCGCATCGTCGGCATCGTGAAGGCCTACACGACGCGGGTCGGCTCCGGTCCCTTCCCGACCGAGCTGTTCGACGAACAGGGCGAATGGCTGCGATCGCGCGGCTTCGAGTTCGGCACGACCACCGGCCGTCCGCGTCGGGTGGGCTGGTACGACGCGCCCATCACCCGATACGCGACGCGCATCAACGGCATCACCGACCTCGTGCTCACCAAGCTCGACATCCTCACCGGCCTCGACGAGATCCCGGTGTGCGTGGCCTACGACGTCGACGGTGAGAGGTTCGACGAGG
>NZ_LMPK01000002.1:95055-95155 GCF_001423825.1 Microbacterium sp. Leaf351
CCCGCATCTCGGTGATCGGTGTCGGCCCCGCGCGCGACGCCGTCATCGTGCGCCACGATCTCGTCGACTGACCCGCGCCATGCGGTTCTGGCTCGGCGGG
>NZ_LMPK01000002.1:95259-96675 GCF_001423825.1 Microbacterium sp. Leaf351
GTCGTGGCTCAGCGCCCACCCGAGGCTCGACGTCGTCTACGCGGCACTCGAGGGACAGGGGGCCGTGCAGGCCTTCCGTCGCACGAGCGAGCGCGGCTTCGCCCGCCTCGGCGATCCGGTTCCCGCCGGCGACCTGGTCTGCCACGTCGCCGTCGACCCCGACGGCACGCGGCTCATCGCGAGCTGCTGGGGGGACGGTCGTGTCGTGGCGATGGGGCTGGATGCCGCGGGCCGCCCGCATACGCCGGAGATCGGGGCGTCAGCCGGGGATCCGTTCTCGTCCGGCGACCCGTTCGCGGTCGCGGGGGATTCGGTGGGCCAGGCACCCGCGCGCCCCGCGGTGGACGCGATCGATCTCGCCGCTGCGGCGCGCGCCCTGCGTGAGGCGGCGGGGGCGGAGTTCGCGCATCTCGTTCCCGACTACGCCGAGCCCGAGGCATCCGTCGAACCCGCCGTCGTCGTCGAGGTCGACCCCGAAGTGCGCGTCTCGCGCGCCCACCATGCGACCTTCCTGCCGCGCGGACTCGTCGCCACCACCGACATGGGCTTCGACCTGGTGCGGTTCTGGCGACCGTCGGGGTCGCGGCTGCGTCCGGTCGGAGAGGTCGTGCTCCCGCGGGGCAGCGGGCCGCGGCACGCGGTCTGGCACCCGAGCGGTCACCTGTACGTCGTCACCGAGCTGAGCGCCGAGCTCTTCGCGCTCGCGCCGGATGCGTCGGGTGCGTGGCGCATCGTGGCGGGTCTGTCGCTGGGTGCGCCCGCCGGCGACCTCGCGGCGGGCATCGTGCTCTCTCGTGATGCCGAGCGGGTCTACCTGGGGTTGCGGGGCAGCGACACGATCGCCACCGTGCGCGTGGCCGGCACCGGCACCGATCTCACCCCGCTCGCCCTCGTGGAGTCGGGGGTGAGCTGGCCGCGCGACCACACCGTGCAGCGCGACACCCTGCTTGTCGCAGGCGAGCGCAGCGGCAGCATCGCGTCGCTCGCACTCGACCTGCGCACGGGCATACCGGGACGCGTGCGGCACCGCACCGAGGCGCCGAACCCCACACGCATCCTCGTCGCGCGCTGAGCGCCACGGCAGGCGCCCACCGGCGGGGCAGCGTGCGCATGAGCGGTGTCAGATCGTCGACGCTCCGAGCGGCACGGCGGCCGCGAGGAACACGGCGAGATCATCGAGCACCCGCTGATCGATCGCGTGGCCGAGCCCGGGATAGACCCGAGCGGTGAGGGTCGTGTGCGAGGGGAGCCAGGCCTCGGTGCGTTCGACGGCCGGGGTCGCGATGACGCGGTCGGCGTCACCCCGCGCCCAGAACGCCTCCGGCTTCATGCGGCGAAGCAGCGGGTCCGCCGGCTGTGCGGCGCCGAGCACGAAACCCCCCAGCACCGCGGTGGCGGCGACCCGTTCGGGGCGGG
>NZ_LMPK01000002.1:96683-99332 GCF_001423825.1 Microbacterium sp. Leaf351
GGGCAGCAGGTTCTCCTGGACCCAGGTCCAGATCGCCTCGGTCGCCTCGACGACGGGCTGCGGGTCGGGGGAGCCGGGCACCGTGACAGGGAACCACGCGGCTCCGCCCTGGGGTAGGGCCAGCGGGGCGCGCAGGGACACCCACGGGAGTCCCGCGGTGAGGCGGTCGCCGATGCCGGCGAGGTCGCGCTCGCTCGCTCCGTAGCCGTGCAGCAGCAGGGCGACGACGGGAGCGCTGGTGGCGAGAGGGTCGGATGCCGCGGTCTCACGGATCAGCATGGGGGGAGCCTTTCGAGCGGAGCGAGGTCGAGCGGGCGGGGGCCGTGGCCCCCGCCCGGACGGGTCAGCGGACGACCGCGAAGCCGCCGGTCCACGAGATGACCTCGCGGACGGCGAGGGTCAACTGGAGGAAGCCGAGGGCCTCCAGCTCGTGTGCACGGGAGAGTGCGCCGGCGTCGATCGCCTGCACGCCCCCGGCGGCGATGGCCGCGATGAGCGCGCTCTTGGCCTCGGCGGAGTCGCCGGCGACCTGCACGGTGGTGGGCGCTCCACCGACCGTCTTCGCGACGAGCGTTGCGGCGAAGGTGGTGTTGAACGCCTTCACCACCGAGCTCTGCGGAAGCGCGGCCTGGATCTCAGCGGCAGCGGAGGACCCGGCCGGCACGACGAGCGAGTCGAAGGTCTCGAAGTTGAGCGGGTTGGTGATGTCGACGACGGTCTTGCCCGCGAGCTGCTCGCCGTACGCCGAGAGGATGCCCGCGACGGCCGGGTAAGGCACGGCGAGCACGACGATGTCGCCGACGATCGGGGCGGTGCCCGACTCCTCGGCGGAGATGTAGGTTACGCTGCTGCCGCCCTCGGCGAAGACTCCGCCGATCGCGTTCGCCATGTTGCCGGTGCCGAAGATCGTGACGTGGGCCATGGGGTTCCTTCCCTCGTGCCCCGCGACGACGGGGCATTGCTTGTAGATACAAGTGTCACCGTACGCCCACTTACTTGTAATTGCAACCAACTGCTAGAATGGCCGCATGCCGGCCGAGGGACTGCGATATGAGGAGCGCGTCTCGGTGGCGCGCCTGCACGCACTGCTCGAGCTGCTGCCGCGCACGCTCGACCAGCAGATGGCCGCGAGCGATCTCACCTCGTTCGAGTACACGCTGCTCGAGGCCCTCCACGAGGCGCCCGCCCGCCGGTTACGACTGACCGCGCTCGCGTCGCGCACGAACGCCACCCTGCCGCGACTGTCCCGCGTCGTGACCGGTCTCGAACGCAAGGGCCTCGTCGATCGGGCGCCCTGCGCCGAGGACGGCCGGGCGACCAACGCGGTGCTCACGAGCGCGGGCGAGCAGCGCTTCGCGGATGCGCGACCGCGCTACGAGGAGGCGGTGCGCTCGTTCGTCCTCGCCGACCTGGACGACGCGGACGTCGACGACCTCTCGCGCCTCGTACTCGCGATTCTCGGCCGGGTCGATCCCGACCGTCGGATGGCCGTCACCGCCGCGGGCGATCCCGCCTGCGCGGCCGACCCGGCACGCTGAGTCCGACCGCGCTCGTGGGCGCCGGGGGATCCCCGTGCCCGGTCAGACCTTCGCGTCCTGTCTCGGGATGATGACCTTCTTGATGATCAGCAGGATCGATGCGGTCACCGGGATCGCCACCAGCGCGCCGAGAAGACCCAGCAATGTGCCGCCGACGAGGGCGCCGATGACGACGAGCGATCCGGGGATCGAGATCGCGCGGTTCATGATGCGCGGCGTCAGCACGTACGCCTCGACCTGCATGTAGATGAGGTAGAGGGCCGCGAACACGAGCGCGCCCACCGGGCTCGCGAACAGCGCGAGCGACGAGCCGATCACCCAGAACGCCACCGTTCCGACCAACGGGATGAGGGTGATGCAGAACGCGATCACCGCCATCAGCAGCGGGAAGGGGAGTCCGAGGAACAAGTAGAGCAGCCCCGCGAACAGCGAGTTGAAGAACGCGAGGATGACCATCCCCATGAGGTACCCGCCGATCGACTGCGTGATCTGATCGGTCAGGTCGGCGACGCTCTCCCGGCCGTGGGCGGGAACGAGGCGGTAGAAGGCCTGCTTGATGACATCCAGGCTGGCGATGAAGTAGAGCGTCAGCACGAGCACGATGATGATGCCCGAGATGGTCGAGATGACGGACACCGTCACCTGCAGCACGCCGCCGCCGATCGCGGTGAGGTTCGCCGGGTTCGTCAGGAACCCCTGCACCTGGCTGACGATCTCGCCGACATTGCTGCCGAAGTTCCCCTGCAGCCAGGCGTAGAGGTCCGACGCCTGGAAGTCGCGGATGAGGCTCGGCACGTTGGCGACGAAGCCGGCGATCTGCGTCACCACGGTCGGGATGATCAGCAGCAGCACGCCGGCGAGCACGACGGCGAAGCCGGCGAAGACGATGACGATGCCCCACNGGGCGAACACGATGTAGATGAGCACCGTCGACAGGTTCGAGATCGCGAGCCCGAGGACGAGTGCGACCAGACCGCCGAGGGTGAGGAAGAAGCCGAACGCGAACGGATTGCCGATCGCGGCCATGGCGCGCCCGGCGGTCGTCTTCGGCCTTCGGGAGGCCGCGGCATCCGTCGATGCGGTCGTGGCGGACGAGGATGCCTCGGCGGAC
>NZ_LMPK01000002.1:99360-100551 GCF_001423825.1 Microbacterium sp. Leaf351
AGGAGGCCATCTTGTCCGACACCACCGACCCGCGCGTCGCGCTCAGCCGCCTGCGCGCCAGCATCGACAACATCGACGCCGCCCTCATCTATCTGCTCGCCGAGCGGTTCCGCAGCACCACTCAGGTCGGCCATCTCAAGGCCGAGCACGGCATGCCTGCCTCCGACCCGGCACGCGAGGAGCAGCAGATCGCCCGACTGCGCGCGCTCGCCGCCGACGCCGACCTCGACCCCGCCTTCGCCGAGAAGTGGTTCAACTTCGTGGTGGCCGAGGTCATCCGCCACCACACCGCCGCCGCCGACGCGCGCTGAGCGTTCCTCTCGGAAGATCCATCGCCTGGGGGATGAATCCCCCCGGGCTCGCCCCCTACGATGGACGCGAATCCTGCACGTCGCGCTCCGCACGCGCGCGCTCAGGAGCGCTTCGCCGGCGGAGCGCATGACCGACCTCGACGAGTAAGGCGCCGCATCATGAGCGACACCCCCGCGCAGCAGGGCAGCAACGGATCCTTCGACCAGCTCATCCAGAGCGGCGGCGAACACACCTATTTCACCGTCGGGTTCCGCGGATACGACCGACAAGAGGTCGACACCGCGCTCGCCGACCTGCAGGGCAAGCTGCAGCGCGCGACGGCTGATCTCGCCGCCGCCGCTGAGCGCCGTGACGCCGACGTCGAGGCGGCACGCGCGGAGGAGCGCGTAGAGGCCGACAAGGCGAAGGCGGACGCCGACAAGGTGAAGGCGGAGGCCGAGAAGGCGAAGGGTGCGAGCGCCAAGGCCGACGCCGACCGTGAGAAGGCCACCGCGAAGCTCAAGGCCGACCTCGCCGCTGCGGAGGCGCGCGCCGCCGATGCCGAGGCGCGGGTGACCGCGCTGACCACCGAGTTCGCCGAGGGCGGTCTCGAGCGCGACGGCGACGAGCCGCAGAGCCGGCAGCAGTTCGAGGCGGTGCTGCACGTCGCGGAGGAGCAGGCGAACCTGCTCATCCAGAACGCCGCGCAGCAGGCCGAGCGCCTGCTCGCCGCCGCCCGTGAGGAGATCACCGAGCGTCGTGCGACGCTCGACTCCGACACCGCCCGCATCCTCGCCCAGGCGCAGCACGACGCCGACCAGGTGCGCCTGAAGATCGACACCGAGTACACCGCGCACGAGGCCCGCATCGAGCGCGAGGCCGCGCACGCCGCGGAGAAGG
>NZ_LMPK01000002.1:100556-108730 GCF_001423825.1 Microbacterium sp. Leaf351
GCGCTCGATGGTCACCCGCGAGACCACCGAGCAGCGCGCCGACGCCGAGCGCGACGTGCGCGAGATGAACGCCCGCGTGCTCGAGTTCGAGGAGGCGCTCACCCGCCGTCAGGACGACGCCCAGCAGGAGTTCCTCGTGCTGCACAACCAGGCGGTCGCCCACGCTGAGCGCATCACCTCCGACGCCAACGAGCAGGTCGCCGCGTCGCTCGACCACGCGCAGCGCATCTCGGCGAAGGCCGATGACTACGAGAAGCTCATGCGCGCCCAGGCGTCGCAGATCGAGGCGGACAGCCAGCTCCGCGCCCGCGAGACCGTCGACAAGGCGAAGCTCAAGGCGCAGAAGATCGTCGACAGCGTGATCGGACACACCACGACGGTGCTGCGCGACGCCGAGGACCGCACGCGGCAGCTGCGCTGGCAGCAGCAGCAGCTCACCAGCTTCATGGCCGAGGTGCGCGAGCTCATCCGCCCCGAGACCGGTGTGATCTCCGAGGAGCCGGAGTTCGCGGCCGAGACGGAGTCGGCGACCGAGGAGGCCTCGACGACGGAGGAAGCCGTCGAGGGCGAGCACATCGAGTCCTGACGGCGCGCCAACGCCCCTGTCAGTCGCGACGTCGGCGTCGCACCAGATCGGATGCCGCGGCCACCAGGCCGATCGCCACGCCGGAGATCGCGATCCACATCCCGATACGGTGCACTCTCGCGCTGTCGTCGGCGAGCAGGTCGAGTCTGCCGGCGGCGATCATCACCATGACGCCGACGGCACAGGTCGCGATCGACAGGACGATGAGCGTGCGGCGGGCGCCGTCGGGGAGGATCACCTCTCGACGCTAATCGGCGACGCCGAGACGGTGCCGGGAGAATCCACAGCTCACGCCGTGGACGTCCTCGTGGTCCAGGTGCGCACCTTCGCCCGGATCGCGCGTGCCGGGCGCCAGGGGCCTGCGATCCACACCGCCACCGCACCGAGCACGCCGCCCGCGCACGTCCATGCCGCGACCGAGACCATGCCGTCGGTGACGACCGAGAACAGGGCCGCGGAGGCGGCATCCGAAATGCCCTGCGGAGCCAGTGCGGCGCTGACGATGGATGCCGCGACCGCGCGCCCGATGATGAGGATCAGCGTGCCGAGCGCGAGGGCGAGGCCGGCGACGACGGCCGCCCGGTGGCGGCGGCGGGCCAGCAGGATGCCCGCGACCAGGAGCACCGCGGCGGCGAACGGCAGCCACGCGCCGACGGCGACCGCGACCGCGTAGCCGGTCTGCGCGGTCGGCAGTGCATCGGCCTGGGCGATCGGGATGGTGCGCTGCACCGCCGGGATCTGCGCGGCGAACGGCACCTGCGAGTCGATGAGGTGCTGGCGGACCGCGGCGACGACGGGGCCGAGCTCGAGCCCGATGGTGCCGTCGGAGGCGACCGAGACGAGCGCGTTCGGGTCGCCCTGCATCGTCTTCACCAGCTGGGCGTGGGTGGTGCGCAACGCGGTCGAGAAGACGGTCGCGAACGCGTCGGATGCCACGAATCCCGCGACGTTCGTGCGCACGACCGACTCGAGGCCCTGCGCGGCGGGTCCCTTGAGGGCGTCGAGCGCCTGGGTTGCGAGAGGGCCGGTGCCGAGCGAGGTGATGCCGTCGATGACCTGGCCGGCGATCGCCGTGTAGTCCACGTGCTGGGCGATGACCGTCATCGTCGCGTCGGTGACGCTCTGCTGCACGGCGGGGTCGTGCGCGAGCGGGGCGTAGGCGGCGACGAACGCGTCGGTGTCGACGAGCTGCACCCGGGCCCAGCCCGTGATGATCGACAGCGGCGCGAGCACGAGCGCGATCGTGAGCACCAGCCCCGACGCGAACGACCGCCCCCAGGCGCGGGCGCGCGACGGGGACGGTCGTTCGTCGGTCATCGGTCAGCCCGCGAGCGCGCGCGCCTTGAGCGACTCGTACTCGGCTGCCGTGATCGTTCCGGCGTCGAGCAGCGCCTTCGCCTTCGCGATCTCATCGGCCGCGCTCGTTCCCGACACGGAGCGGATGTAGTCGTCGGCCGCCTCCTGCGCCTTCGTGGCCTGGGCGCGGCTGCGCTCGGCCATGCCCTGACCGCGCGCGATCAGGTAGACGAGGGCGGTCAGGAACGGCACGAAGATCAGGAAGAGGATCCACAGCGCCTTCCACCAGCCGTTGAGCGTGTGGTCGCGGAACAGGTCACCGATGATCGAGAACAGCGCCATCAGGTAGGCGACGAACACGAAGATCGACAGGAACCACCACAGGAGGCTCCCGAAGTTCGACAGGAAGTCCATGATTCTTACCCCTTTCGCCGGCGGGCACCGGCATCAACAGGTGCCCCCCGGCACCCGGTTTCAGTATGGCGGAAACCGGGTGCCGGCGTGGGGTTCGATCTGCGGCCCCCGACTGCTACGGCGACGTCGAGCGAGCGATCAGGACGGGTCGACCGCCGGTGTGCGCACTGCGGCGAACGTGGTGTGCCGGCGCAGGACGAAGCCGAGCCTCTCGTAGGCGGCGATCGCGCCCACGTTGGTCGCCGCCGCGTGCAGCAGCGCGCGGTCGCCGCGCTGCTGGATGTGGAACGCGACGTCGAGCACGAGCCGTGACGCGAGCCCCTGGCGACGATGGTCGGCATCGACCGACACCGCGCTGATCTCGGTCCAGCCGGACGGGTGCAGCCGCTCACCGGCCATGGCGATGAGGCGTCCGTCGCGGCGGATGCCGATGTAGCGTCCGAGCTCGTGGGTGCGGGGGAGGAAGGGTCCCGGCTGGTTGCGTTCGACGATCGCGAGCATCTCGGGCACGTCGTCGGCACCGAGCAGCACCGCTTCGGGCTCCGGGCGGGGCGAGAGGACGTCGGTCTCGACCAGCTGCACGCCCGACCCTCCGCCGAGCACCTCCCAGCCGTCCGGCAGTGCGTCGGGGGCGCCGTTGAGGCCGATCTCGGCCGACGGCCCGACCAGGCGGTGCAGTCGATCCCACACCCCGGGGTCGTTCCAGTCGCGCACCGCGACGAATGGCGCGACGTCGCCGGGATAGCGTCGCGCGAGATCGTCGCCGAGGGCGAATCGCGCGTGCGGGCCGGCCAGGGAGAACCATGCCGGGTTGTCGAGCACCTGCACGTCACGCGCGGACAGCCGCGGCGTCGGAGCCGCCGCGGCGGGGGAGGAGGTCGGGGGAAGGGAGCTCACGCGCTCATTCTCGGAAGCTCCCGCCCGGGCCTACANNCCTTCGGCGCGGTGATCTCGAGGGCGACCTTCTTCTCGAGCACGTCGAGCGCCTCGTCGGAGAGCGAGATGAGCCCGTCGAGCTCCTCGCGCACCCGCTGGTAGGCGAGCTGGCGCTCGGCGGGCGTCGCGGCCTCGTCGACGGCGACCGTCAACAGCTGCTGCGCCGTGTGCAGGCGCTTGCGCTCTGCCTCGGTGAACCCGGAGTCGCGCAGGCGTCGTGCATCGCGCTCGGCGAGATCGAACGCGACCTCGTAGTCGGTGACGGCCTCGCGGTACTCGCGCAGCTCGTCCGCGGACACCTTGCGACCTTCGGCGGGCCGCAGCCGGTCGGCCTTCTTCCCGGCGCGCAGGAACGCGGCCGTGAGCGGCTGACGACCGTCGCTCATCGCGGGGTACGCGATCGCCTTCGAGACATCCAGCTCGTAGTCGAGCCACCGCCGGCGCACATCGTCGTGATCGGCGAACAGCTGGGCGAGCGGGGAGAGCGCGGCATCCTTCTGCGCGGGACGCGCCGAGCCGACGGCCTTCGGATCCTTCCGGGCGGCGATCTGCGCCGCCCGGATCTCGCCCTTCGTGCGCAGCACCTCGAGGCGTCGTTCGTGGCGCCGCCGGGCATTGCGCTCCCAGCCGCGGCCGGCCGCCGCGACCACCCCGAACAACGGGAACGCCAACCACCAGTAGTGCGCGGCGAAACCCCAGAACTGGTCCACGCCCTCATCGTAACCGCGCCCGCGCGCGGCCCGCGGGTCAGTGGATCAGCAGCGAAACGACGGTCGCGCCGCCGCCGACGAGCACGAGCGCGATGATCACGACCCACGCGACGATGCGCGTGCGGGTCGTGTAGGGGCGCTCGCCCAGGTCATCGGGTGAATCGCTCATCGCACGACCTCCGGCTCCGTCACGATCGCGCCGAACGCGGCCGGCAGCGTGCCGGTCGACAGTGCCCGCAGCTCGGGCACCGGCAGGGTGAACAGGCCCTGCACCTCGAGGGCGCTGGCCGAGCCGTCGGCGGGGGCGTCGGTCACGCCGATGCGCAGCACCGGGTAGCCGCGCCCCTCGCAGAGCCCGCGGAACTTGACGTCCTCCTCGCGGGGCACGGTCACGAGCACGCGGCCGGTCGACTCCGAGAACAGGGCGGATGCCGCATCCACCCCGTCGCGCTCGATGATCTCCGTCAGCCACACCCGCGCGCCGACGCCGAAGCGCAGCACGCCGTCGGTGAGGCTCTGCGCGAGCCCGCCCTCGGACAGGTCGTGGGCGCTGGAGACGAGACCCTGGTCGCCCGCTGCGCGCAGAAGCTCGGCGAGGCGCTTCTCGGCCGCGAGGTCCACCTTCGGCGGGCGGCCGCCGAGGNNAGATGTTCTCGCCGGCGTCCTGCCAGCCCGACGGGATGCGCGCCGCGACGTCGTCGATGATGCCGAGCACGCCGACGACGGGGGTCGGGTGGATCGGGGTGTCGCCGGTCTGGTTGTAGAAGCTCACGTTGCCGCCGGTGACGGGGATGCCGAGCTCGAGGCAGCCGTCCGACAGGCCCTCGACGGCCCGTGAGAACTGCCACATGACCTCGGGGTTCTCGGGGCTGCCGAAGTTGAGGCAGTCGGTGACAGCCGTGGGCACGGCGCCGGTGACGGCGACGTTGCGGTAGGCCTCGGCGAGGGCGAGCTTCGCGCCCTCGTAGGGGTCGAGCTGGCAGAAGCGGCCGTTGCAGTCGGTCGCGATCGCGAACCCGAGACCCGACTGCTCGTCGACGCGAACCATGCCCGCGTCATCGGGGAACGAGAGGGCCGTGTTGCCGAGCACGTAGTAGTCGTACTGGTTCGTGACCCACGAGGCATCCGCGAGGTTCGGGCTCGAGACCAGCGCGGTGAACTGCGCACGCAGGGTGTCGGCGTCGGCGCTGCGCTCGAGGGCGGCGGCGGAATCGTCCTGCAGGGCGTCGATCCACGTCGGGTAGGCCACCGGACGCTCGTAGACCGGACCGTCGACCGCGACCGTCGAGGGGTCGACGTCGACGATCTTCTCGCCGTGCCAGAAGATCTCGAGACGACCGTCGCCGGTGACCTCGCCCAGCACGCTCGTCTCGACGTCCCACTTGCCGGTCACAGCCAGGAACTCGTCGAGCTTCTCGGGGCGCACGATCGCCATCATGCGCTCCTGGCTCTCGCTCATGAGGATCTCCTCGGGCGTGAGCGAGGGGTCGCGCAGCAGCACCTTCTCGAGGTCGACGCGCATGCCCGAGCCGCCGTTCGCGGCGAGCTCGCTCGTGGCGCACGAGATGCCGGCGGCGCCGAGGTCCTGGATCGCCTCGACCAGCTCGTCGCGGTAGAGCTCGAGGCAGCACTCGATGAGCACCTTCTCGGCGAACGGGTCGCCGACCTGCACGGCCGGGCGCTTGGTGGGGCCGCCGTCGGCGAACGTGTCGGACGCGAGGATGGATGCCCCGCCGATGCCATCGCCGCCGGTGCGGGCGCCGAACAGCACGACCTTGTTGCCGGGGCCGACCGCGTTCGCGAGCTTCAGGTCGTCGTGGCGCAGCACGCCCACGGCGAGCGCGTTGACGAGCGGGTTGCCCTGGTAGACCGCGTCGAACACGGTCTCACCGCCGATGTTCGGCAGGCCCAGGCAGTTGCCGTAGAACGAGATGCCGCTGACGACGCCGTGCACGACGCGGGCAGTGTCGGGGTGATCGATCGCACCGAAGCGCAGCTGGTCCATGACGGCCACCGGGCGCGCGCCCATCGAGATGATGTCGCGCACGATGCCGCCGACGCCGGTCGCGGCGCCCTGGAACGGCTCGATGTAGCTCGGGTGGTTGTGCGACTCGACCTTGAAGGTCACCGCCCAGCCCTCGCCGATGTCGACGACGCCCGCGTTCTGGCCCATGCCGACCATGAGGCGCTCGCGCATCTCGTCGCTGACCTTCTGGCCGAACTGGCGCAGGTAGATCTTGCTCGACTTGTAGGAGCAGTGCTCGCTCCACATGACCGAGTACATCGCCAGCTCGCCGCTGGTGGGACGGCGGCCGAGGATCTCGCGGATCTGCGCATACTCGTCGGGCTTGAGACCGAGCGCCGCGTACGGCTGCTCCTTCTCGGGGGTGGCTTCGGCGTCGGCGACGGTGTCGGCGATCTTGCCGAGGGGAGCGGCGGGGGTGCTCACGCGGCTGGTCTCCAAGAATCGAGGGCTGCCGGGGATGCGGCAAGTCTAGCCGGGGCGCGCGCCGGCGCACCCGTGCCGGACGCGCGTGAGGATCGGGCGCGCGGGCGCATGGGATCCGTGAGGGGCGGGGGATGCGGCATCCCGTCGCCCCTAGACCGGAGTCATGACACTCACCTCCCTGTTGCCCACCCTGCGCGACTCTCTGCCGGCGCCCCTCGCGGGCGACGCCTGGCCCGCCCGCACCCACGCGACCACGCGCGACGTCGTGATCGCCGGCGTCTCGGTGCTGCGCTACGCGGAGCTGTGCGGCACCCCGTGCGTGACGACGGCGCCCGCGATCGTGCCGCTGTCGGGCGGCGTCCCCTCGGCGACAGCGTCGACGAGCGTGCTCGTGGCGGCGGTCACCGGTTGCGACGACGGGATGCTGCGCCTCGACGCCCGTCTCGACGAGCTCGCGCCGTGCTGGGCCGAGGCCCGACTGCTCGGGCGCATCTCGCACGCCGCGGAGCGCCGGTGGCGGCTGGGTGCCTGCACCGTGGTGCTGCCCGCCGACCTCGGTGTCGGCGATGTCGTCGCGCTGCCGTGCCCGGGCGCCGTCGGGCTCGGCGACATCCGTCCGCGGTGAGCCTGCTCATGACGGTGCTGCGGGCGCGGCGGTGCGAGCAGCGGCGACAGAGCGCTGACAGACGAACGGGATGCCGCGGCATCCGCTCAGTAGACGACCTGCACCGAACGCGTCTGGTCGTTCATGACCGCGCCGACGTAGCTGCTCGATGACGCGAAACCGACGCTCGACCCGGTGAACGACGTGTTCTGCCACACCTTGACCCGGCAGCTCGAGAAGCCCTGGAACGAGCTCACCCTGCCGTACCAGCCGACGCCGATGTCGGCGACGCCGCGCACGCCGACCGCCGACGAGCAGCCAGATGATCCCCACACCTCGTAGTACGCGCCGCCGTAGTCGGCGTTGTCGTAGAGCCGCGCGAGCAGGTAGCTGACCGTCGTCGCACGACCAGCGTCGGTCTCGTCGCCGTCGACGATCGTGTAGCCGGTCTGCGCGGTCACTGCGGCGTGGAGGTCATCGCCCGCGGGGGCGCAGATCGTGAGCCCGGTCTCGAGGAAGACGCCGCAGTTCTCGCCGCCCCCGGCATCCGCCCGGGCCGGCGTCGCCGAACTGACTACGAGCGCGGCACCGATCAGCACACCCACCAGCTCTGCGACATGACGCCGCGCGAAACGTTCCCCCATCATCTCCCCCTGATGATCGGCCCTTGCGAGGGCTCCCCGAGCCGATCGTGGCGCACGGGCGCCTGCCGGGTCAAACCCGCGCGCAGCGGGCATCCTGGTGCGGAGGCCGTCGTGCGGGAGCCGCGAAAAAAAGTCCAGAAGAATCTGAGACGAATCCGAGGCGACGGGCATTACCAGGTATGACGGCTGAGCTGAGCGCGACGGAGACCGATGTCTCCGACGACCGCGCGCTGCTCGCGGCCGTCTCCACGGGCGACTCCCGCGCGTTCGGCGCGCTGTACGACCGTCATGTCGCCACCGTCTACCGGTTCGCCGCGAGCCTCGGCCTCGACCCCCACGCCGCGGAGGACGTCACCCAGGACGTCTTCGTGGTCGCGTTCGAGAAGGCCCAGGCGATCCACCTGGTCGGCGGCTCCACGCTGCCGTGGCTGCTCGTCACGTGCCGCAACGTCTCCCGCTCGCACATCCGCAAGCGCGTGCGGGACCAGCAGCGATCGACCGATCTCGACGACACCGTGGCCACCCGCGCCCTCGG
>NZ_LMPK01000002.1:108736-112576 GCF_001423825.1 Microbacterium sp. Leaf351
TCGTTCGACGACCAGTGCCTGTTCGACCTGTGCATCGAATACGGGTTCAGCTACGCGCAGGCCGCCGAGGCCTTCGACGTGTCCCACGGCGTCATCCGCAATCGGCTGTCCCGTATCCGTGCGCGCCTGCGGGCGGCGCTCACGCCCGGCGAAGAGGAGGGGTCGACATCATGACTCTTCAGCTTCCCCCGACCGACGAGCAGATCGCGCGCATGCGTCGCGAGGTGCTCACGACCATCGCCGTGCGTCGCACGCGTCGCCGCCGCCGATTCTGGTGGGTCGCGGGTGCGACGGCCCTCGTGCTCGCCGCCTCGACGGCGGGCGTCGCGGCCCTGTTCGCCTCGGTCGACGACCGCAACGTGACGTTCGACTGCTACACGAGCACCGATCTGACGTCGAACCACAGCACGTCCACGTCGGTCGAGACCGACCGTGACAAGAACACCGAACTGTCGATGGCCGACCGTGTCGCGACCGCTCTCGCCGTGTGCGAGGCGAGCTATACGGCCGTGCGCACGGGCGAGGACGCGCCGGCGGGGCCGTACGTGCCCAACCCGACGGCCTGCGTGCTGTCGGACCGACGGATCGCCGTACTTCCGAACGCGGCCGGCAAGGACGATGCGTCGTTCTGCGTCGCGCTCGGACTCACAGCCCCCGGGCGGTAGCCCGGGGGTGGGGCGGAGTACCCGACGCGATGGTTCTTGGGGGCGCGTCGGGTGCTACCGCCGTCGTGAACGGATGCCGCGGCATCCGTTGTGCGCCATCGGACCACGTGCTGTGATGTTGCTATGAGGGAGTCGACGATGACCGCTCGATCGTGGGTCGTTGCCGGGGCGCTGCTGGTGATCGGTGCGCTCTGGACCTCGCAGACGGCGATTCCGCGTGGTGGCACCCCGCCGATCGCGCCCGCGCTCACGGCGGCGGCGTACGCGCTCTTCGCGGTGGGCTTCACCCGGGCGGCGAGCGTCACCGGCCGGCGCCCGCTCGGCACGGTCGCCCTGCTCGCACTCAGCGCGCTGGTGCTCGTGCAGGGGTACATCGACCCGACTCCGGCGAACGAGGCACTGACCGTGGCCGGCGGCGCGGAGATCGCGCTCTACAGTCTCGCGCTGCTGGTGCTCATGCTGGGTGCCGCGATCGTCGCCGCGGTCGAGATCGCCCGGGTCGATGTCGTCCCGCGCCCGTGGCGCTGGGTTCCGCTCGGGGGCGCCGTGGCGTTCGCCGTGATGCAGGCGGTGGTGTGGGTGATGCCCGCGCCGCTGACCGAGGCGTGGATGACCGTGGTCGGCGTCGTCTCGGGAGTCGTGTGGCTCGGCGTGCCGCTGCTCCTCGGCTTCGTGGCGATCTTCCTCGGTGTGGAGCGCGCCGCCGATCGCGCGCGGGCGTGATCGGGGCTTGACGCTGTTCGGCGCGCGTCGTAACCTACAACCAAATGGTTGTATTTACTGAACTCGCCGACGCCGACGTGGACCGCATCTTCCGGGCCCTCGCCGACGCCACGCGCCGCGACATCCTGCAGCGCACCCTCACGGGTGAGCAGACCGTCTCGGCGCTCGCCGCGGCCTACGACATGAGCTTCGCCGCCGTGCAGAAGCACGTCGCCGTGCTCGAGGCCGCCCACCTCGTCGTCAAACGTGCGGAAGGGAGGGAGCGACTCGTGCGCGCCGATCCCGACACCATCGCGCGGGCACGGTGCCTGCTGGCCGAGTACGAGCGCGTCTGGCGCTCGCGCATCGACCGGCTCGACGCTCTGCTCGCCGAAGACGACACCCCCGCCTGATCCCCCCGAAGGACGCCGCGCCGCGGCATCCGCCCCGAAAAGAGGAGCTCGCCATGCCCGTCACCTCCGTCACCGTCGACCCTGAGGCCCTCACCCTCACCCTCATCGCCGACGTCGCCGCCACCCCCGAGCGGCTCTGGCGCGCGTTCACCGAACCCGCCCAGCTCGAGCGCTTCTGGGGCCCGCCCGGATGGCCGGCCTCGTTCACCCGCTTCGACTTCACGGTCGGCGGCATCGCGAGCTACCACATGACCGGCCCGCGCGGAGAGCTCGCGCACGCCCGGTGGGAGTTCCTCGTCATCGACGCCCCGCACCGCTTCGAGGTGCTCGACACCTTCGCCGACGAGAACGGCGACAGCGTGCCCGACATGCCCGGTATGCGGGCGACGTTCGCCGTCGAGCCCACCCCGACCGGCGCACGCCTGGTCAGCGTCTCCCACTTCGTCTCGGTCGAGGCGCTCGAGCAGATGCTCGCGATGGGCATGCGCGAAGGCTTCACCATGGCGATCAGCCAGCTCGACGCGGTGCTGCGCGACCTGCGAGACTACGCCCTCGGCGCCGGCACCCAGGTCGAGGTTCTCGACGACACCCACGTGCGCATCACCCGACTCATCGAAGGCCCCCGTGAGCTGGTGTGGCGCGCGCACCACGAGCCAGAGCTGCTCAAGACCTGGCTGCTCGGCCCCGACGGGTGGGAGATGACGATCGCCGAACCCGGGCTCGCCGCGGGCGACACCTACCGCTACGCGTGGGCGCCCGTCGAGGGCGGCGAGGGCCAGGCGTTCGGGTTCGAGGGCGACACGCTCGTCGTCGACGCCCCGCGCCGCGTCGTGACCACCGAGCGCATGACCGGCATGCCCGGGCCGTCGACCCTCAACGACCTGACTCTCTACGAAGAGGACGGCGTCACCCTTCTCACGCTGCTTATCGAATACCCGGATGCCGCGACCCGCGACATGATCCTCGGCACCGGCATGACCGAGGGCATGGAGCGCAGCTACCAGCGGCTCGACGCGCTCGCCGCCGTCTGACGGCGCGCCGCGTGGTGCCGGGCGCTAGTCGCCCGGCACCAGGCGGTAGCCCATGCCCTGCTCGGTGAGAAGGTGCACCGGGTGGGCGGGGTCGGCCTCGAGCTTCTTGCGCAGCTGCGACATGTAGAGGCGCAGATACCCGGTGTCGGCGATCTGCTCGCTCGCCCAGATCTCCTTCAAGAGCGTCTGCCGGGTGACCAGCGCGTCGGGGTTGCGGGCGAGGAACTCCAGCATCCGCCACTCGGTCGGCGTCAGATGCACGCGCGCGCCCGCCCGCGTCACCGACTTGGCGGCGAGGTCGATCGTCACGTCGGCGAAGCGCACCACCGGCTCGCCCGCGGCATCCGGTCGCCGACGCGCCAATGCGCGCAGCCGCGCCAGCAGCTCGTCGACCTGGAACGGCTTCGTGACGTAGTCGTCGGCGCCGGCGTCGAGCGCCTCCACCTTGTCGGCCGAGCCCGTGCGTCCCGAGACCACGATGATCGGCGCGGTCGTCCAGCCGCGCAGCGCCTCGATCACCTGCACGCCGTCGAGCCGCGGCATCCCGAGATCGAGCAGCACGATGTCGGGATGCGCCTGCGCGGCGAGCGTCACCGCCGCCGCCCCGTCGGGCGCGGCGATCACCTCGTAGCCGTGCGCCGACAGCGTGATGCGCAGCGCCCGCACGAGCTGCGGGTCGTCATCGGCCACCAGAACCTTCATCGCGCCCCCTGCGTCGTCGTCTCGGCGGCCGGCTGCACCGGCAGCTCCACGACCATCGTGAGCCCGCCGCCCGGGGTGTCCTCGGGGGTGAGCGTGCCGCCCATGCCCTCGGTGAACCCGCGGGAGATCGCGAGCCCGAGACCGAGGCCGGTCGTGTTGTCGGTGTCGCCCTGCCGCTGGAACGGCGCGAAGATGTCGTCGCGGCGGTCGGCCGGCACCCCGGGGCCGCGGTCGATCACCCGGATCTGCGCGAGCTCGCCCAGCCGGCTCGTCGTGACCACCACATGGGTTCCGGGTGCCGCGAAGCGGCGCGCGTTGGCGAGGAGG
>NZ_LMPK01000002.1:112651-112743 GCF_001423825.1 Microbacterium sp. Leaf351
CCACCTCGACCTCGTCGGGGCCGTAGCCGAGCTCGTCGAGCGCCGCCAGCAGGGCGCCGGCGGCATCGACCGGCGCGAGCGACACCGCCAGC
>NZ_LMPK01000002.1:112797-114275 GCF_001423825.1 Microbacterium sp. Leaf351
TCTCGTCCGCGGTCTCGAGCAGCTCGGCGCGGTCGGTCGGGCTCAGCCGCACATCGGCCGCCCGCAGCCCGCCGACGGCCGCGACCGCCGCCGCGAGAGGCCGGCGCAGGTCGTGGCTCACGGCCGACAGCAGCGCCGAGCGCACCTGGTCGGTCTCGGCGAGGGCGTCCGCCTCGCGTGCGGCCGCGGTCAGTTCGAGATGGTCGATCGCGGCGGCGAGCTGCGCGACGATCACATCGAGCAGCCGACGGGATGCCCCATCCGGCTCGTCGCCCGTCAGCTCCAGCGTGGCCCGCGGCGCGCCGCCCACCCGCGCCCCGACCGGGAGCCGCGTGCACGCGGCGTTCGCGGGCGCCGGCCCGTCGGCGACATCCTCGGCCAGCACTGTGCCGCCCTCGCCGACCAGCCGCACCGCGTGCAGCCCGAACGCCTCACGGGCGCGGCTGACGAGCGCCTCGACGGCACTGTCGCCGCGCAGCACGCTGCCCGCGATGGTGGCGAGCAGACGCGCCTCCGCCGTCGCGCGCTCGGCGACCCGGGCACGCCGGGCCGCCTGGTCGACGATGTAGCTCACCAGGATCGCGATGACGACGTAGAGGCCGAGGGCGAGCGCGTGCAGCGGATGGGCGATCGTGATCGTGAACAGCGGCTGCACGAACAGGTAGTCGAGCGTGAATCCCGACAGCACCGCGGCGAACAGTGCCGGCCAGATACCGCCGACGAGCGCGACGATCACGACGAGCAGCTGGTAGGCGAGCACGTCGGAGGTGATCGAGTCGTCGCTGCGGAACGAGAACAGCAGCCACGACAGCAGCGGCCCGCCGACGAGCGCGACGGCGAACCCGAGCAGGCGCCGCCCGCGGCTGAGCGCCCCGCCCCGCACGCGGGGGAGGCGCAGCTTCCCGCCCGCCGCCGAGTGGGTGACGATGTGCACGTCGATGTCGCCCGAATCGCGGATGACCGTCGCGCCGATGCCCGACCCGGTGAGTGCCGCGCTCATGCGGCTGCGGCGGCTGACGCCGATGACGAGCTGGCTCGCGTTCACGCTGCGCGCGAACTCCACCAGGGTGTGCGCGACGTCGTCGCCGACGAGCTGGTGATAGGTGCCGCCGAGCTGCTCGACGAGTGCGCGCTGGGTGGCGAGCGCCCCCGGCGTCGCCCCCCGCAGGCCGTCCTGGCTGAGCACGTGCACCGCCAGCAGCTCACCGCCCGCCGAACGGGCCGCGATGCGGGCGCCGCGACGGATGAGCGTCTCGCCCTCCGGCCCGCCCGTGAGCGCGACCACGACGCGCTCACGCGTCGTCCAGGTGCCGTCGATGTCGTGCTCGGCGCGGTACTGCTTGAGCGCGGAGTCGACCTCGTCGGCGAGCCACAGCAGCGCGAGCTCGCGCAGCGCCGTCAGGTTTCCCAGCCGGAAGTAGTTCGACAGCGCGGCATCCACCCGCTCCGCCGGGTAGACGAGACCGGCGGAGAGCCGG
>NZ_LMPK01000002.1:114298-115591 GCF_001423825.1 Microbacterium sp. Leaf351
TGCCGGTGATCTGCTCGATCACGTCGCTGAGCGAGGCGATGTGCTGCACGTTGACGGTCGTGATCACGTCGATGCCCGCGTCCCGCAGCTGCTCGACGTCCTCCCACCGTTTCGCATGCGCCGACCCGGGCGCGTTCGTGTGGGCGAGCTCGTCGATGAGGGCGACCGACGGATGCCGCGTGATCACCGCCTCGACGTCGAGCTCGTCGAGGCTCACCCCGCGGTGCCGGTCGCGTCGCAGCGGAACGACCTCGAGACCCCGGGTCAGCGCGGCCGTGGCCGCGCGCCCGTGCGTCTCGACGACGCCGACGACGACATCGGCGCCCTCGGCGGAGAGCCGGTGGCCCTCCTCGAGCATCGCGTAGGTCTTGCCCACGCCGGGGGCGGCCCCGAGCAGGACCCGCAGTCGCCCCCGTCGCATCGTCGTCCGTCCTTCGCCCGAGGTCTCAGTGCGAGAGCGCGTCGAGCGCCAGGTTGAGCTCGAGCACGTTCACCCGGGACTCGCCGAGGTACCCGAGGTCTCGCGGCTCGATCTTAGACGCGACCAGCTGCTGCACGACCTGTTCGCTGAGCCCCCGTTCGCGGGCGATCCGGGTCACCTGCAGGTCGGCGTAGGCCACCGAGATGTCGGAGTCGAGACCCGAGCCCGACGCGGTGATCGCGTCGGCGGGAACGAGCGACGGGTCGACGCCCTCGAACGCGGCGACGGCCGCCCGGCGCCCGGTGATCGCGTCGACGAGCTTCTGGTTGGTGGGGCCGAGGTTGGAGCCGCCCGAGGCCGTCGGGTCGTAGCCCGCGCCCGCCGCGGACGGCCGCGGCTGGAAGTACCGCGGCGAGGGGTTCCCCTCGGTGTCGAGGAACTGCTGGCCGATCAGGGCGCTTCCGACCGTCTGTCCCGACGAGTCGGTGACGAGCGACCCGTTCGCCTGCCACGGGAACACCAGCTGGCCGACCGCGGTCACCACGGCGGTGTAGCCGATGCCGAGGATCAGCGTGAAGACGAGCATCGCACGGACGGCGACGCCGAAGGTGCGCAGCGAGGTGCGCGAGAGCGTGGACATGTCTGTCTCTTTTCTTCGGTCAGAAGCCGGGGATGAGGCCGACGACCAGGTCGATCAGCTTGATGCCGATGAACGGGGCGATGACACCGCCGATGCCGTAGACGAGCAGGTTGCGGTTGAGGATGCGCGCGGCGCTCGCCGGCTTGTACGCCACCCCGCGCAGGGCGAGGGGCACGAGGGCGATGATGACCAGCGCGTTGAAGATGATGGCGCTGGTGACCGCCGAGGCGGG
>NZ_LMPK01000002.1:115606-116007 GCF_001423825.1 Microbacterium sp. Leaf351
CGTTCGCGAGCGAGAAGGTGGTCAGTGCGCCGCGCGTGATGAGCAGCTGCTTGCCGATGCGCACGATATCGATCAGCTTCGTCGGGTCGGAGTCGAGGTCGACCATGTTGCCGGCCTCCTTCGCCGCCGACGTGCCCGTGTTCATCGCCACGCCGACATCGGCCTGCGCGAGTGCGGGGGCGTCGTTCGTGCCGTCGCCGGTCATCGCGACGAGCCGCCCGCCCTCCTGCTCCTTCTTGATCAGCGCGAGCTTGTCCTCCGGGGTCGCCTCGGCGAGGAAGTCGTCGACCCCCGCCTCCGCGGCGATCGCCTTCGCCGTCAGCGGGTTGTCGCCCGTGATCATGACGGTGCGGATGCCCATCGCCCGCAGCTCGGCGAACCGCTCCTTCAGGCCGTCCTTC
>NZ_LMPK01000002.1:116036-118857 GCF_001423825.1 Microbacterium sp. Leaf351
ATCCGGCGATCTGGTCGGTGATGCGAGTGAGGGTCTGGCGGGTGTGGTCGGAGATCTCCACGCCCGCGCCGGTCAGCCACGCCGTGACGGCGGAGCCGGCGCCCTTGCGCACCGCGGTGCCGTCGTGGAGATCGACGCCCGACATGCGCGTCTGCGCGGTGAACGGCACGAACACGGCGCCGGCCGGCAGCTCCGCACGGATGCCGCGGCTCGTCGCCAGCTCGACGACCGAGGTGCCCTCGGGGGTGG
Source organism: Microbacterium sp. Leaf351 (assembly GCF_001423825.1). Classification (NCBI taxonomy): domain Bacteria; kingdom Bacillati; phylum Actinomycetota; class Actinomycetes; order Micrococcales; family Microbacteriaceae; genus Microbacterium; species Microbacterium sp. Leaf351. The sequence goes on from NZ_LMPK01000002.1 coordinate 116,286, forward strand.
GATCGGCGAGCGACGAGAGCGCCGCGGTCTGCGCGAGCACCTCGTCGCCGACGCCGGGCATGCGCACGAACTCGGTCGCGCGACGGTTGCCGTACGTGATGGTGCCGGTCTTGTCGAGCAGCAGCGTCGACACGTCACCGGCAGCCTCGACCGCACGGCCCGACATCGCCAGCACGTTGCGCTGCACGAGACGATCCATGCCGGCGATGCCGATGGCGCTCAGCAGCGCGCCGATCGTCGTCGGGATGAGGCACACGAGCAGGGCGACGAGCACCGGGATGCCCACCGGGGCGCCCACGGCGGCCGCGATCGGCTGCAGCGTCAGCACCACGATCACGAACACGATCGACAGGCTCGCCAGCAGGATCGACAGCGCGATCTCGTTGGGCGTGCGCTGACGAGCCGCGCCCTCGACGAGCGCGATCATGCGGTCGACGAAGGTCTCGCCCGGCTTCGCGGTGATGCGCACCACGATGCGGTCGCTGAGCACGCGGGTGCCGCCGGTGACCGCACTGCGGTCGCCGCCCGACTCGCGCACGACCGGTGCGGACTCGCCCGTGATCGCCGACTCGTCGACCGTCGCGATGCCGTCGACGATGTCGCCGTCACCCGGGATGAGCTCACCCGCGGTCACGACGACCACGTCGCCGAGCCGCAGCTCGGCCGACGCGATCTCGACGGTCTCGGCCGCGGTGGCCGCGGCATCCGTCGCCGGATCGTAGGCGACCACCTTGCGGGCCAACGTCGTCGTGCGGGTCTTGCGCAGCGACGCGGCCTGCGCCTTGCCGCGACCCTCGGCGACCGACTCGGCCAGGTTCGCGAACACGACCGTCAGCCACAGCCAGATCGCGATGCCCCAGGTGAATCCCGCGGGAACGGCCGGTCCGTCCTGGTGCAGGAACGGCTCGGCGATCGCGATGAGCGTCGTGAGGGCGGCACCCACCCAGACCAGCAGCATGACGGGGCTGTGCCACTGGGTGGCGGGGTTGAGTTTGCGCAGGGCGCCGGGAAGTGCCTGCAGCACCTGTTCACGGCTGAACGCGCGCGAACGGGGAGTCGCCTTCTCGGCGACCGGAGCGGTGGTGGTCATGATCAGGACAGTCCTTCTGCCAGGGGCCCGAGCGCGAGCACGGGGAAGTAGGTAAGAGCGGTGAAGATGATCGACACGCCGATCAGCAGGCCCACGAACTGGGGGCGGTGCGTCGGCAGCGTGCCGGCCGTCGTCGGGAGCGTGCCCTGGGCGGCGAGGGATCCGGCGAGGGCGAGCACGAGCACGATCGGCACGAACCGGCCGAGCAGCATCGCGACCGCGAGGGCAGCGTTCAGCCATCCGGTGTTCGCTGTCAGTCCGGCGAACGCGGAGCCGTTGTTGTTCGCGGCCGAGGTGAACGCGTAGAGCACCTCGCTGAAGCCGTGCACGCCGGGGTTCAGCATCGACACGTTCTCGATCTCGTCGCGGATCGGCGGGATCGCGAAGCTCGCGCCCACGCCCAGCAGCACGAGGGTCGGGGTGGCGAGCAGGTAGAGGCTCGCGAGCTTGATCTCGCGGGGGCCGATCTTCTTGCCGAGGTACTCGGGTGTGCGCCCGATGAGCAGACCGCCCACGAAGACGGCGATGATCGCGAGGATGAGCATGCCGTAGAGACCCGAGCCGGTGCCGCCGGGGGCGACCTCGCCGAGCATCATGTCGATCATCGGGATCATGCCGCCGAGCGGCGTGAACGAGTCGTGCATCGAGTTGACCGCGCCCGTCGAGGTGAGGGTGGTGGTCGAGGAGAACAGGGCCGATCCGAGGATGCCGAACCGCTGCTCCTTGCCCTCCATCGCCCCGCCCGCGGCCTGTGCCGCCGCGCCGAGGCCCGACGCCTCCAGCCAGCTCACCGCGACGATCGACGCGAGGAACAGTGTGCCCATGACCGAGACGATCGCGTAGCCCTGGCGGTTGTCGCCGACCATGCGACCGAACGTGCGCGGCAGCGCGAACGGGATCGCGAGCATCAGCACCATCTCGAGGAGGTTGGTCCACGGCGTGGGGTTCTCGAACGGGTGGGCGGAGTTCGCGTTGAAGAACCCGCCGCCGTTCGTGCCGAGCTCCTTGATGGCCTCCTGCGAGGCAACGGTGCCGCCCGGGATCGACTGCGTCTGCCCGGTGACGGTGGTGACATCGGTCCACGACGACACGTTCTGGACGACGCCCGCGACGATCAGCGCGACCGCGGCGATGATCGAGACCGGCAGCAGCAGCCGCCAGATGACGCGCACGATGTCGACCCAGAAGTTGCCGATCGTGGTGGCCCGGCGGCGCGCGAACCCGCGCACCAGGGCCACGGCGATCGCGATGCCGACCGCGGCCGACACGAAGTTCTGCACCGCGAGGCCGGCGAACTGCACCGTGTAGCCCATCGTCTGCTCGGGCGAGTACGACTGCCAGTTGGTGTTGGTGACAAACGAGATCGCGGTGTTGAAGGCGAGACCCTCGGGAACCGCGGGAAGCCCCAGCGAGTACGGCAGCCACTGCTGCAGGCGCTCCAGGGCGTAGACGAAGATCACGCCGACGAACGAGAACAGCAGC
>NZ_LMPK01000002.1:118892-120524 GCF_001423825.1 Microbacterium sp. Leaf351
CCATGTAGTCGCCGAGGGGGCGGTACAGCACGACGAGGACGAGGATGAGCGTCGCGGCCTGTGCGATGCCGGCCCAGATGGTCGCGGCATCCATCAGAACTTCTCGGGGGCGACGAGGGCGACGACGAGGTAGGCGATCGCGGCGAGGGCGAGCACGGCCGCGACGATCGAGAAGACGATCACAGCTTCTCCACCCCCTTGGCGACGAGGGCGACGATCGCGAAGAGCGCGACGATGCCGAGGATGCAGATGAGATCGAGCACGAGGACTCCAGAGGTGCGGATCCGCGAGGACGCGGGTGCCCGGTGGGGGCACGACACCCGATCGAACACTGCCCGGAGCACCCCGGACGGCGTCCTTACGGAATCCATACGGCGCCCGCACGGGCGCTCACGGAATCCGTGCGCACGCGGCCCCGCGTCCGCTGCGGCGGGCCCGACGCCCGGATCTCAGGAGCGGGCGAGCACGTCCTCGAGGGCGACCCACGCGAGCATCGCGCACTTCACGCGGGCGGTGTACTTCGAAACGCCCGAGAGCGCGGCGGCGTCGCCGAACTCCTCCTCGTCGAGGGCGATCTGCCCGCGCGAGCGCAACGCCTCGCGGAACGAGGCGATCAGAGCGGATGCCTCGGCCCGCGGCATCCCGTCCTCCTCGTCGACGAGCGCGGACAGCATCGATGCGGACGCCTGCGAGATCGAGCAGCCGGCGCCCTCCCACACGATGTGGCTCACCTCGCCGTTCTCGACCGTGGCGGTCAGCGTGATCTCGTCGCCGCAGATCGGGTTGCGCTGGTGCGAGCGCGGCGAGCCCTCGGCTGCGGTGTCGAGCCCGAAGCCGTGCGGGTGCTTCGAGTGGTCGAGGATCAGCTGCTGGTAGAGCTGCTCGAGGCCGTTCACGCGTCGGCTCCGAAGAACGCACGCACGCCCGCGACGCCCTCGACGAGCGCGTCGACGTCGGCGCTCGTGTTGTACACGTGCGTCGAGGCGCGCACCGTCGCCGTCACGCCGAACCGGCGGTGCAGCGGCTGGGCGCAATGGTGTCCGACGCGCACCGCGATGCCGCGGGCGTCGAGGTACTGGCCGACGTCGTGCGCGTGCACGCCCGCCACGTCGAACGAGGCGAGCCCGACCCGTTCGACATCGGCGTCGCCGAGCAGCCGCACCCCCGGGATCTCCCGCAGTCCGTCGCGCAGGCGTCGCTCGAGCTCGTGCTCGTGGTCGCGCACGCGGGCCATGCCGATGCCGTCGAGGTAGCGTGCGGCGGCGGCCAGGGCGACCGCCTGCGACACGGGCTGGGTGCCCGCCTCGAATCGCTGCGGCGGCGGCAGGTACTCCGCGCCCTCGAGGGTGACGGTCGTGATCATCGAGCCGCCCGTGAGGAACGGCGGCAGCGCCTCGAGCAGCTCGGCGGTGCCGTAGAGGGCGCCCACCCCGTAGGGGCCGAGCATCTTGTGACCCGAGAAGACCGCGGCATCCACCCCGAGCGCGGGCAGGTCGAGCGGCAGGTGGGGGGCCGACTGGCAGGCGTCGAGCACGGCGAGGGCGCCGACGCCGTGCGCGAGCGCGACGAGCTCGGCCACCGGGTTGACGATGCCGAGCACGTTCGAGACGTGTGTGAAGGCGACCACGCGGG
>NZ_LMPK01000002.1:120532-120900 GCF_001423825.1 Microbacterium sp. Leaf351
CGCCCGCACGACGGCGCCGGTGCGGGCCGCGAGCTCCTGCCACGGGATGAGGTTCGCGTGGTGCTCCGCCTCGGTCACGACGATCTCGTCGCCCGCACGCAGGGCCAGGTGAGCGGATGCCGCACCTCCGCGCCCGGCCGTGGCGTTGCCGATGCCGTACGCGAGCAGGTTGAGGCCTGCCGTCGCGCCGCTCGTCCACACCAGCTGCTCGGCGGGGGCGCCGACGAAGCCGGCGACCGCCTCGCGGGCGTCTTCGAAGCGGATGGTCGCCTCGGCGGCGAGAGTGTGGGCGCCACGGTGCACGGCCGCGTTCTCGCGCTCGAGGAACTCGCGCTCCGCGTCGAGCACGATGCGCGGCTTCTGGCTGG
>NZ_LMPK01000002.1:120919-122072 GCF_001423825.1 Microbacterium sp. Leaf351
GGCGCGCAGGGCTGCCAGGTCGGGCACGAGCGACGTCATCCCTCCAGGCTACGCCGCGTGAGGACGGCGGGCGCGGCGGCGTCTCAGTCGCGACCGCGGGCGCCGGGCAGCGACCCGACCGTCGGCTCGGTGCCGCGACCCGCGCGCTGCTGACCCGGGAGCGGGCGGGAGCGACGACCGTAGATGAGCTCCGACGAGTCGAGCATCCACGGCACGAGAGTGATCGAGACGCCGTGCACGAGCATGAGCTGCTGCGCGATGCGGCGCGAGCGCCGGTTGTGCAGGAAGTTCTCCCACCAGTGACCGACGATGTACTGCGGCAGATAGACGGTGACGACGGCGGGGCCGTACTTCTCACGGTACTTCTCGATGTAGCCGACGATCGGTGCGACGTAGGCGCGATAGGGCGAGTCGAGGATGACCAGGGGCACCGGCATCCGGTGGTCGACCCATTCCTTCTGGATGTCGTCGCCGCTCTCCTTGGTGAGCGCGACGTGCAGCGCGATCGTCTTGTCGTGGCGTGCGGCGAGCGCGTAGTCGAGAGCCTTCGCGACCGGCTTCTGGAGCTTGCCGACCAGCACGATCGCCACGTCACCCGCGGAGCCGAAGTGCACATGGTCGTCGAAGCGGATCTCGTGCTCGACATCGCGGTAGTACCGGTTCACGCCGATCATCAGCAGCGACAGGATCGGGATGGCGAGGAAGACGAGCCAGGCGCCGTGCACGAACTTGGTGATCGTCACGACGATGAACACGACCGCCGTGAAGCCGGCGCCCATCGCGTTGATGACCAGGCCGTTCCAGATCTCGCGGTGCGTGAAGCTCGCGGACTTCTGCGCCCGTGCTTCGGGCGTGAGGGACTTCAGCTTCTTCAGCTCGCGCCGCCAGTGCACGACCATGCCGGCCTGTCCGAGCGAGAAGGACACGAAGACGCCGATGATGTACAGCTGGATCAGTGTCGTGAGGTTCGCCTGGGTGACCGCGAGCACGATGATCGCGGCCAGGCCCAGCGCGACCATGCCGTTCGAGAAGACGAGACGGTCGCCGCGGGTGTTGAGGGCCTTGGGTGCGTAGCCGTCGCGGGCGAGGGTCGCACCCAGCAGCGGAAAGCCGTTGAAGGCGGTGTTCGCCGCGAGCAGCAGCACCGCCGCGG
>NZ_LMPK01000002.1:122095-127369 GCF_001423825.1 Microbacterium sp. Leaf351
TGCACACGGGTCCTCCGAATAGCGCACTCCCGCGACCAGGGCGAGCATCGTGAGGCCGGCGAACAGGATGATCGCGATGAGGCCCATCGCGGTCAGCGTGCGCTGCGCGTTCTTCACCTTCGGGCGGCGGAAGGCGGGCACGCCGTTCGACACCGCCTCGACGCCGGTGAGCGCCGAGCAGCCGCTGGAGAACGCGCGCAGGATGAGCAGGATGATGCCCGCCTGCGTGATGTCCTCGGCCTTGACCGCGAAGCCGGCGCTCGAGGCGATGGGGGTGTCGCCGACGGCCCAGCGCGCAAGACCCACCACGATCATCAGCGCGATCGAGCCGATGAAGATGTAGGTCGGCAGAGCGAAGGCGCGGGATGCCTCGCGCACGCCGCGGAGGTTGACGAGCACGAGCAACACGACGAAGCCGATCGAGAGCTCGACGCGCCACGTGTTGAGCACCGGCAGCGCGGAGATGATGTTGTCGACGCCGGAGGCGACTGACACCGCGACCGTCAGGATGTAGTCGACGAGCAGGGCCGAGGCGACCACGACGCCCGACTTCTCACCGAGGTTCACGCGGGCGACCTCGTAGTCGCCGCCGCCCGACGGGTAGGCCTTGATGAGCTGCCGGTACGACAGCACCACGACGATCAGCAGCACGACCACGGCGGTCGCGATCCAGGGGCTGAACGCGAGGAACGCGGTACCGCCGATCAGCAGGATCATGAGCAGTTCCTGCGGGGCGTACGCGACCGACGACAGCGCGTCCGACGCGAAGATCGGAAGGGCCATGCGCTTGCGCAGCAGGTGGTCCTCGGCGTCGGTGGAGGCCAGCGGATCACCGATGAGGATGCGCTTGGCGATGGGTGTGTCCGGGGCCGGGTCAGCCGCCGTGGCGTCCGTGCCGTGTTCGGAACCGTCGTTTGTCACGACGCGCGACATTACGCGCTTGCCGACGGCGCCGCAACGCGGATTCCTGAGGGTTCACCCGATCGTTGTGAGGGATGCCGTCCGCAGGTGCGGATGCGGCATCCCCGACGCGATATCGAGAGCGGATGCCTCAGCTCACCGCGCGGCGCACGAGCTCGGCGATCTGGGCGGCGACGGCGTCGTCGATGGCCGTGATCGCGAACTCCTTCGCCCAGAACGTGCCCTCGTCGAGGTGGGCCGTCGCCTGGAATCCGAGGGTCGCGTAGTGGTCCTTGAACTTCGCGGCGTCCTTGAAGAACAGCACCGACTTGCCCTCGGCGTTCGCGTACGACGGCATGCCGTACCAGAGCTTCGGCGCGAGCTGCGGGGCGACGGTCGTCACGATCTCGTGCACCTTCTCGGCGAGCGGCCGATCGAAGTCGGAGAAGGTCGCGATCTTGTCGATGACGTCCTGCAGCTCGGCGGCGGCCTTGTCCGCGTCCTTGGCGCGCTTGGCGGCGGTGCGCTTCTCGGCTGCCGCCTCCTTCATGGCGGCGCGCTCGTCGGCGCTGAACGTCTCGTCGCTCGGGGTCATGGCGTCTCCTCCACTCGGGCCGCACGCGGCGGCATCGAGCACACGGTACCCCGCGCGATTCTGTGCGTGCTTCTCCGATCGTGCTCGACGGGGCGCCGAACGGTCAGCCGCGCGCACGGTCTCGCGCGCTCAGCCGAGCCAGGCGCGGGCGGCGACGACGAGCGCGTCGACGCCCCGCTCGATCGTCGGGTGCATGACCGGCGCGTAGAACGGCGAGTGGTTCGCCGGGATGTCGCGACCGAGCGTGCCGGCCGCGGCCGCGGCGGCGTACGCCTCGGGGTCGACGCCGCCCCAGAACCAGTAGACGAGGGGAACCCCCGCGTCGCGCGCGAACCACGAGACATCCTCGCTGCCGGTGAACAGCCCGGGGTCGACGACGTCGTGCTCGCCGAACGCCGCGCGGAACGCGCCCATGACACGCTCGGTCGCCGCCTCGTCGTTGATGGTCGGCGGCAGGGTGAAGACGCCGTCGAACGTGGGCGGAACCTCGACACCGGATGCCGCGGCCTCGGCGTTCACGATGCGGTGCACCTGGCTGAGCAGTCGCTCGCGCTGGTCGTCGGTCGTGTAGCGCAGGCTCAGCTCGAGGGTCGCCTCGGCGGGGATGATGTTGTGCTTCAGGCCGGCGTGGATGGAGCCGACGGTCACGACCGCGATGTCCTGCGCACTCGTCTCACGGGCGACGATCGTCTGCAGCCGCATCACCGTCGCCGCCGCGAGCACGACCGGGTCGATCGTCTCGTGCGGGCGCGAGCCATGGCCGCCGCGCCCATGGAGCGTGACGGTGAGGCCCTCGGCGGCAGCCATCTGCGTGCCCGGCCGGGCACCCAGACGGCCCGCGGGGAGGGTGCTCGTCACGTGCTGGCCGAGCACCACCTCGGGCCGCGGGAACCGGTCGAGCAGGCCGTCGTCGAGCATCGCCCGAGCGCCCGCGCCGAACTCCTCCGCCGGCTGGAACAGCGCCACGATCGTGCCCGCCCAGCCGCCCCGCTCGGTCCACAGGCGCTCGAGCGCGCCGAGCAGCGCGGTGATGTGCATGTCGTGCCCGCACGCGTGCATGACGGGCACATCGACGCCCGCCGGGTCGACGCCGCGCGCGGTGCTCGCGTAGTCGAGGCCGGTCTGCTCGGGCACCGGGAGCCCGTCAGTGTCGGCGCGCAGCCAGATGACCGGGCCGTCACCGTTCTCGAGCGTCGCGACGACGCCTGTGCGACCGACGCCCGTCTCGTGCGGGATGCCGAGCGCGGTCAGGTGCTCGGAGATCACCCCGGCCGTGCGGTGCTCCTGGAAGGAGAGCTCGGGGTGGCGGTGCAGGTCGACATAGATCGCGTCGAGGTCGAGAGGCATGCCCCGACCCTACGCGAACGTCGCCCGGTGCGGCTCAGTCGATCGGCTTCTCCTCGATGCCCCACGGCGATCCGTAGCCGGCCGGGGCGGGGGCGGCGAGCAGGTCGAGGAACGGGGTCGCCGAGAACGCCTCGGGGCCGAGTACGCCCGCGCCCGACCACACACCAGTGGCGAGCAGTTCAAGGGCGACGACGGGGTTGATGGCCGTCTGCCAGACGACGGCCTGCGAGCCGTACTCGCGCATCGTCTCCTCGTTGTCGGCCACGTGATAGAGGTACGTCGACCGGGGCTTGCCGTCCTTGCCGGTGCCGCGCACCCAGACGCCGGCGCAGGTCTTGCCGCTCATCTTGTCGCCGAGGGTGGCCGGGTCGGGCAGGCATGCGGCCACGACGTCGCGGGGCGAGACATCCACGCCCTTCACGGTCACCTTGTCGGTCTTGTCGAGCCCGAGCTTGTGCAGGGTCTTGAGCACGCCGATGAACTCGTCGCCGAGACCGTACTTGAAGGTGACGCGCTTCGCCTTCGTCCAGCGGGGCATGAGCAGCACCTCCTCGTGCTCGACGTTCACGCACTCGACCGGGCCGATGCCGTCGGGGAAATCGAACACCTCGGGCTCGGAGAACGGCGGCGTCGTGAACCAGCCGGTGCCCTCTTCGTAGATGACCGGCGGGTTCAGGCACTCCTCGATGGTCGTCCAGATGGAGAAGGACGGGGCGAAGTCGTACCCGGCGACGACGAGGTTCGCGCCGTCGCGTACGCCGAGCTCGTCGATCTCGTCGAACAGCTCGTCTTCGGCGTAGCGGGCGAAGACGTCCGACAGGCCCGGCTCGACGCCGATGCCGACGAGCGCCAGGCGCCCGGCGGCCTCCCACTCGGCGGCCTTCGCGAACTGCTCGTCGCCGAGCTTGACACCGGGCAGAGCGTGCGGCTGGTCGGGATGCGGGTGCGACAGGCTCATCGCCATGTCGAGGTAGGTGGCGCCGGCCGCGAACGCCCCGTCGAAGATCGGCATCACGAACCGCGGGTCGACGGCGTTGAGCACGTGGGTGATGTCGTGCGCGCGGATGAGGTCGGCGACCGAGTCCGCGTTCGAGGCGTCGACCTGTGCGGCGATCACTCGAGGGTCGCCGACGGCGTCGACGAGGGCCTGCGGACGCGCCGGGTCGTAGTCGGCGACGACCAATGCCTCGAAGAAGTCGCGACGTACGGCGATACGCACCGCCGCCGATCCGACCCCGCCCGCGCCGATGATGAGGATGCGCATGAGAACTCCCGCTCGTGGATGGCTTTCGGCGAGGTTAGGTCGCCGGCGCCTCCGGGCAGATCGCCGTCGCGGCGAACATGCCTGTGCTCGAGCCGCCGCCGCGGCGAGTGCGTCCGCGCGTCATGCCGCTGCGCTACGCGCGGACACGGCGAGTCAGGCGCGCAGCCAGACCGTGGTGTCGGCGGGCAGGGTCTTCTCGATGCCCGGTTCGCTCGCGACGAGAACGTCGCCGGCGGGCAGCGCCACCGGGGATGCCCCGACGTTCGCGACGACCGTCACGTCGCCGTTGCGGAACGCGATGACGTCGTCGCCGAACCCGTCGAGCCACTCGACGGCACCGGCGCCCAGACCGTGGGCGCGACGTGTCGCGAGCAGGTCGCGGTAGAGCGACAGGGTGGAGTCGGGGTCGCCGGTCTCGGCGTCGCGGGCGTGCTCCGCCCATTCCGCCGGCTGGGGCAGCCACGACGCGCCCGTCGAGTTGAAGCCGAACGAGGGGCCGGTCGACGTCCAGGGCAGGGGCACGCGGCATCCGTCACGGCCGTACTTCTCGTGGTTCGTGCGGAACCACGTCGGGTCCTGGCGCTTGTCGTCGGGGATGTCGATGGCCTCGGGCAGCCCGAGCTCCTCGCCCTGGTAGACGTAGGCGGAGCCGGGCAGGGCGAGCATGAGGGATGTCGCCGCCCGCGCGCGACGCAGACCGAGCGCCGGGATCGGCTGGGCCGCCGACAGCGGGCCGATTCCCTCGCCCTGCGGGCTCGGCGCCGTGAGGGCGAGCCGGGAGGCATGCCGGATCACGTCGTGGTTGGAGAGCACCCAGGTGGCGGGCGCGCCGACGGCGGGGAAGGCGCGCAGCGAGTCGACGATCACCTGGCGCAGCGGCTCCGCCTCCCACTCGGTGGTGAGGTAGGGGAAGTTGAACGCCTGGTGCATCTCGTCGGGCCGCACCCACAGGGCGGTCTTCTCGGGCGTGGGCAGCCATGCCTCGGCGCACAGGGCCCGGTCGCCGTCGTACTCGGCGAGCACCTCGTGCCAGTCGCGGTAGATCTCATGCACGCCCGGCTGGCCCCAGTAGGGCACGTCGTCGTCCTCGCCACCCATCGAGCCGCCGTCGACCGGCGGGACGTAGTCGGGAAGGCCCGCCTTCTTGATCATGCCGTGCGCGACATCG
>NZ_LMPK01000002.1:127384-129953 GCF_001423825.1 Microbacterium sp. Leaf351
CCTCGGGGTTGTCCCAGTCGAAGTCGGCCTGGGTGACGTCGAAGATGTGCAGGTACCACTGGCCGAGGGTGCCGTCGGCCTCGGTCACGCGCTCCCACATGCCGCCGCCGAACACCGACTCCCAGTTGTTCGGGGGCAGCTCGCCGTTCTCGCCCTTGCCGTCGCGGAAGATGTAGCGGGCGCGCTCCGGGCTGCCGGGCGCGGCCTTCAGCGCCTGCTGGAACCACACGTGCTGATCGGACGAGTGGTTGGGCACGAGGTCGACGATCACCCGGATGCCGCGGCTGTGCGCCTGCGCCAGCATCTCGTCGAAGTCGGCGAGCGTGCCGAACAGGGGGTCGACGTCGCAGTAGTCGGCGACGTCGTAGCCGGCGTCACGCTGGGGGGAGACCATGAACGGGCTCAGCCAGATCGCGTCGACGCCGAGGTCGGCGAGGGCGTCCAGGCGCGACGTGATGCCGGGCAGGTCGCCGATGCCGTCGCCGTTGGAGTCCGCGAACGAGCGCGGGTAGATCTGGTAGATCACGGCGGTGCGCCACCACTCGTGCCCGGGGGTGCTCGGCAGGGGAGAGACATCCGTCGTCGAGGTCATGGGCACCAGGGTACGGCAGAAATCGTATCGATTCGACGGATGCCTCGGTCCACCGCCCCTACGCTGGTCGGGTGACCATCCACCCCGCTCTGCGCCTGTCGACCGAGGTCGCCGCGGCGCTCGCCGACGGCCGTCCCGTCGTCGCCCTCGAGTCCACGATCATCAGCCACGGCCTGCCGCGGCCGCGCAACCTCGAGGCGGCGCGCGAGTTCGAGGAGATCCTGCGGTCGCAGGGCGTGACGCCGGCGACCATCGCGGTGCTCGACGGCGTGCCGCGGGTGGGCCTCGAGCCCGACGAGGTGCGGCGCATCGCCGAGGAGGACCTCGCCAAGGCGAGCGTGCGCGACCTCGCGATCCTCGCCGCGCTCGGCCGCAGCGGTGCCACCACCGTCGCCGCGACCGCCTACCTCGCCGGCCTCGCCGGGGTGCGCGTGTTCGCGACCGGCGGCCTCGGCGGTGTGCACCGCGGCGCCCAGGACACCTTCGACGAGTCGGCCGACCTGTCGGTGCTCGCGCACAGCCCGGTCGCCGTCGTCTCGGCGGGTGCGAAGAGCGTGCTCGACCTGCCTGCGACCCTGGAGCGCCTCGAGACGCTGAGCGTGCCGGTCGTGGGCTTCGGCACCGACGTGTTCCCCCGGTTCTGGCTGCGGGAGTCCGACCTGACGCTCGACTGGCGGGTCGATGACCCGGCGGATGTCGCGGCGATCCTGCGCGCACAGGACCTCCTCGGCACCGGGGCCGGCCTCGTCGTCGCCAACCCCCTCCCGCCCGAGCTCGAGTGGGACCTGGTCGAGCACGACCGGGTGCTCGCGGAGGCGTTCGCCGAGGCCGACGCGCAGGGGGTGCGCGGCAAGGCAGTGACGCCCTTCCTGCTGCTGCGCATCGTCGAGCTGTCGGGGGGCAAGAGCCTCGAGGTGAACCTCGACATCGCCCGCAACAACGTGCGCCTCGCGGCCCGCATCGCGACGGCGTTCGCGGCCGGGGCCTGAGCCTGCTGTGACCGGGGGCGCGCGGCCGATCCTCGTGATCGGCGACGTGATCGACGACATCATCGTCGTGCCCGCGGGGCCGATCCGGCCCGAGACCGACACGCTGTCGACGATCGTGTCGACCCAGGGCGGGTCGGCCGCGAACGTCGCCGCGTGGCTCGGATCGCTCGGTGCCGCGGTGCGGTTCGTCGGTCGCGTGGGCGCGGGTGACGGCCCCCGGCACCGGGCCTCCCTGGAGGCGTTCGGCGTCGAGGCGCTCATCGACGAGGACCCGGTGCTCGCCACCGGGCGCATCATCGTGATCGTCGACGGCGACCGGCGCAGCTTCCTCACCGACGGCGGCGCGGCCCGCTCGCTCTCGCCGGCCGTGCTCGACGACGAGCAGCTGGGCGCGGCATCCGCTCTGCACCTCACCGGGCACTCGATGCTCGACGCGTGGCGGCGGGTCGACACGGCCGCCCTGATCCCGAGGGCGAAGGCGGCGGGGCTGGATGTCACCGTCGACCCGTCGTCGGCCGGGTTCCTGCGGGACATCGGCGCGCAGACCTTCCTCGACACGATCGCCGGCACCGACGTGCTGCTTCCGAACCGCGCGGAGGCCGAGGCGCTCACCGGCGAAGACGACCCGCGGCTCGCTGCCGAGGCGCTGCTCGAGATCGTGCCCGCCGTCGTCATCACCCTCGGTGGGGACGGCGTGTTCGTCGCGGAGCGGGGTGAGCGCGGCGTGCACCTGCCGGCGCCGCGCGTGCGGGTGGTCGACCCGACGGGTGCGGGCGACGCGTTCGCCGCCGGGTTCCTGGCGGCCCGGCACGAGGGTGCTGACGTGACCGTCGCCGCCCGCCGCGCGATCGTCGTCGCCGCGGGCGCGCTCGGGCGCGCGGGCGGCCGCCCCATCGCCTGAGGGCGGAATCCCCATCGCCTGAGGGCGGTGCCCCTATCGCCTGGGGGCGGCGTCGGGCGCGGGCTGCGGGAACGCGGCAGCTCGGCG
>NZ_LMPK01000002.1:129965-131459 GCF_001423825.1 Microbacterium sp. Leaf351
ACACGCGCCGGGTATCGTGACCGCGTGCCCATCGAAGCCCCGTCTGCCGCCGACCTCGCCCGCGCCGAGAGTCTCATCGCGATCGTTCCCGACTTCCCGACGCCGGGCATCAACTTCCGCGACATCACGCCGCTGCTCGCCGACGCCGACGCGTTCCGTGCGGTGATCGACGGCCTCCTCGCCCCGTTCGAGGGCACCTACGACGTCGTCGCCGGGATCGAGGCGCGCGGATTCCTGCTGGCGGCCGCCGCGGCGGTCGCCGGTCATGCCGGTCTCGTGCCGATCCGCAAGGCGGGCAAGCTGCCGCGACCCGCGGCATCCGTCGACTACGCCCTCGAGTATGCGACCGCCACGATCGAGATGCACGACGACATCGCTCCCGGCACCCGGGTGCTGCTGATCGATGACGTGCTCGCGACCGGCGGCACGATCGCCGCGGCGCAGGGCCTCGTCGAGCGTCTGGGCGGCACGGTCGCGGGCACCGCCGTGCTGCTCGAGCTCACCGCGCTCGGCGGCCGGGCGCTCACGGGCGACGTGCACGCTCTGTTCACGGTCTGAGGTCAGGCGGCCGGCGCCACGACGCGCCTCCCCCGCACATAGACCTCTGCGACCGCCTGCTCGCGCATGCCCAGCAGCAGCGTGAACAGATGGGCGGATGTCCCGGGTTCCCCGCTGTGCGCGAGTACGTCGGCGAGGCCGGGCTGGTCCTGCGGTCGCACCACGACGAAGTCGGCCTCCTTGCCGGCGTCGAGGTTGCCGAACACGTGCTCCTGGTCGAGCGCGCGGGCACCGGCGAGGGTGCCGAGGAAGAGCAGCTCGGCCGGGTGCAGCGCGATCGCATCGTCGCCGGGCTCGGTCATGTGCACCTTGTATGCGTCGGAGAGCACACGCGGGATGAGCCACTCGTCGCCCGCCCCGACATCGGTGCCGAGGGCCACGGTGACGCCGTGTGCGAGCGTGCGACGCCAGGGCATGGTGCCGCTGCCGAGGAACAGCTGCGATGTCGGGCAGTGCGCGATCGATGAGCCGGTCTCGGCGAGCCGGGCGAGCTCGGCGTCCTCGCAGTGCACCGCGTGGGCCAGGATGCTGCGCCGTCCCAGCAGGCTCTCGCCACCGTATGCCGATCCGGGCATGAAGTGCCCGTCGTAGGTGTCGAGGTAGGTTCGCGTGCCGTAGACCTCGCGCACCGCGGCGATCTCGCCGTCGCCCGGACGGTTGTTCTCGTTGAGGTGCGAGTGGAAGTAGACGCCCCGCTCGCGCGCCTCGCCGTACAGTTCGCCGAGCCCTCTCAGCGTCGTCGGCGTCACCGACAGGCTGAAGCGCGGCACGACCGCGACCTGCGCGAGCGCGCGCGTCGCGTCGGCCGCGGGGCCGGCGGCATCCTGCCCGTGCCAGGCGTCGATCTCGTCGCGGGTCAGCGCGAGCGCGTCGGCCTCGCTGGTGAGAAGGGCGGTGGCCGAGGCGGGGCCGACGGTCTGGATGCCGCGGCCGCTC
>NZ_LMPK01000002.1:131474-138758 GCF_001423825.1 Microbacterium sp. Leaf351
CGAACACCATCGCCGCCGTCGTGCCGACAGCAACCCGGCGGGCGACGAACGCCCGTGCGATCGCGTCGGCGAAGGCCGCGTCGGCGAGACGGGACTCGGCGGGGAACACGCAGTGCTCGAGCCATTCGAGCAGCTCGCCGCCCCCGAACGCGTCGGTGGTGAAGGTCTGCGGGAAGTGCAGGTGGGTGTCGACGAAGCCCGGCAGCAGCACGCCGCCGGTCTCGGTGACCGGGGCCTCGGCCCACTCGGCGGGAAGGTCGCGCCAGGCGCCCGAGAACGCGACGCGTCCGGTCGCGTCCACGACCAGCACCCCGTCGGGCTCGGAGACGAGCGCGGCATCGACGTCGCCCGCCGCGGGCGCGCCCGCGATGTGCACGAGGTGGCCGCGGTAGACCGCAGCGGTCACAGCAGCCCGCCGCCGAGGTTGACCGGGCTGTCCTCGACGTTGCCGACGATGCCGCGGATGATGCCGACGCCGTCGGCGCCCCGCAGGCTCTCGTACCAGGCGTCGGTCGCGGCCGGGTCGAACGCGTGGGTCTCCCAGGCGCGCTTGCGGGCGCGCAGCACGAGGTCGCCGGCACGCTCGGCGCGGATCTTCTCGTAGCGCCGCAGCGCGTCGGGGACGCCGAGGGTGTTGGTCGCGAACACGATGCCGAGCGCGAAGGAGTCCTCGAGCGCCGAGCACGCGCCCTGCCCGATGTCGGGCGACGTGTTGTGGGCCGCGTCGCCGAGGATCGCCACGCTGCCGCGCACCCACGTGTGGAAGGGGTCGATGTCCCAGATCTCCACCCGGTTGAGGGATGTCTCGGGGTCGATCGCCGCGATGAGCGCCTCGGCGCCCGGAGCCCAGCCGGCGAACGCCTCCTCGAGCGGACGCTTGCCGTCGGCCTGCTTGTCGTAGGGCAGACCCGAGGGCTGCGGGATGTCGACGAAGAAGTAGAACCGGTCGCCCGCCACCGGCATGACCGCGCAGCGCTTGCCGTCGGCGACGTAGGTCGTCCACTGGGTCGCCGACCCGATGCGCTCGTCGACGGGCACCAGGCCGTTGAAGTTCGTGTAGCCCGAGTAGGTGCGCTCGATGCGCGTGCCGCCCTCGTCGGCGCGGGTCACGTAGTCGCGCACGAGAGAACGGGCGCCGTCGGCCCCGATCAGCAGGTCGGCGGTGTCGGTCGTGCCGTCGGCGAACGTGGCGGTGACGATCCCGTCGGCCTCCGACACCGCGACGAGCTTGCGGCCGAGGTGCACGCGGTCGGTGCCGACGCGCTCCATCAGCAGCGCCTGCAGGTCGGCGCGCGCCACCGGGTAGGGGCGCTGCCCGGTCTGGGTCGTCACCGTCTCGAGTGAGAAGCGGCACATCTCGGCGCCGCCGAACCCCTCGTAGTAGGCCATGTCGTCCATGCGGCCGCCGAGGGCGGCGACCTCGTCGCCGAGGCCGAGCCAGTTGAGCACCTTCACGCCGTTGGACCACAGCGACAGGGCCGCCCCGACGGGCTTGTTCTCCCGCATCTGGTCGTAGACGACCACGTCGTGGCCGAGCTTCTGCAGGGCGAGGGCGGCACTGGTTCCGCCGATGCCGGCCCCGATGATGATCACGCGCATGGTCGGCACCCTAGGGTGCGCACATCACGGGCGCGTTTCGTGCCGGATGCCGCGGCCCGCGGCATCCCGCACCCGTCACGTCGACGCGGGCGGGCGGCGATCGACCGGCAGCGCGGGTCAGCTGCCGCGGTAGGTGGAGTAGGCGAACGGGCTCAGCAGCAGGGGCACGTGGTAGTGCGCGCGGCCCGGCTGCACGCGGAACGTGACGGCGACGTGCGGGTAGAACGTCTCGACGCCGACCGCCGCGAAGTACGGGCCGGTGAGGAACGTCAGCGTGTAATCGCCGGCCGTGAGCGCATCGGGTCCGAGCGCGAGCCGGCCGTCGCCGTCGGTGGCGCCCTGGGCGATGACCGCGCCGGAGGCGTGGGCGAGCACGACGCCGATACCCGACGCCGGAGCGCCCGTGGCGGCGTCGAGCACGTGGGTGGTGAGGTGGCTCATGCGGGGTCTCCTTCGGTGACGGCGGTGCGCAGGCGCAGCAGGGCGATCTCGGCGAGCTGGGCGGCGGCCTCGCGCTCCTCGGTCTCGGGGTCGTGGGCGAGGCGGCGGGTGAGGGCGGCGAGGATCTCCGCGGGTGTGCGGCCCGCCGCGCGGATGAGGAACACGCGCCCGAAGCGCTGCTCGTAGTCGCGGTTGCCCTGCGCGATCGCCGCGGTGACGTCGTCGTCGGCGGTCGCCATCGCGGCCTGCTCGGTTCGGGATGCCGCGGCCTCCGCGCCCGCGCCGTGCGGCTTCTCGCCGATGCGGGGGTGGTGGGCGAGGGCGGCGTCGAGGTCGGCGCGGGACCACGCACCCGCCGTCCGCGCGGCATGGTCGGCGAGGGCCCCGACCGTGCCGTACGGGCGGTGGGCGACGACATCCGTCACCCAGGCGGGGATCGCCGCCCACACCGAGACGACGGCCTCCGCGTCGCGCGCGGGCAGGGCGTCGAACTCGGCGATGCGCATGGCGTCACCCTATCCGGGCGGCAGGTGTCGCCTCGCGCCGATCCGGTGGCCGAGGCGGCCGCCGGATCGGCGAGAGAGGTCGCCCGCACGCGTCACAGAATGTTCATCCTGGTTACATCTGTGAAACGCACCGGCCCTAGGGTGGGGCCATGTCGCGCACGACCCCCGCCTTCACGATCGCGGCCCGCCGTGTGCTCGTCGCCGGAGGGTTCGACGAGGCATCCGTCTCGATCGTCGACGGCGTGATCGCCGCCATCAGGCCGTTCGACCCCGACGCCGACGTCGTCCTGCCCGACGACACCGTGCTGCTGCCGGGCCTCGTCGACTCGCACGTGCACCTCGACGAGCCGGGCCGCACCGAGTGGGAGGGCTTCGCCACCGGCACCGCCGCCGCCGCAGCCGGCGGCGTCACGACCCTCTTCGACATGCCGCTGAACAGCGTGCCGGTCACGACCACCCCCGAGGCGCTCGCCGCCAAGCGGGCCGCCGCCGCCGGCAAGCTCGCCGTCGACGTCGGCTACTGGGGCGGCGCCGTGCCCGAGAACCTCGGCTCCCTCGCCGACCTCGCCGCCGCCGGTGTCGTCGGCTTCAAGTGCTTCCTGTCGCCGTCGGGCATCGACGAGTTCGGCCACCTCGACGCCGACCAGCTCGAGGCGGCGCTCGCCGAGATCGCGACGTTCGACGGCGTGCTCATCGTGCACGCGGAAGACCCCGCCCACCTGCACGGCGACGGCGCGCTCGGCGTGCACTACGCCGACTTCCTCGCGACCCGCCCGCCGATGAGCGAGCAGGCGGCCATCGAGCAGGTCATCGAGGCCTCCCGCCGCACGGGTGGCCGCGCCCACATCGTGCACGTCTCCGACGGCGGCGCCCTCGACGCGGTGCGCGCCGCGAAGGCGGACGGTGTGCGCCTCACCGTCGAGACCTGCCCCCACTACCTGACCCTCGCCGCCGAGGATGTGCCAGACGGTGCGGGCGCCTTCAAGTGCTGCCCGCCGATCCGCGACCGCGCCAACCAGGACCTCCTGTGGGTGGGCGTGCTCGACGGCACGATCGACGCGATCGTCAGCGACCACTCGCCCTCGACCCGCGAGCTCAAGGAGCAGGGCGGCGGCGACTTCGGCCTCGCCTGGGGCGGGATCGCGGGGCTGCAGACCGGGCTCGCGGCGATCTGGACCGCGGCGGCGGGACGCGGCATCCCCCTCGAGCGCGTGCTCCCGCTCATGACCGAGGGCCCCGCGCGCATCGCCGGCCAGCCCGGCCTCGGCGAGATCGCCGTCGGCGCCCCCGCGCACCTCGCCGTCTTCGCGCCCGATCGCGCCTGGACGGTCGACGCGGCCGAGCTTGAGTACCGCAACAAGCTCTCGCCGTGGCACGGCCAGACCCTGACGGGCCGCGTCGAGCGCACCTATCTCGCCGGGCACGAGGTCTTCCGCCTCGGCGAGGGGGTCGGCGTGCGAGCCGGCGCCGAGATCCTGCACACCCTGCGACCCACGGGAGCGGAACGATGACGTTCGAGATCCTCCAGCCCCACACCGGACCCATCCCGGCCGACGTCTACCTGCCGGCGAGCCTCGAGACGGTCACGTGGGGGCGCCTGCCCTCGCGCGCCGACGCGCCCGTGCTCACCGTTCCCGCGGGCACCACGGTGACGATCGACACGGTCAGCCACGAGGGCATCCTCGAGGACCAGGGCAAGGACCCGCTCGGCTACTTCACCGGTCACGGGGTGGTCGCGGCATCCGTGCTCGACGACGCCGTCGCGATCGCCGCGGCGCTCTCGCGCGACCCCGCCGTCGACGGACCCCACGTCGTCACCGGGCCCGTGCGCATCGACGGCGCCCGCCGCGGCGACCTGCTGAAGATCACCGTCGTCGCCCTGCAGCCGCGGGTGCCGTACGGGGTCATCTCGAACCGGCACGGCAAGGGCGCGCTTCCCGGCGAGCTGCCGCGCGGCGAGGGCACGATGAGCGTCTTCACCCCGGTGGAGGACCGCGACGGATGCCTCGTCGGCACCCTCCCGCTCACCGACGGCGGTCCGCGCGTGGTGGAGTTCCCGCTCGCGCCGTTCCTCGGCACCATGGGCGTCGCGCCCGACAGCGACGAGCGCCCCCACTCGGTGCCGCCCTCGAACTTCGGCGGCAACATCGACATCAAGCTGCTCACCGAGGGCTCGGTGCTCTACCTGCCCGTGCAGGTCGACGGCGCCCTCGCCTACGTCGGAGACCCGCACTTCGCTCAGGGCGACGGCGAGGTCGCGCTCACCGCGCTCGAGGCGTCGCTGCGGGCGACGCTGCGCTTCGACGTCGTGCCGCGCGCCGAGGCGCTCGCCGCCTTCGGCGACGTGCTCGGCCCGCTCGTCGAGACCGCCGACTACCTCGTGCCGACAGGCCTCGACCGCGACCTCAATGAGGCGATGCGCGCCTGCGTGCGGGCGGCGCTCGCGCTCATCCAGGCGCGCTGGGGCATGTCCGAGCACCTCGCCTATGCCTACCTGTCGGCGGCGACGGACTTCGACATCTCTCAGGTCGTCGACATCGTCACCGGCGTGCACGCGCGCATCCGAGTGGCGGACTTCGCCGCGGTACCGGCGGTGCCTGCGGCGCCCGCCGCGGCTGCCGCGGCTGGACCGCAGGAGAACGCGCCGGAACAGGACCACACGTGACGAAGCGTCCTGTGCACGAGAGTTCGCCTGTTCTCACGGCGAGGGTCGCGCGCGCCGCGGCCAGGGTCGCGGGCGCGGCACAGGCCACGACCACGGATGCCCCGGGGGTGCCGTGAGCCGCGACATCCCCGATGCCCTCTTCACCGCGTTCGACCGGTACGAGCGGGCGATCCTCGACAACGATCTCGCCGTGCTCGACGAGCTGTTCGCCCCCGGACCCGGCACCCTCCGCGGCGACGCGGCGGGCCTGCTCGTCGGTCACGACGCGATCAGCGCGTTCCGCGGGGTGCGGGGCGGGGTGCCGCCGCGCGAGATCGAGCGCATCGAGTACCGAGAGCTGGCGCCGGATGTCGCGCTGCTCGTGTCGATCTCGCGCTACCGCGGCGGCGGCACCGGCCTGCAGACGCAGATCTGGGAGCGCCTCGACGGCCGCTGGATGATCACCGCGGCCCATGTCACCCCGCGCGCGCAGGCGCTCGACCGGTCGGTGTGGCGCTCGGTCGGCGACCCGCTGCTGCAGGGCGCATGGGAGGGGCCGCTCGACGGTCTCACCGTCGCCGTCAAGGACCTCTTCGCCATCAAGGGCTATCGCATCGGTGCCGGCAACCCGACCTTCCTCGAGACGGCCCGCCCCGAGACGGCGAACGCCGCCGCCGTGTCGGAGCTGCTGCGCGGCGGGGCGTCGCTGCGGGGAATCGCCCGCACCGACGAGTTCGCCTATTCGATCGCCGGCGACAACGCCCATTACGGCACCCCGCCCAACGGCGCCCTCGCTGGTGCCCTGCCCGGCGGGTCGTCGAGCGGCCCGGCGACGGCCGTCGCCACCGGGCAGGCGTCGGTGGGGCTCGCGACCGACACGGCCGGCTCCATCCGTGTTCCCGCCTCCTACCAGGGGCTCTGGGGACTGCGCACGACCCACGGTCTCGTGCCGCGCCAGGGGCTGCTGCCCCTCGCCCAGTCGTTCGACACGATCGGCTGGCTCACCCGCGACGGCGACACCCTGCAGCGGGTCGTCGACTGGTCGCTGAGCTACGACGGGTCGACCTCGACCGAGAGCGTCTTCGGCGAGTCGGGCGCCGATCTGCCCGCCCGCCTGCTCGTGCCCGACGAGATCGTCGAGGCCGCCGAGCCCGAGACCCGTGCGGCCTTCGAGGCGCTGCTCGCCCGCATCGCCGGCCTCGATGACGCGCCGAGCCTTCGCCGGGTCAGCGTCGGATCCCTCGACGACTACCTGGCCGCGTTCCGCACCGTGCAGGGCGCCGAGGCCTGGCGCAACAACGCCGAGTGGGTGCGCGCGCACCCGACCGCGCTGGGCGCCGCCGTCGCCGAACGGTTCCGCATCGCGGCATCCGTCACCCGCGACGACGAGACCGCGGCACGCGCCGCCCTCGAGCCGCTCCGCGACCACGTGCAGAGTCTGGTACGCGACGCCGTGCTGGTGCTGCCGACCGTGCCCGGCCCCGCGCCCATGCGCACCTCCGACGGCGACCGCGTCGACGCGGTGCGCCAGGCGACCCTGCGCATGACCGCCCCCGCCGCCGTCGGCGGCGCGCCCGCGATCTCGGTGCCGCTGCTCACCGTGCCCTCGCAGCTCGGACCCGCCCCCGTCGGCGTCTGCTTCGTCTCCCGGCCGGGCACGGATGTCGCGCTGGTGCGCTTCGCGCGTCGTCTCGCCGCCGGCCTCGCCCTCCGAAAGGACCTCCCGTGACACTCCCCGGCCCGATCGACCCGCCCGCGCGCCTGCTGATGGGGCCCGGCCCCATCTCGGCGTACCCGAGCGTGCTGCGGGCCATGTCGGCGCCGCTCGTCGGGCAGTACGACCCGTTCATGACGCAGGCGATGGCCGAGACCCAACAGCTCTACCGCGAGGTCTGGGCGACAGGCAACGAGGCGACCCTGCTCATAGACGGCACCTCGCGTGCCGGCATCGAGGCGGCGATCGTCTCGCTCGTGCGCCCGGGCGACCGGGTGCTCGTGCCCGTGTTCGGGCGGTTCGGGCACCTGCTCGCCGAGATCGCCGAGCGTGCGCTCGCGGAGGTGCACACGATCGAGACCGCCTGGGGCCAGGTGTTC
>NZ_LMPK01000002.1:138823-141658 GCF_001423825.1 Microbacterium sp. Leaf351
GACCGCGTCGCTCGGCGGCAACCCGTTCGAGGCCGATGCCTGGGGGCTGGATGCCGCCACCGCCGGCCTGCAGAAGTGCCTCGGCGGTCCGTCCGGGTCGGCGCCGATCACGCTGTCGCCCCGCGCGGTCGAGGTGGTCCGCTCGCGCAGCCGCGTGGAGGCCGGCATCCGCGAGGAGGGGGATGCCGCGGCATCCGATTTCGTGCGCTCGAACTACTTCGATCTCGGCATGATCCTCGACTACTGGGGTCCGCGCCGGCTCAACCACCACACCGAGGCGACGAGCATGCTCTACGCCGCCCGCGAGTGCGCGCGCGTGCTGCTGGGCGAGGGCCGCGACGCGGTCATCGCGCGCCACCGGCTCGCGGGTGACGCCATGCTCGCCGGCGTCGAGGCGCTGGGGCTGACGGTCTTCGGCGACGTCGCCCACAAGATGGCGAACGTGGTCGCGGTGGAGATCCCCGAGGGGGTTCCGGGAGACGTCGCCCGCGCCGCGCTGCTCGACGACTTCGGCATCGAGATCGGCACGTCGTTCGGTCCGCTGCACGGTCGCGTGTGGCGCATCGGCACGATGGGCTACAACGCCCGCAAGGACGCCGTGCTCACCACCCTCGCGGCGCTCGAGAGCGTGCTGCGGCGCTTCGGCGCGGCCGTGCCCGTGGGCGGCGGTGTCGAGGCGGCGCGCGACGTGTTCGCGGGGGCGCCCGCGTGACGCTGCCGTCCCTCGGCTCGCCCGACCGCATCGCGGCCGCGGCGAGGCGCGTCATGAACCGCTGCGACGAGCTCGCCCGGGTCAGCGCCGCCGACCAGGGCATCGAGCGCGTCTACCTGTCGGCGGAGCACGCCCGAGTGAACCGTCTCGCCGCGGAGTGGATGCGCGAGCTCGGCATGCGCACCCGACAGGATGCCGCGGGCAACCAGCTCGGCCGCCTGGATGTGCTCGATCCGTCGGGCGCGGTGATCTCCGACGCTCCCGCGCTCCTCATCGGCTCGCATCTCGACACCGTGCCCGACGCGGGGCGCTACGACGGCATCGTGGGCGTGCTCATGGGCCTCGAGATCGTGCGTCTGCTGCGCGTGCCCGCGGGCGACAGCGACAGTGCATGGCGCTCGCCGTTCCCGTTCGCGATCGAGGTCGTCGCCTTCAGCGACGAGGAGGGCACCCGCTTCGGCAAGGCGCTCCTCGGGTCGTCGGCGGTCGCGGGACTGTGGAACGACGACTGGTGGGCGCTGACGGATGCCGCGGGCACCACTCTGCGCCAGGCCTTCCTCGAGTTCGGACTCGACCCCGGACGCATCGGTGAGGCCGCGCGACGCCCCGACAGCCTCGTGGGCTACCTCGAGGCGCACATCGAGCAAGGCCCGGAACTCGACCGGCGGGGGGAGGCCCTCGCCGTGGTGTCGTCGATCGCGTCGGCTCGCCGCTTCCAGCTCGTCGTCGAGGGCGAGGCCCGGCACGCGGGCGGAACTCCCTATGACATGCGCCGTGACGCCCTGCTCGGTGCGAGCGAGGCGGCGCTCGCTATCGAGCGCATCTGCCGCACCGAGCATCACATCATCGGCACGGTCGGCCAGTTCGAGGCCTTCCCCGGGGCGGTCAACATCGTCCCCGGCGAGACCCACTTCTCCCTTGACCTGCGCGGCGAGTTCGACGGCGAACGCGACCGCGTGTTCGACGAGATCTCCCGCGAGCTCGACGGCATCATGGGTCGCCGCGGCCTGCGATGGCGCTCACGCGAGGTGCACAACGCCGCCGCGGTCATGTGCGCGCCGCTGCTGCAGGACGTCGTGCGCGAGGGCATCGGCGCGACCGGCGCCCCCGGGGCATCCGATCCGGCGACGATCTTCTCGCGGGCAGGTCACGATGCGATGACGATCGGGGCGATCACCGACGTCGGAATGCTGTTCCTCCGCAACCCCGACGGCATCAGCCACCATCCCGATGAGGCGGTCAGCGCCGCCGACGTCGCCGCGGGCATCCGGGCGCTGGCAGAATCAGTGGTGCTCCTCGGCCACGAGCGCCACTGATCACCGACTCCGGTTCGAAGCGACGCGTAACGCCGCGGAAACATTCGAGCGGATGTTGATGAAATCTCCATCGCCTAGCGTCGAGTGAGTCGCCCCTTGCGCCGCTGCCTCGTCGTTCCCAGAGCACCCGGCGGGTACGTGAGAGACGAGTCCCGACCCGACGCACTCAGCATCTGGAGACACAGCATATGAACATCCGCACCTCGAAGCGCGCGCTGCGCGCGGCGGTCGCCCTTGCGGCGGTCGCCGTGTCGGCCGTCGCCCTGTCCGCCTGCTCGTCGAGCTCGTCGAGCACGACGGCCCCCACGTCGACCGGCGCCGCCTCGGTCGCCCCCGGCACCTACGGCGAGCTGAACCTGCAGCTGTCGTGGATCAAGAACGAGGAGTTCTCGGGCGAGTTCCTCGCCGACGCGAACGGCTACTTCACCGCCGCCGGCTTCTCGAAGGTCAACATGACCCCCGGCCCCTCGACCGGTGCGAGCGAGCTGCTCTCGGGCAAGGCCGATGTGGCCCTCTCCGACGCCGTCTCGATCGGTTCGGTCGTCGCCTCGGAGGGCGCGCCGCTGAAGATCATCGGCACGACCTACCAGAAGAACCCGTTCACGGTGCTCTCGCTGGCCGACAAGGGCAACATCACCAAGCCCTCGGACCTCAAGGGCAAGAAGATCGGCGTGCAGGACTCGAACAAGGCACTGTTCGACGCGTTCCTCGCAGCCAACGGCATGAGCGAGAGCGACCTGACCGTCGTGCCCGTGCAGTACGACCCGGCGCCGCTGCTCTCCGGTGAGATCGACGGCTACATCGCCT
>NZ_LMPK01000002.1:141663-144828 GCF_001423825.1 Microbacterium sp. Leaf351
CGACAACGGCCTGCCGTTCGTCGCCGAGACCATCACGACGACCGACGACCAGATCGCGAAGAACCGCGACAAGCTGAAGGCGTTCCTGAAGGCGGAGATCCAGGGCTGGTCCGACGCGGTCAACAACCCGCAGGCCGGCGCCGAGCTCGCCGTCAACACCTACGGCAAGGACCTCGGACTCGACCTGACCAACTCGATCGCCGGTGCGACCGAGCAGGCGCAGAAGCTCGTCGTCTCCGACGAGACCGCGCAGAACGGCCTGTTCACCATCTCGCAGACCCTGCAGGATGCAACCATCAAGTCGCTCTCGGGCGCCGGCATCACCCTGAAGGCCTCCGACCTGTTCGACATGTCGCTGCTCACCGAGGTCTACCAGGAGAACCCCGGCCTCGTGAAGTACGCCAAGTAATCAGCACCACCACACGGAGAAGAGCGTCGTGACGCAGCCCGCTGTCGTGACCGGTGCCCAGGACAACCTGGGCACCGGCCTTCAGATCACCGCACTGAACAAGGTCTTCACGACCGGCCGCAAGAACGTGGTCGCGCTGCAGGACGCCAACCTCCACACCGCACAGGGCACGTTCCTGTCGCTGCTCGGCCCGTCAGGATGCGGCAAGTCGACGATCTTGCGCATCCTGGCGGGGCTCGAGCAGCCCACCAGCGGAACCACTCGCGTCGACGGCAAGAGCCCCAAGGAGCTCCGCCGCGACCACAAGCTCGGCATCGCCTTCCAGGACTCGGCCCTCATGCCGTGGCGCAGCGTGCTGTCGAACATCCGCCTTCCGTTCGAGATCGCGGGACAGAAGGTCGACAACGACTACGTCACCGAGATGATCGAGCTCGTCGGTCTCAAGGGCTTCGAGAAGGCCAAGCCCGCGCAGCTGTCGGGCGGCATGCGCCAGCGCGTCTCGATCGCCCGCTCCCTCATCCTCAAGCCGCAGGTGCTGCTGTTCGACGAGCCGTTCGGCGCGCTCGACGACATGACCCGGCAGCGCCTGAACCTCGAGCTGCTGCGCATCTGGACCGAGAAGCCCGCGACGACCCTGCTCGTGACGCACGGCATCTCCGAGGCGATCTTCCTCTCCGACCAGGTCGCGGTCATGAGCCCGCGGCCCGGACGCATCAAGGAGGTCATGACGATCGACCTCCCCCGCCCGCGCACCCCCGNGGGAGGCGCAGCCACCGATGACCACTGACTCCCCGACGAAGGGCCGCGGCGTCACGTTCGAGGACGTCCGTCTCCCGCCGTGGATGACGGGGCTCATCGGGGGCGTCGCCCTCGTGATCGTGTGGTGGATCGTCGGGCTCGCCTGGGTCACCCCGACCGGCCTGCGGCCGATCCCGACGCCGCTCGAGGTCGTCGTCACTATCGCGCAGACCGGGTGGGACTTCTACGCGAAGAACTTCGCCGTGACCCTCGCGGAAGCGGGCATCGGATACCTCTGGGGCAACGTGCTCGCGCTGCTCCTCGCGGCCGTCGTGCTCGTCGTCCCGCGCCTCGAGTCGGTCGCGATGCAGCTGGCGATCCTCACCTACTGCGTTCCGATCGTCGCGCTCGGCCAGATCGCCGTGGTGCTCATCGGCGCCCCGCCGATCGGGCAGCCCTCGGGCACCGCGATCTTCCTCGCCGCCCTCTCGGTCTTCTTCACGACCGTCGTCGGAGCGCTGCTCGGCCTCAAGTCGGCCGACAAGTCGAGCCTCGACGTGGTCACGGTCTACGGTGGGTCGAAGTTCACGCAGCTGGTGAAGGTGCGTCTCATCGCCGCCCTTCCCGCAATCCTCAACGCCCTGCAGATCGCCGTTCCGGCCGCGTTCCTCGGCGCCGTGCTCGGTGAGTTCTTCGGCAAGGTCGAAGTGGGCGTCGGTGTGATCATGGTCATCGCGCAGCAGCAGCTCAATGCGCCCCAGGTGTGGGCGATCGCGCTGCTGAGCGGTCTCGTGGCGATGCTCGGCTACGTGCTCGTCGGGTTCATCTCGCGGGCGATCGCGCCCTGGTCGAAGGGGCGCTCATGACGACGGCCGTCGCGGCATCCGAGTCCGCCACCGACCTCACCCGTACCCTGCGCGCCCAGGCGCGGCGCAGCGTGCTGCGCGCGCTGCTGTGGAGCGTCGTGAACTTCGTCGGCACCATCGTCGCGGTCATCGTGCTGTGGGCCGGCGCCCTGTCGCTGCTGAACGTCTCCAAGTTCGTCGCGAAGGGCCCGCTCGACGTCTGGAACTACCTGTTCGTGGTTCCCGCCGCGGCGACCAACCGCGACAAGATCTTCGCGACCATCGGCGAGACCCTCGCCCACTCGGTCGTCGGCTTCATCGCGGGCCTCCTCGTCGCCCTCGTCGGTGCCATGATCTTCCAGCTGAGCAAGGGCGCCGAGCACGCGCTCATGCCGATCGCCATGCTGCTGAGGTCGGTGCCGCTGGTCGCCATGGCACCCGTGATCATCCTCATCTTCGGTCGCGAGGTCTGGTCGATCGCGGTGATCGGCGGCATCGTGGTGCTCTTCCCGGCGCTCGTGAACATCTCGTTCGGCCTGAAATCCGCCGCACCGCAGATGAACGACCTCGTCACCGTCTACGGCGGCGGCTCGTTCGCGCGCCTCATGAAGGTCGCGATGCCCTCGTCGCTCCCGGCGTTCTTCGCGGCCGTGCGCATCTCCGTGCCCGGCGCCATCACGGGCGCACTGCTCGCCGAATGGCTGGCGGTCGGCGGCGGTGTCGGCGGCAGCATCGGCGGCTACCTGTCGCAGGCGCAGTACAACGCCGTCTGGGCGTCGATCGCCGGGGTCACCGCCGTCGCGCTCGTGCTCTACAACGTCATCCAGATCATCGAGAACGTGGTGCTGGCCAGGATGGGCATGCAGGGCCAGCGGGGCGTGTAGCGCGTGAGCGCCGAACCCGCGATCGTCGGGGGTGCCGCGGCATCCGATCTGCTTGCGGCGGGACTGCTCGGCGCGCACGTGCGCGGACTGCGCAAGGCCCGCGGGCTCACCCTCGTGCAGCTCGCGACCGCGACCGAGCTGTCGCATCCGTTCCTCAGCCAGCTGGAGCGCGGACTCGCCCAACCGAGCCTCGGATCACTGCGCCGCATCGCGGTGGCGCTCGGCACGAGCCCGCTCGAGCTGATCGCCGCGGCCGAGGCGCCGACTGCCGACGTGCCGGCGACCGAGG
>NZ_LMPK01000002.1:144866-145442 GCF_001423825.1 Microbacterium sp. Leaf351
CCGCTCCCGGCGACTACTTCGCCCACGCGGAGGACGAGTTCTCCTACGTGCTCGACGGACGTGTGTGCCTCGACCTCGACGGCGAGGTGACCGAGCTCGGCGTGGGCGACTCGTCGTACTACGCCGGCGGCGTCGCCCACCGCACGTGGTCGGCTGACGGCGCACCGTTCCGGCTGCTGATCGTCAAGCAGCGGCCGCCGCACTCCGCCGCGACCGACTGAGCGTCACCGGCTGCCCGCGTCACCGGCCTGCAGGGCCCGCCACACGCGGTCGCGCGAGAACGGCTGCTCGAACACGCGCACCCCGATCGCGCGGCTGATCGCGTTGCCGATCGCCGCCGACACGGGGTTGTAGGGCGACTCGCTCATCGACTTGGCGCCGAAGGGGCCGAGGTCGTCGTTCGTCGACGCGAACAGCACCTCGGTGTCGGGCACGTCGGCGGACTGCGGCACGCGGTAGGTGCGGAAGACCGGGTTGATCACCCGGCCGTCGTCGCCGATCATGACCTCCTCGTAGAGCGCGCTGCCGACCCCCTGGGCGACGCCGCCCTCGATCTGGCCGCGGCACTGCGCCGGG
>NZ_LMPK01000002.1:145517-151637 GCF_001423825.1 Microbacterium sp. Leaf351
AAGCCGACGATCCGCGCAGGGGTGCGCACCCCGTCGCCGGTCACCACGGCCGCCGACTCGTCGGTGCCTGTGAGCGCGGCGGCAGTGAGCCGCATTCGATCACGCAGCGTCAGGCATGCGGCATGCAGCGCCTTGCCGGTCACGGTGATGCCCGCCGACGCGAACGCGCCGGTGTCGTGCCGCACCTCGTCGGTGTCGGCGAAGCGGGCCTCGAGGCGGTCGAAGCCGACATCGAAGACGGATGCCGCGATCTGCCGCAGCACCGTGTGGGTGCCGTTGCCGAACTCCACCGTGCCGGCGCGCAGCACGTAGGTGCCGTCGGGCCGGAGCGTCGCCGTGGTGTGGGCGATGTGTCCGCGCGGGGCCATCGTGGCGATCATCGCCGCGGCCATCCCCTCGCCGACGAGCCAGCCGTCGGGAGCGTCGACGCCGTTGCCGCGCTCGAGGGCGCCCTGGGCGAGGTCGAGGCACTGGTCGAGGCCGTAGCTGCCCCAGACGAGGTCGGATTCGTACTCGTCCTGGTCGGGGTGCAGGTTGTCGCCCTCGACGACGGCGTTGCGGCGCCGCAGGTCGAACGGGTCGATGTCGAGACGTTCGGCGAGCATGTCCATCGCGGACTCCACCGCGAGCACGACCTGCCCGAGGCCGTAGCCGCGGAACGCCCCCGAGGGCACGTTGTTCGTGTAGACGACCTCGGCGTCGAGGCGACGCACCGGGGCGCGGTAGATCGTGGTCGACTCGGCGAGCGAGTGGAACATCACCCCGATGGCGTGGTTGCCGTAGGCGCCGGTGTCGCTCAGCAGGTCGATCTTCATCGCGGTGAGGGTGCCTGCGGCATCCGCCCCGAGGGTCACCGCCACCCGCATCGGATGCCGCACCGACGTGCGCTGGAACTCCTCGGCGCGGCTGAACTCGTAGGCGACCGGGCGGCCGGTGCGCAGCACGGCGAGCGCGACGAGGTCCTCGGCGAAGATCTCCTGCTTGCCGCCGAAGCCGCCGCCCACACGCGCCGTGTGCACGCGCACCCGGTCGGGGTCGAGGTCGAAGATGTGCGCGATCTCGTCGCGCGTGAGGAACGGCACCTGTGTGGACGAGCGGATGACGAGGCGGCCGTCGTCGTCGAGCCAGCCGACGCAGCCGTGGGTCTCGAGCTGCGCGTGCGAGACGCGCTGCGTGCGCCACGTGCCCGACACGGTGACGGCGCTCTCTGCGAGGGCCGCGTCGATGTCGCCGCCGTGCCCCTCGTGCAGCGACGCGATGACGTTGCGGTGGGGTTCGGCGACCCGGTCGGCGGGGGTGCGGTCGGCGTGCAGCAGCGGGGCGCCGGGTGCGCGGGCCGCCTCCGGGTCGAGCACCGCGGGGAGCACCTCGTAGTCGACCTCGATGAGACGGCAGGCCGCCTCGGCGGCGCCGGCGGTCTCGGCGACGACCGCCGCGACCCGCTGCCCGACGTGCCGCACGACGGTGTCGAGCAGCAGCGTGTCGTCGGGGTCGTCGGTGCGGTGCTCGTGACGGCCCGTCGAGTAGTGCACGGCGGGCGCGTCCTCGTGCGTGAAGACGGCCACGACCCCGGGCACCGCGCGGGCGGCGGCGGTGTCGATCGAGCGGATGCGCGCGTGCGCGTGCGGCGAGCCGATCACGCGCAGCACGAGCGATCCGGGCACAGGCTCGTCGAACGTGTACGGTTCGAGACCCTGCACCACGCGCCGGGCGGGCGCGGGGCGCACCGAGCGGCCGACGCCGTCCGCCCCCGCTGTCGGGGCGGGGGACGTGTCGGCGCCCGGGGCCGCACCGCCGCCCGCGTAGCCGGCCCCGGTCTCCCGCACCGGGCCGAGCACCGCCTCGTGGACGGCCTCGCGGATCGGCCGGTACCCGGTGCAGCGGCACAGGTTGCCCTTGAGGCGCCGGTCGAGGTCGTCGACGTCGTCGGCGTCGAAGGTCGACGCGGTCACGCTCATGCCGGGCGTGCAGAACCCGCACTGGAATCCGAAGTGCTCGACGAGCGCCTCCTGCACCGGATGCAGCTCGTCGCCGGGCGCGAGCCCCGCCGCCGTCGTGACCTCCCGCCCCTGGGCGCGGTGCGCCGGGGTGATGCACGAGTGCACAGGCGTGCCGTCGACGAGCACGGAGCAGGCGCCGCAGTCGCCGGCGTCGCATCCCTTCTTTACGCTCGTCGCGCCGGTCTCCCGCAGCAGCGTGCGCAGGCACTGTCCCGCCCGCGGCTCGGCGTCGCGCGGGGTGCCGTCGACGGTGAACCTCATGCGCCCGCCTCCAGCTCGATGCGGATGCGCTCCGCGAGCGCACGGCTCACGCCGCGGCGCCAGTCGGCCGGCCCGAGCGGGTCGGTGTAGTACGACGGCGCCGATTCGACCGCGGCGGCGAGGGCCGCGGCATCCGGCAGTGACGGGAACCGTCGCACGACCGGATGCAGCGTCGCCGCCGTGATCGCGAAGACGCTCGCGCCGTCGGGGTCGACGCGGCCGGTCACGACGGCACCCGAGCGCCCGAGCTCGGCGAGCGCGATCTTCTGCAGGCGCGCCCGGGAGCGCAGGGCGTACGCGGGGATCTCGATCGCCCGCAGCACCTCGCCGGCCGCGAGGGTGTTCTCGCCGTTGCCCGTGACGAGCTCGCTCACGGGCAGTCGCAGGTCGGTGCCGTCGGGGCGCCACACCCACGCGACGGCGTCGAGGGCGACAGCGAACGACACCATGCCGGCCGCGGCGAACGAGCGGCAGACGTTGCCGCCGACGGTCGCGGAGTTCCAGATCTTGAACGACGCGAGCAGCGCGTGTGCGCCGTCGGCGGCGAGGTGCGCGGCCGTCCAGTCGGCGGGCACGGGCTCGCTGCCCCGTCCCTCGGCCCACGCGACGAGGTGGGCGATCGGGCAGGTCGCGCCGATGCGCAGGCCGTCGGCGGAGATCTCGAGGAAGGGCCAGTCCATCGCGGTGATATCGACGAACCCGGATGTCTCGGGCTGCGGTTCGCTCATCAGCCACGTGCCGCCCGCGAAGATCACCTCGCCCGGCGCGAGGGCGAGGTCGCCGCGGGTGCGCGCGAGCCGATAGCTCTCGACCGTGTTGATGTCCACAACATTCCTCCGTGACCCAGCAAACCAAACCGCGGTTTCGCGGGTGTTTCGCGGGCCCGGGCGGTGCGCCCCAGCGCGCCCTACGCCCGGGCGGCGAGGTCCGCCGAGGCGCGGGCGACGGCCTCGGCGAGCACGGGCTCCTCGGCGGTCGCCAGGGCGCCGTCGACGACGACGTCGCGTCCGCCGACCCACAGGCGGGCGAGGGGCGGGAGCGCGCCGAGCCCGAGGGCGGCCACCGGGTCGAGGATGCCCGCGTGCTCCACCCCGTCGATGCGCCACACCGCGATGTCGGCGAGCTTGCCGGGCTCGAGCGAGCCCAGCTCGGCGTCGCGTCCGAGCACGCGGGCGCCGCCGATGGTCGCGATGCGCAGGCCGTCGCGCACCGAGAACGAGTCGGAGCCGGTACGCAGCCGGTTCATGAGCACGGCCTCGCGGATCTCGATGCCGAGCTGGCCCGATTCGTTCGACGCCGAGCCGTCGACGCCGAGCCCGACCGGAACCCCGGCGTGCAGCATGTCGTGCACGGGCGCGATGCCGGCGGCGAGCCGCGCGTTCGACGACGGGCAGTGCGCGACGCCGGTGCCGGTGGCCGCGTACCGTGCGATCGAGGGGGCGTCGAGGTGCACGGCGTGCGCCATCCACACGTCGTCGCCGAGCCAGCCGAGGCTGTCGAGGTAGTCGGTCGGGCTCATGCCGAACCGCTCCTGGCAGAAGGCGTCCTCCTCGACCGTCTCCGACGCGTGCGTGTGCAGCCGTACGTCGAGCGCGCGCGCGAGCACGGCGGCCTCGCGCAGCAGATCGGCGGTCACCGAGAACGGCGAGCAGGGCGCGATCGCGATGCGCACCGTCGACGAGAAGGACGCGTCGTGCCACCGCTCGACCGCCTGCTGCGACGCCGCGAGCGCGGCATCCGTCGTCTCGACCGCGAAGTCGGGCGGCAGTCCTCCCTGCGAGGCGCCGAGGTCCATCGACCCCCGCGTCGCGTGCAGACGCACGCCGATGCGGGATGCCGCGGCCACGAGCCCGCCCACGATGTCGCCGGATCCCTGCGGGAACACGTAGTGGTGATCGCCGACCGTGGTGCAGCCGGAGCGGGCGAGCACCGCCATGGCGCCGGCGGCGCCCGCCTCGACGAGGTCGGCGTCGATGCGCGCCCACAGCGGGTAGAGCGCCGTCAGCCAGTCGAACAGGATCGCATCCTGCGCGTAGCCGCGCGTGAGCCACTGGTAGAGGTGGTGGTGGGTGTTGACGAGTCCCGGGGTGACGAGGGTGCCGCGCGCGTCGATGATCTCGGCGCCGTCCCGCAGCTCGGCGGGGGCGGGGCCGTCGCCCACCGCGACGATCAGGTCGCCGTCGACGACCACGTGCCCGGCGCGGTGCTCGGTGCCCGCGGCATCCACCGTGGCGACGTAGGCGCCCTCGAGCACGCGACGCGCGGTCACAGCTGAAGCTCCACCGCGGTGTCGAGGGCGGCTTCGATCGAACGCATCCAGCCGTCCTTGAGGGCCGCGTTCGACTCGTCGTACAGCGACGCGCCCTCGACGAGGTTGCTCGAGCACGCGCACACCATGCCGGCGCGCAGCCCCCGCAGACGCGCGACGACGTAGAGAGCGGATGCCTCCATCTCGACGTTCAGGATGCCCATGCGGTTCAGCTCGCCGATCCATTCGGGCGTCTCGGCGTAGAACGCGTCGTCGCTCACGCTGATGCCGGTGTGCGAGCGCGTTCCGGCGGCTTCCGCGATGCGGCTGGCGTGGCGCGCCAGGGTCGTCGTGAGCTCGAGATCGGGCACCGCCGGGAAACCCTTCGGGAGGTAGGCGTCGGTGGTGCCGTCGTTGCGGAAGCTGCCTTCGCTCACGAGCAGGTCACCGGGGGCGATGCCGGGCTGCAGGCCCGCCGAGCTGCCCACACGGATGAACGAGCGCACCCCGACGCGCGCGAGCTCCTCGACGGCGATCGCGGTCGACGGGCAGCCCATGCCGGTGGAGGTCGCGGTGATGAGGCGCTCCTTGTACCAGCCGGTCATCGTGCGGTGCTCGCGGCGCCACGCGACCTCGCGCACGTCGGTGAGGAACTCCGCCACGAGGGGGACGCGGAACGGGTCACCGGGCAGCAGCGCGACCGAGGAGACCTCGCCCGGCTCGAGTCCGACGTGGTACTGGCGGGCGGTGAGCCCTGCCTGGGATTTGTCGACGACGGTGGACATGGGGGCGGCTCCTGGGGTGGATGGACGAACGGAATCGTCGCCGTCCCCGCCCTGAGCCGACGGATCCGCCCCCAGATCCGGGCGGTCATGGTAGATAGGACACGCGTTGTCGGTGACGCTAACACTCGCGTGTTTCGCGGTCGTGTCGGAGGCCGCGGCATCCGCTCAGCCGGGAGGCGGGCACCCCTCGGCGATGATGTCGAGGGCGCGGGTGACCACCGAGACGATGTCGGGGTCGACGGTGAACTGCCCCGTCGGGGTCATGCGGGTGTAGAGCGCCGCGCACCGCAGGGCCGAGGTCGCTGCGCACGCGGTGACGGTGGCGCGAAGGCGCAGCTCCTCGGATGCCGCAGCCGGCGTCGCGCCCCACCGCACCAGGAGCGTCGCGGCGATGCCCTGCTCCCACTGCATCAGCACGGGCAGCAGTCGGCGCCCGAACGGCAGCAGCTCGGCACGTCGGCCGATGCGGAAGACCAGGGCCGGCGGCCCCTTCTCTGGGACGACCGACAGCACCGACGCGTGGATCGACGCGAGCGGATGCTCGTCACGCGGACGGCTCTCGAGCTCTCGCAGCACGCGGGGGAGGAGGTCGCGAAGATCGTTGCCGATGACGTCCTCCTTGCTCTCGAAGTAGCGGAAGAACGTGCGGCGCGACACGTCGGCGCGCTCGGTGATGTCGGTGACGGTCGTCTCCGCGAAGCCCTTCTCGCTGAAGAGCTCGAGCGCGGCTGTGCGCAGGGCCTCCCTGACCCGGCGGCGGTTGCGCTCGCGGCGGTCGGGCGGGGCATCCGTGGGCGTCATGGGGCCTCCTGTGCAGACATCCTTC
>NZ_LMPK01000002.1:151672-151957 GCF_001423825.1 Microbacterium sp. Leaf351
ACCCGCTCGAAGGGACCGCCATGAGACGATCCGCCCCCCTCGCCGTCGTCGCGCTCGCCGCCGTGCTCGCGCTCGCCGGCTGCGGCCAGGTGTCGCGCAGCGACCTGAGTGCCGCTGTGTCGCCGGCGCCCACCGGTACGCCGTCGTCCTCGCTCCCGTCGGCCGCGCCGATCCCCTCGCCGACCGCCGTCGGCACCGGGTCGGGTGGCGCGGGGTCGCTCACCCTCGCGATCACATCGCCGCTCGCGGTGGCGGGGCACGTGAACACCGATGTCGCGTGCGCGG
>NZ_LMPK01000002.1:151982-153111 GCF_001423825.1 Microbacterium sp. Leaf351
GAGCGTGCGCATCGTCGGGTACACCGGGCCCGGGTCGTGGTCGGGCACGCTCTCCGGCACGATCACCGAGGGTGGTGTCACCTACCCGCTCGCCCTCCCGGCGGTGCCGGTCACCACGACCGCCTCGGGCGGGTCGCTGCACCTCTCGGTGACCGAGAGCGGGCACACGCTCAGCGGCGAGGTCGACTGGGCGTGCGGCGCATGAGCGCGCCCGCCGTGCTCGGAGCGCGCCCGCGGTCGATCCTCGAGGTGGCCGCGCAGAGCGCCCTGGCGCTTCCCACCCGCAACCCGGGCGCGATGCTGCGCCGGCTCACCCGTGACGGGCGCGAGACCATCCGCATGGGGCGCGGTCGGCGGCGGGTCTTCCTGCTGACCGAGCCCGACGATGTGCGCACCCTCCTGGTCACCCACGCGGGCGACGTGCACAAGGGGCCGGGCGTGCAGGCCACGAGCGCGCTGCTCGGGCAGGGTCTGCTGACGTCGGAGGGGGCGGCTCATGCGCGGGCGCGCCGGCTCGTCGGGGCGGCGTTCTCACCCACGCAGCTCGACGCGTACACCGCGGTGATGGTCGAGGAGGTGCAGGCGAGCATCGAGCGGCTGGCC
Organism: Microbacterium sp. Leaf351; assembly: GCF_001423825.1. NCBI lineage: Bacteria > Bacillati > Actinomycetota > Actinomycetes > Micrococcales > Microbacteriaceae > Microbacterium > Microbacterium sp. Leaf351. The sequence goes on from NZ_LMPK01000002.1 coordinate 152,586, forward strand.
GCGGCATCCGTCGATCTGCACGCCGAGATGACTCGACTCACCCTGCTCATCGTGGGGCGCACGATCCTCGGCGCGCGACTCGACGACCACGCCGACGAGGTGCGCACGGCGCTGCAGACAGCGCTGACCGAGTTCGTGCGCCTGCGGCCCGGAGCGCGCGCGGGCGCCGAGGTCGTGACGTCGGGTCGCATCGTCGAGGCCCGTGAGCGACTGCTCGCCCTCGTGACCCGGTTGGTCGCCGAACGGCGGGCGTCCGGCGCCGACGGGCGCGACGCGCTGTCGACGCTCGTGGCGGCACGCGACCCCGAGAGCGGCGGGGCCGACCGGCTCACCGATGCGGAGATCGCCGACGAGGTGATCACCCTCATGGTCGCCGGTCACGAGACGACCGCGAACGCCATCGCCTTCTGCCTCTGGCAGCTCGCGTCGCGCCCCGACCTGGCCGAACGCATCCGCGCCGAGGTCGATGAGGCGGGGGATGCCTCGTGGCTCGACCCGCGCGGCCGGCTGCCGTTCACGCGGCGGG
>NZ_LMPK01000002.1:153134-157395 GCF_001423825.1 Microbacterium sp. Leaf351
GATCGCGTTCGGGGGATTCGAGGCGTCGCCGGGCGACGTCGTCGGGGTGTCGCCCTGGGTCATCCACCGCAGCGCGCGGTGGTACGACGAGCCGACCGTGTTCGATCCCGATCGGTGGGAGCGCCGGCCCGGCGGGCTGCGCTATGACTTCGTGCCGTTCGGTGCGGGGCCGCGCGGGTGCATCGGCGAGCAGTTCGCGTGGATCGAGGCGACCCTCATCGTCGCCATGCTGACCCGCGCGCTCGACATCACGGTCACCCGTCCGGTGCGGCTGGAGTTCACGGTCACGCTGCGGCCGCGGCGGGGGATCGCGGCATCCGCTCGTCGCCGGTCGTGAACGGTGCTCTCGGCCCGGGTCAGATCCAGAAGCCGTCGTGCACGGCCGCCGCCTCGGGCAGCAGCACCGGTCCGATGACCTCGATCGGGCGCCCGCCGCGGGCGAACACCTCGCGGCAGGGGAGCGCGAGCGTCGGGATGCCCTCCTGCGCCTGCACGATGCGGATCAGCTCGTCCTCGCCGAGCGCATAGACGACGCGCGGGATCCCCGCCCAGTAGATCGCGCCGGTGCACATCGCGCACGGCTCGGTGCTCGTGTAGAGCGTGGCGCCCCGCAGCGCCTCGGTCGTGAGCCGCGCGGCGGCGGCGCGCACGAGGTTCGTCTCGGCGTGGCCGGTCGGGTCGTCCTGTGTGACGACCGAGTTCAGGCCCTCGACGACCGTGCCGTCGGGCGCGACCACGACGGCCCCGAACGGATGGTCGCCGCGGTCGCGGGCGGCGCGGGCGAGGGTGATCGCGTGCTCGAGATGGCCGAGGTCGACGGGAGCGAGCGCGTCGGCGGGCAGTGGCGGGGTGAGGCTCACCGGTGTGCCTCCAGGGTCGCGAGGGCGGGCAGGGCACAGGCGGATGCCGCGGCGTCCGCCTCGGTCGGAAGCATCGTGTCGGCGGCGGCGCGGGCGTGGATGGCGCCCCGGCGCTCTCGCAGCGGCACCGCGGATCCGCCGTGGCGTGCTGCGACGATCTCGGCGAGCACCGAGAGCGCGGTCTCCTCGGGGGTGCGTCCGCCGAGGTCGAGCCCGAGCGGCGAGTGCAGCCGGGCGAGGTCGTCGTCGCCGAGCCCCGCCTCGCGCAGCCGCGTGGCACGGTGCGCGACGGTCGAGCGGGCGCCCATCGCCCCGACGAAGCCGACCGGAAGCCGCAGCGCGACCTCGAGGGCGGGCACGTCGAGGCGCTCGTCGTGGGTGAGCACGCAGATCGCAGTGCGGTCGTCGAGGTCGACGGGGTCGAGCGTCGCGAGGAAGTCGTGCGGCAGGTCGACGACGATCCGGGTTGCCGCGGGGAACCTCTCGCGCGTCGCCAGCAGCTCCCACGCGTCGCACACGGTGACTGCGAAGCCGGCGGCGGCGGCCACCCGGCATAGCGCGGCGGCGTGCTCGCCGGCACCCAGCAGGTACAGCGCGGGCGGGGGCGTCTGCACGACGGCGAGCACGGGGCATCCGTCATGCTCGCCGAGGCGCGTCTCGCTGCCGCCGGCGTCGAGGGGGAGGATGCGGCCGGTGTCGGGCCCCGCGGCAACGATGCCGACCGCCGCGCGGCGACCCGCCGCGACGCGTTCGAGAGCGTCGCGCACGACCGTGTCGGCGGGATCGAGCACACTGACCACAGCCTCGATCGAGCCGCCGCAGGCGAGACCGGCGGCGTAGGCCTGCTCGTCGGTGAAGCCGAAGCGCGCGGTCTGACCCCGTCCGGTCGCCAGGCACGAGAGGGCGAGCGCGACCGCATCCGCCTCGACGCAGCCGCCGGAGATCGAGCCGATCGCCCGCGCGTCGGACGTGATCGCCATCGCCGCGCCGGCGCCGCGCGGCGCCGAACGCGCCACGTGCGCGACCGTCACGACCGCGACGCGCTCGCCCGCCGCGAGCAGCGGCAGCAGGTCGGTCGCAAGCTCGAGCATGCCGCCACGCTAGCCCTCGCGTGTTTCGGGCGGGCTACGCTGGCGCGGTGGACGTGACGCCGTTGCCGGTCGTGGGGGCACCCTGCGGGATCGTGCTCGCGGCGGGCGCGGGCACCCGCTACGGCGGGCCGAAGGCGCTCGCGGCCGATGCCGACGGCACGCCCTGGCTCGACCGGGCGGTGGCGCTTCTCGCCGCGTCCGGCTGCGACCCGGTGCTCGTGACGGTGGGCGCCGCCGCGGCGGAGGTCGCCCGGCGCATCCCCGCCCCCGGTCGTGCCGTGCTGGTGCCCGACTGGAACGACGGGCTGTCGGCGAGCGTGCGCTCGGCTCTGGACGCCGCGGCCGCGACCGGGGCGGAGCTCGCGGTGATCGTGCCCGTCGACACCCCGACGCTGCCGGCGGCCGCGGTCGCGCGCGTGCTCGGGGCCGCCGCGGAGGCCGCGGAATCCGCTCTCGTGCAGGCGACCGTCGCGGGCGCCCCGTCGCACCCGGTTCTGATCGGGCGCGACCACTGGGCCGCGGTGGCGGCCACCGTCGCGGGCGACCGGGGTGCCGGCCCCTATCTCGCCGCGCACGGGGCGACATTCGTCGCCTGCGACGATCTGTGGGATGGTCGCGACATCGACGAACGGCCCGCGCCGTGACCGGCGACGAACGCGCCGAGCTCGCCGCGCTGCGACTGCGCGCGTACGGACCCCACGCCGACATCGCGGGAGATCCCGTCGCGCTCGCGCGCCTCGACGTGCTCGAGGGCCGCAGGGCGACGGATGCCGCGGCCCCCGCGGCGACCGTCAGGACACGATCGGTCCTCGAGCCGCCCGTCGTCCGCCCCGCGGACGATCCGGCCACCGAGTCGGGCGCTGTGCCGGGGCCCGGTGCCGGAACGCGTGCGAGCGGTGGGGGTGAGCGCGACGCGGATGGGGCGGCATCCGATGTGTCGCTGTGGCGTCGCATGCGCCCGCGCGTCGATCGGGTCACCGCGATCTGGTGGATCGCGAGCCTCGTCGTCGTGGCCGGGCTGTCGACGGGTACGACGCTTCTCGTCACCCACGTCGTCACCTCGCAGCACGCCGCCGTGCTGCAGCGCATCCCCGGTGATGCGCCGTCGGCAGTCATGTTCACGGGCACGTCCACCTCGTCGCGGGCGTACGAGTCGTACCTCGGGATGTCCGTCTACACGGTGATTCCGCCCGCGGGAGACATGCGGTGCATCGCCGTGATCCCGCAGCCCGATGTCTATCCGGATGCCTCGCTCATCGGCTGCGCACTCGGCACCCTTCCGGTCGTGGTCGATGTGCGTATCGGCACGAGTGCGGACACGAACCCGCTCGCCTCGAACGGTCGTCCGGTCGTCTTCACGCCCGCCGTCGAGCAGGCGTTCCCCGACGGCGCCGATCTGCGGTTCACGGCGCGCGACGACACCGTGACGGTCGACGCCTACCCGGTCGCCCGCACCCCGGTCACGCCCAACTCGTAGCCGCGATCAGCCGGCGACGACGATGTTTATCGGTGCGGCGCCGCGTGCGGCGCGCGTGATCTGATCGCGCAGCACGCGCACCAGGCGGGGGCGCATCGCGCTCGACGCCCCGCCGACGTGAGGGGCGATGAGCACACCCGGCGACCGCCACAGCGGGTGGTCGGCGGGAAGCGGCTCGGGGTCGGTCACATCGAGCGCGGCGCGCAGGCGCCCGGACGCGGTCTCCGCGACGAGCGCGTCGGTGTCGATGAGCGGCCCGCGGCCGACGTTCACGACGAGCGCGCCATCGGGGAGCAGGGCGAGCGCGGCGGCGTCGATGATGTGGCGCGTGCTGTCGCCGCCCGGAAGAGCGAGGATGAGCACCTCGGTGCGCGGCAGCAGGTCGGCGAGCTCGGCGAAGCCGTGCACGGCGACGCCGTCCTCGTCGCGGGCTCGCGAGGCGACGGCGGTGAGGTCGACCTCGAACGGGATCAGTCGCGCGCCGATCGCCTTCCCGACGCCGCCCCAGCCGAGCACGAGCACACGGCGGTCGGCGAGGCTCGTGCCGAAGACCGGGTTCCAGGTGGCGGTCGCGGTGTCGCGGGCGAACTGGTCGAGGCGCCGCAGCGACGCGATCGCGAGACCCACGGCGAGCTCGGCGGTGGAGGTCTCGTGCACGCCCGCGGCGTTCGCGAGCGGAACGCCCGCGGGCAGCAGTGCGGCGATGCCCTCGTAGCCGATCGACTGGCTCTGCACGAGTCCGACCTCGACCCCGGCCAGCTGCCCGAGGGCGGCGTTGAGGTTCTGGTACGGCGGTACGACGATGTCGATGCGGTCGCAGGGGGCGGGGCCGG
>NZ_LMPK01000002.1:157497-161760 GCF_001423825.1 Microbacterium sp. Leaf351
GACCGTCGACGCCCGAGCGCATCGCGGCCGCGGTCGAGGGACCGAAGCCGGGTTCGACGGCGTGCTCGGGGTGCGGCATGAGGCCCACGACGTTGCCCGCCGGGTTGGTGAGGCCGGCGATGTCGCGCAGCGACCCGTTCGGGTTCACGCAGGTGTAGCGGAACGCGACGAGCCCCTCGCCCTCGAGACGGTCGAGCTCGTCGTCGGAGGCGACGTAGCCGCCGTCCGCGTTCTTCAGGGGGATGACGATCTCCTGACCGTCGGCGAAGTCGCTCGTCCACGCGGTGGACGTGTTCTCGACGCGCAGGCGCTGGTCGCGGCGGATGAACTGCTGGTGCGCGTTGCGGATGAGTCCGCCCGGCAGCAGGTGCGCCTCGACGAGCATCTGGAAGCCGTTGCAGATGCCGAGTACGGGCATGCCCTTCGCCGCGGCATCCTTCACGTCCCGCATGATCGGCGCGAGGGCCGCGATGGCGCCGGCACGCAGGTAGTCGCCGTAGCTGAAGCCGCCGGGCAGGATCAGCGCGTCGACGCCGTCGAGATCGTGCGACGCGTGCCACAGGGCGACCGGCTCGGCACCGGCGATGCGCACCGCGCGGCGTGCGTCGACGTCGTCGAGCGAGCCGGGGAAGGTGACGACCCCGATGCGTACCGTCACTCGACGACCTCGATGCCGACGACGTCCTCGATGACGGAGTTCGACAGCACCTCGGCGGCGACACGGGATGCCTCGGCGAGCACCTCGTCGGACACCTCGCCCTCGACGGTCAGCTCGAAGCGCTTGCCGATGCGCACTCCGCTGAAGGCGTCGACGCCGAGTCGCGCGAACGCGCCGGTGACGGCCTTCCCCTGCGGGTCGAGCAGTTCGGCCTTGGGCATGACGTCGACGACGATGGTGGGCATTGCGAAGCTCCGGATGTCGCGGGCAGGGGTTCGCCCCCAGTCTAGGCGCGCGGGGCGCTCACTCGCAGGCGATCCCGTCGCCGTCGCGGTCGAGCTTCGCGGCGTACCCGGGCTGACCGCGGTACAGCGGCGCTTTGCCGGCCGCGCGCACCTCGGAGCAGTTCTTGTAGGCGACGTCCGGTTGCGCGGGTGCGGGTTGGGCGGGTGCGGGCTGCGCCGGCGCCGGGACCGGTTTCGCGGGTGCCGGGGCGGGTGCGGGTTGGGCGGGTGCGGGCTTGGCGGGGGCCGGAGCGGGAGCGGGTTGTGCCGGTGCCGGCTGCGCGACGACGGCCGCCGCCTGGAACGACGATGCCGGGGTCGGCTGCGCGGGGCACGAGGCGAGCACCGACGTCATCGCGGCCTTCTCCGCCGGCGTCACCCAGAGCCCGTAGGTGTTCTTGACGGCGATCTGCCGCGCGACGAACGTGCAGCGGTAGCCGGCGAGCGGCGGGAGCCAGCCCGCGGCATCCAGGTTGCTCTTCGCTTCGTTGAGAGCGCCCTCGACGGCCTGCAGGTTGAGAGGGTCGTTCGCGAGACTGCGACGCTGGTCGGCCGTGAGCGTCTGCGCGCCCGTGGTCCAGGCGTCGGCGAGCGACACCACGTGATCGATCTGCACGAGGGGCGATGTCTTCTCGCCGCGGGTGAACGTCACCACCGCACCGGAGTAGGCCGACGTGAGTGTTCCCGCGGTCACCGTGCAGGAGCCCGGTCGCGTGATGCCGGTCAGATCCCGCGCGAGGATGTCGTTGCGCGTGTCGCACCCGTTCTTGTCGACGTCGGCCCACGCCGGCCCGAAGGCGTCCCGGGAATAGCCGCTGAGCGAGGTCGCCGCCTGCACCGGCAGCGTGGCGAGCACGTCGAGCGCCGATCCCGACGACGCGGTCGAGACGACCACGCTGGCACCGCCGGCCGTGGCGAGGCCCGCCGCCTCGACCGCCTCGTCCGACAGTGAGGTCGGCGTCGGCGTCGGGGCAGCCGGTGTCTGTGAGGCAGTCGTTGCCGGAGCGGATGCTGCTGCCTGCTGCGTCGACGGCCTGTCGAGCCGGCTGCCGGCCGCTGCCGCGGCGCCGACGAAGAGCACCAATCCCATGCCGAATGCGAGGGCGGCCAGCCCCCGCGTCGAGAGACCGACGACCCTGATGCCGCCTCGCACGAAGGCGACGATCGCGACGACGATCGTCGCCGGCGCCACGATGAGCGCGATGATGATTCCGACCGCCGGCGGTGTGACGGCGGCGACAACGATGAGCGCGACCGTGGCTGCGAGCAGCACGATCCAGCGCTTCCTCCCCACGTTCCCCATGAGCGTCAGCATTTCTCAGTTACACAGCTCTGTCAAAGCTCACACATCGCCGACGCTCATACTTTGCGCCGGAGCATCCGAGGGTCGAACTCGACGAGCAGACCCGTATGCGGGATCCAGGTTCCACATGGGAGATTCCCGTCCCATCGTCGAATCGATTCGAGGAACGCTCGGACGTGCCCAATAATGGGGGCCATGAGCGTCTCCCCCCGCCGTTTCCCCGACGACTTCCTCTTCGGTGCCGCGACCGCCGCATTCCAGATCGAGGGAGCCGCGCACGTCGACGGGCGCCGCGACTCGATCTGGGACGCGTTCTGCCGCGTGCCCGGCGCGGTCATCGCGGGTGACGACGGCGAGACCGCCTGCGACCACTACCACCGCTACCCGCAGGACGTCGCGCTCATGAAGCGCCTGGGGCTGCAGACCTACCGGTTCTCGGTGTCGTGGTCACGGGTGCGACCCGACGGCGGCGCGCTCAACCCGGCGGGCATCGACTTCTACTCGCGGCTCGTCGACGAACTGCTCGGCGCCGACATCCTGCCGTGGCTCACGCTCTATCACTGGGATCTTCCGCAGGCGCTGCAGGAGCGAGGCGGTTGGACGGTGCGTGACACCGCCGAGCGCTTCACCGAGTACGCCCTCGACGTGCACGACGCCCTCGGCGACCGGGTGAACGTCTGGACGACGCTCAACGAGCCGTGGTGCTCGTCCTTCCTCAGCTACACCGCGGGCCTCCATGCTCCCGGCCACTATTCGCGACGCGAGGGGCTGCTCGCGGCCCATCACCTGCTGCTCGGCCACGGCCAGACGGTGATGCAGCTGCGCGCCCGCGACGCCGACCTGTCGCTCGGCATCACCCTCAACCTCACCGGCGCTCAGCCCGCCGATCCGTCCGACCCGCGCGACCTCGATGCCGCCCGCCGCATCGACGGCCAGTTCAACCGCTGGTTTCTCGACCCGGTGTTCCTCGGGGCGTACCCCGCGGACGTCGTCGACGACATCCGCGCCGTCGACCCCGAGGCGGTCGATGCGCTCGAGGCGGCCGTGCGGCCGGGCGACCTCGCCGTCATCTCGACGCCGATCGACGCACTCGGCGTGAACTACTACCACAACGAGTTCGTCGGTGGACGCGTGCCCGAGCAGGCGCCGCCCGCCGATCAGGCTCCCACCGAGCGTGAGGGCGCCTCGCCCTTCCCCGCCGCCGACGACGTGCACTGGTTCGAGCGGGGACTGCCGCGCACCGGCATGGGATGGGAGGTGCAGCCCGAGGGGCTCACCGACCTGCTCGTGCGGGTCGCGACCCAGTACGCGGATGCCGCGGGCACCCGCCTCTTCGTCACCGAGAACGGCGCCGCCTACGACGACGAGCTCGTCGTCGATGACGGTGAGCGCCGGGTGCACGACGTCGACCGGGTGGCGTTCCTGGAGGGGCATGTCGCCGCGATCCACGCCGCGATCGAGCGGGGTGTGGACGTCGGCGGCTACTTCTACTGGTCGCTGCTCGACAACTTCGAGTGGGCCTGGGGCTACGAGAAGCGCTTCGGCATCGTGCGGGTCGACTACGACACCCAGGAGCGCACGCCGAAGGACTCCGCGCTCGCGTACGCGCGCATCATCGCCGACCGGGCGGTGTGATCGCGCCTCCCTTACCCGCCCGCGCGCCTCAGGCGAGGTGCGCGACCAGTTCGTTGTTCCACGGGTCGGCGAACGTGACGGTGCGGCCGTCGTTCGCGGTGGCGATGCCGTGGTGCGAGAGGCGCTCGCCGAGCTCGCCGATCGCGTCGCCGTCGGGCAGCGCGAGCTCGACCCGGCCGAGGCCGAGGGCGGGCATACGGGGGCCGGCGCCGCGCGAGTTCCACACGTTCATCGCCATGTGGTGGTGGTAGCCGCCGGCCGACACGAACAGCGCCTGGTTGCCCATGCTCGCGGTGGCGTCGAAGCCCAGGGTGTCGACGTAGAACGCGCGGGCGGTCGCGACATCCCCGACCGACAGGTGCACGTGACCGACGGATGCCGCG
>NZ_LMPK01000002.1:161795-162658 GCF_001423825.1 Microbacterium sp. Leaf351
ACGACCAGGCGGTGCGCGCGCGGTCCCAGTAGAGCTCGATGCCGTTGCCCTCGGGGTCGGTGAAGTAGAACGCCTGGCTGACGACGTGGTCGGCGCTGCCGGTGAAGGTCTGCGGGGCGTGGCGGGCGACGCTGTAGAGCGCGGCGGCGAGGGCTGCGCGACTCTCGAACAGGATCGCGGTGTGGAACAGTCCCGCCGATCCGGCGGGGGCGTGCCGCAGGCTCGGGTCGTGACGCAGGATCACGATGGGCCGGCCGGCGCGTCCGAGGGTGACGGTGTCGCCCTCGGCGGTGAGCACCTCGAGGGTGACGACGTCCCGGTAGTAACGCGTCATCGCGTCGAGGTCGCCGACGAGCAGGGTCACGGCGCCCATCGCGGTGTCGGCGGCGAGTTTTTCATTCATACGAATACTTAACACCCACCGGGCCGCGTCATTCCCGCGGTCAAGCTCCGAGTTTGACCAGAAGCTCGCGGTAGCGTGCGGACGCCCGCTCGACCACCTCGCCGGGCAGCGTCGGCGGCTCACCGGCACCGTCCCAGTGCGCGCTCAGCCAGTCCCGCACGATCTGCTTGTCGAAGCTCGCCATGCGCTCGGCCGGGGTCTCGCCGGTGCGCCAGGCCGCGGCATCCCAATAGCGCGACGAATCGGGGGTCAGCACCTCGTCCGCGAGCGTCATCACGCCGTTCGCGTCGAGGCCGAACTCGAACTTCGTGTCCGCGAGGATCAGTCCGCGCTCCTCCGCCGCTGCGGCCGCGCGGCCGTAGACCTCGAGCGAGAGGGCGCGCAGCGTCTCGGCGTTCTCGACCCCGACGAGCTCGATGGTGCGCTCGAAGGTGATGTTCTCGTCGTGCTCGCCGAGCGG
>NZ_LMPK01000002.1:162680-171506 GCF_001423825.1 Microbacterium sp. Leaf351
ATCGGGATGCCGCACACCGTGCCCGACTGCCGGTACTCCGCCCAGCCCGACCCGGTGAGATAGCCGCGCACGACGCACTCGATCGGCTGCATGTCGAGGGCGGCGACCACCATCGCGCGGTCGGCGACCGCCGCCGGGGGCTCGTCTCCCGTGAGGTGATTCGGGATGCCGCGCCCCCCGTCGCCGCCCGCGAGGCGGTCGAACCACCACAGGCTCAGCTGCGTCAGCACGGCGCCCTTCCCGGGGATGCCCGGCTCGAGCACATGGTCGAAGGCGCTCACCCGATCGCTCGCCACGACGAGGAGGCGGGAGGCCGCGGCATCCGCTGCCGTGTCGTCGGGCACATACAGGTCGCGGACCTTGCCGGAGTACACGTGTCGCCAGCCGGGGAGTGCGGGGGTGCTCGTCACCCGCCCATTATCGCGGGCGCGCCCGTCACGCGTCGGCGATGAGGCGCTTGCCGGTCACCGTCACGTCGACGCGTTCGTATCCGAGCGCATCGTAGAAGCCCAGCACCTGCTCGTTGCCGGCGCGCACCATGAGCTGCACCTTCGGACAGCCGAGAGCGGTGAGACGGGACTCGGCCTCGGCGACCAGCGCGCGGCCGATGCCCTCGCCACGGTTCCGGGGGCTGGTCGCGAGGTACGACAGCCACCCACGGTGCCCGTCGTAGCCCGCCATCACCGTCCCGACGATCGCATCGTCGTCCGCGGCGACGAGCAGCAGGTCGGGCCACAGCGTGCGTGCACGTTCGATGTCGCGGCGCGGGTCGTTCCAGGGCCGCGTGAGCCCGCTCTCCTCCCACAGTGCGACGACGGCCTCGATGTCGGCGGGCCGCAGGGGTCGGATGTCGCGGGGCATGCCCCGAGGCTAGCGGGGGCTCACTCGGTGAGTTCGTCGACGAACGCGAAGGCTTCTCCGACCGCGGCGTCCCAATGCGCGAGTTCGGCGACATCGAGCACCGCCCACTCCCGCATCGGCCGCCCTCGCATCGCCATGCGTGTGCCCCAGCCCTCTGCGGAGATCTCGTCCACGCGGGCCTCGGGGAGTTTGAGGATGAGGCCGCCGTCGAACCCGACGAAGGCGAACACCTTGCCCCTCACGCGCAGACCCTCGGAGCCGAACATGCGCCCGATGTCGACCCCGTCGCGCGCGAGATAGCGCTGGGCGATGGGGTCGAATGCCTCGTGGGCGCGGTCGCGCGCGGCGTGATCGACCATGCGCACATCGTAGGGCGCGGATGTCGGTGCCCCCGAGCACGATCTTTCCGGAGCGGCTTCCGATGCCGCCGGCGGGGTATATAGTCCACATGGACTAATCAACTCGGAGTAATCATGTCGGACCACGTCGATCGCCTCAGCCCCATGGGGGTCATGGTGCTCGCTCTGTTGCGCGAAGGCCCGATGCATCCCTACGAGATGATGCGGCTGCTGCGCGAGCGACGCGAAGACCGCCTCCTCACACTCGCGAACGGCACGCTCTACCACGCGGTGGCCAAGCTCGCCGCCGCCGAGCTGATCGTCGAGACCGGTGTCGACCGCGACGGCAACCGCCCCGAGCGAACCACGTACGCCCTCACCCCCGAAGGGGACGAGACGGTCGCAGCCTGGGTGCGTCGCGAGCTTCCCCGCATCGACCGGCCCGCCTCGTTCCGCATCGCGCTCGCCGAGGCCCACAACCTCGACCGCACCGAGACCGTCGCGCTGCTGCGTGAGCGCCGCGCCGCGCTCGAGGCCGAGGCCGACGACATCGCCCGCATGCGCTGCGATGCCGACGCCCGCGGGTCCGAGCCCCAATACCTCGTCGAGATCGTGCGGCAGCAGGCGCTGCTCACCGCCGACCTCGCCTGGATCGACCGACTCCTCGACGACCTGGTCACCCAGGCCTACCCGTGGGGCGTGCACGCGTCCGCGTGAGCCCCGACCCCCCGCATCCTCTTCGCCAGAAAGGCACCCCGTGAGCCAGACCTCCACCGGAGCGACCCGCACCCCCGCGGCCGCCCACCCGCGCAGCCCGTGGCCCGCGCTGTGGGCCCTCATCATCGGCTTCTTCATGATCCTGGTCGACACCACGATCGTCTCCGTCGCCAACCCCGCCATCAAGGCGGCGCTCGATCCCGCGACCTCCAACCTCGACAACGTCGTGTGGGTCACGAGCGCCTACCTGCTCACCTACGCCGTGCCGCTGCTGATCACCGGACGTCTCGGCGACCGATTCGGCCCGAAGAACATCTACCTCATCGGTCTCGCCGTCTTCACGCTCGCCTCGGTCGGCTGCGGACTGTCCACGACCCTTCCGATGCTCATCGCGATGCGCGCCGTGCAGGGCCTCGGCGCGGCCCTGGTCACGCCGCAGACCATGGCCGTCATCACGCGCACCTTCCCGCCGAACCAGCGCGGTGCCGCCATGGGCCTGTGGGGCGCGACGGCCGGTGTGGCCATGCTCGTCGGCCCGCTCGCCGGCGGCCTGCTCGTCGACGGCCTCGGCTGGGAGTGGATCTTCTTCGTCAACCTGCCGGTCGGCATCATCGGCTTCGTCATGGCCGTCATCCTCGTGCCGAAGCTGCCCACCCACCCCCACAAGTTCGACCTCGTCGGGGTCGTGCTGAGCGCCGCCGCGCTGTTCCTCATCGTCTTCGGCCTGCAGGAGGGGGAGAGCTACGACTGGAACGGCTGGATCTGGACGATGATCGCCGGGGGCGTGGTGCTTCTCGTCCTCTTCGTGTGGACCCAGGCGCGCACCAAGAGCGAGCCGCTCGTGCCGCTCGGGCTGTTCCGGGATCGCAACTTCTCCGCCGCCAACCTCGGCATCGCCGCCGTCGGCTTCACCGTGACGAGCATGTCGCTGCCGCTGATGTTCTTCTACCAGCTCGCCCTCGGGCGAACGCCGACCGAGTCGGCGCTGCTGCTCATCCCCATGGCGCTGTTCGCGGGCGGTCTCGCGCCGGTCGCCGGTCGTCTCCTCGACCGCATCGACCCGCGCCTCATGCTCGTTCCCGCCCTGCTCGCGGTCGCCGGATCCCTCGTCTGGTACGCCCTCATCATGAAGCCCGACACCCCGGTGTGGGCATTCCTGCTGCCCTCGGCGCTCATGGGTATCGGCAACGCGGGAATGTGGGGGCCGCTCGCCACCTCGGCGACCCGCAACCTGCCGCCCCGCCAGGCGGGCGCCGGCGCGGGCATCTACAACACCACCCGCACGATCGGCTCGGTCATCGGCTCCGCCGCGGTCGCCGCCTTCATGCAGGGGCGGCTCCAGGACAACCTTCCCGGAGCGGGCTCGCACACGGGCGACTTCACCGCCGGCGCCCTCCCGAGCATGATCGCGGGACCGTTCGCGACGGCGATGGCGCAGACGATGATCCTGCCGATCGTGGTGATCTTCGTCGCGGTGATCGCCGCGCTGTTCCTGCGCAAGGTACCGGCGCCGACCTACGGCGCGGGCGCTCCCGCCGGCGAGCCTGCTGCCTCGGCCGGCGGCCACTGACCCGACACCACGAGGCCCGCACCCCGATCAGGGTGCGGGCCTCGTGGTGTGCAGGGGCGGATGCCGCGGCTCAGTGCTCCACGACGCGCGCGGCGATGTCGGTGCGGTACTGGCCGCCGTCGAGCTCGATGCGGGACAGGGCGTCGTAGGCGCGCTCCCGCGCCTCGCCGAAGGTGGATCCGAGCGCGACCACGTTGAGCACGCGACCCCCGGTGGCGATGAGTCCCTGCTCGGTGTCGGCAGTCGCGGCGTGCGCGACGTGGACGCCGTCGACGGCGTCGGCGGCGTCGAGCCCGCGGAGAGCGCGTCCGGTCTGCGGGGCATCCGGGTAGCCCTCGCTCGCCAGCACGACCGTCACCGCGACCGCGTCGGCGAAGGCGGGCTTCGGCTGGTCCTCGAGCGTGCCGGATGCCGCGGCCAGCAGCAGCCGCGACAGCGGATCGATGAGGCGCGGCAGCACGATCTGGGTCTCGGGGTCGCCGAAGCGTGCGTTGAACTCGATGACCTTCACGCCCGCCTCCGTGATGATGAGGCCCGCGTAGAGGAGCCCGATGAACGGGGTGCCCTCGGAGTCGAGCTGACGGATGACGGGCTCGGCGACGTCCCGGGTCACGAGCTCGACGAACTCCTCCTCGCCACCGAAGCGCTCCGACAGCCAGGGGAGGGGCGAGTAGGCGCCCATGCCGCCGGTGTTCGGGCCCTCGTCGCCGTCGCGCAGACGCTTGAAGTCCTGGGCGGGGGAGAGCGGCAGCACGTGGTCGCCGTCACTGAGGAAGAAGAGCGACACCTCGGGTCCGGCGAGGAACTCCTCGACGAGCACCGGCCCCGACGGCAGGTAGTGGGCGGCGTGGGCGAGGGCGGCCTCGCGGTCGCTCGTCACGATCACGCCCTTGCCGGCGGCGAGCCCGTCGGCCTTGACGACGTGGGGGGCGCCCAGATCGTCGAGCGCCGCGGCGGTCGACGCCAGATCGTGCGCGCGGATCGCCCGCCCGGTCGGCACGCCCGCGGCATCCATGATGCGCTTCGCGAACGCCTTCGAGCCTTCGAGCTGGGCGGCAGCGCGGCTCGGGCCGAAGACGGGGATGCCGCGCTCGCGCACCGCGTCGGCGACGCCGGCGACGAGCGGCGCCTCGGGGCCGATCACCACGAGGGCGATGTCGTGCTCGAGTGCGAAGGCGGTGACGGCCGCGGGGTCGACCGGGTCGAGGTCGACGAGGGCGGCGTCGCGAGCGATGCCGGCGTTGCCGGGGGCCGCGAAGATGACGTGCTCCTCGTCCTCCGAGCGCAGCGAGAGGATGATGGCGTGCTCGCGCGCGCCCGAGCCGAGGACGAGGATTCTCACCCGGTCAGCCTACCGACGGGCTACCGTCGAGCTGTGCCCCCGAAGATCGACACCGGCGACGGCCGGGCCGCCCTCGCGGCGGTCGCCGCGACCGACGCGCCGGCCCGCGCCGACCTGGCGACGGCGGTGCGCTACCTGCTGCAGCTGCTCCTCGAGAAGGCGCCCGGGCACACGGTCGAGGTGCGGGTGCCGCCGTTCGGGGCCGTGCAGGTCATCGAGGGTCCGCGGCACACGCGCGGCACGCCGCCGAACGTCGTCGAGACCGACGCGCGCACCTGGATCGCCCTCGCGACGGGCCAGCGGTCGTGGGCGGATGCCGCGGCCGCCGGCCTCATCGTCGCGTCGGGCGTGCGCGCCGACATCTCCGATCTGCTGCCGCTGCGCCCCTGAGCCGCGGCGCTCCGCCGCGCGCGGCACTGGAAGGCACGCCGCGCGCCGCGCGGAACCCCGCCCGCCGCGCGGCGTGCCTTCTCACCGGCGTCGCGGCACGAGCACAGGCATGCCGGCGGCGTCGGTCAGGCGATCGACCGGCTGCCCGTAGACCTCGCTCACCCGCTCCGGGGTGAGCACGTCGGCGGCGCTCCCGGTCGCAACGACGCGCCCCGCGGCGAGCAGGGTGACCGTGTCCGCATAGGCGAGCGCCGCGTTGAGGTCGTGCAGCACGACGACCACGGCGTCGCCCGCCCGGGCTCGATCCCTCGCGATGCGCAGCACGTCCTCCTGGTGGCGCAGGTCGAGCGCCGCGGTCGGCTCGTCGAGCAGCAGCACATCCGCGCGTTGCGCGAGCACGCGCGCGAGCCCCACCCGGGCGCGTTCGCCGCCCGAGAGCGAGGTCACGACGCGGTCGGCGAGGTGGGTCACATCGGTGGCGGCGAGTGCCTCGGCGATCACGTCGTCATCCTCGGATGCCGCGGCGCTCCCCTGCCACGGAGCGCGACCCATCGCCACCACCTCCCGGGCGCGGAACGCGAACGACACCGAGTTCTGCTGCAGCAGCACGGCCCGGCGCCGGGCGAGCGCTCGAGACCCGAGACGGTCGAGCGGGGTGCCGTCGAGCGTGACCGCGCCGGCGGATGGCCCGATGTCGCCGGCGAGCACGCCGAGCAGGGTCGACTTCCCCGCGCCGTTCGGGCCGACGAGGGCGTGGAAGGTGCCGGGGCGCACTGCGAGGTCGACGTCGGCGAGCAGAGACGTCGCACGCCCGGCGATCTGCACGTGCACGCCCGCGGCGCGCAGCATCCGTTCGGTCATCCCCAGCCCCCCGCCTGCCGACGCGTGCGCACGAGGAGCCAGAGGAAGAACGGCCCTCCGACGAGGGCGGTGAGCATGCCGATCGGCAGGTCCGCGAGAGGCACCGCGGTGCGCGCGATGAGGTCGGCGATCGCGAGCAGCAGGGCGCCGCCCAGTGCGCTCGCAACCGTGAGGCGCAGATGGCCGGGGCCGATGAGCATGCGCATGAGGTGCGGGACGACGAGCCCGACGAAGCCGATGATGCCCGCGAACGACACCGCCGCGCACACCAGCACGGCGACGACCACGATCACGAACAGCCGCAGCGCCTCGACGCGCACCCCGAGATGGCGCGCCGTGCGCTCGCCGAGGGCGAGCAGGTCGAGGCGCCGAGCCACCACGATCGTCGCGACGACACCGGCGATCACGAGCGGGGCGACGAGCGCGATGCTCGACCAGAGCGCGCCGTTCAGGCTGCCGAGCTGCCAGAAGACGATCTGCTCCCGGGTCGACGACGTGCCGAGGAAAGTGAGCAGAGCGAGGCCGGCGCCGCCGATCGCGTTGATCGCGATGCCGGTGAGCAGCAGGGTCACGACTTCTGTGCGCCCACCCGACCGGCTGATGGCGTACACGGCGAGCACGGCGGCGAGTCCGCCGACGAAGGCGAGTGCGGGAGTCGTCCACGTGCCGAGCACGCTGAGCCCGAAGGTGAGGCTGGCCGCGGCGCCGAGGGCTGCGCCGGACGAGACGCCGACCACTCCGGCGTCGGCGAGCGGATTGCCGAAGATGGCCTGCATCGCGACACCCGAGACGGCGAGGGCCGCGCCCACGAGCACGCCGAGCACGATGCGCGGCAGGCGCACGCTCGTGACGACTCCGGCGGCGGGGGAGGGGGCGGCATGCCCGGAGAGCGCATGCCAGAGTGCCTCGACCACCTGCAGCGGGCTGAGAGGGTACTGACCCGCCCCGAGCGAAATGACGAGGGTGACCAGGAGCGCGACGGCGAGCACGACGACGGTGGTCGCGAAGCGCCCGCGGCCCGCGCGTGCGGGCGCCGGCAGCACGGTCTCGCCGCTCATGAGGCGGGGGTTGCGCTCGCGCCGGCACCCGGGGCGTCGTCGCCGGGAGTGCGCAGCGCCGCGGCGAGCGCGCGCACCACGTCGGCGGAGTGTGGCCCGAACGCCAGGATCTGCCCGTCGGCCATGTCGACGACCCGGCGGTGCTCTCCGGCGGGCGTCTGCTGCAGGGCCGGCACCCGCTCGAGCAGTCCGTCGATGCCGCCGACTGAGGCGAGCCCGTCGGTCATCATCAGCAGCACGTCGGGCTGCGCGGCGGCGAGAGCCTCCGCTGTCATCGGACGCATCCCCTCCCAGCCGATCTCGCCGGCGACGTCGATGCCGCCGATCGCCTCGATGAGGGAGTCGGCGCCGGAGTCCCGGCCGAAGATGTAGTACACGTTCGCGCTGCCGCGCACGTAGAGGAACAGCACGCGGGGGCGGGCGGATGCGGCATCCGTCGCCGCGACCTCGGCCTGCGCCGCCGCGACGTCCGCCGTCAGCCGTGCCGCGAGGGCGGAGCCCCGGCTCGGCACCCCGAGAGCGCGCGCGATCTCGTCGGTGAGAGCCGCCGTGCCGTCGAGCCTCCGCTCGGATGAGATCACGACGACCGCGATGCCGGCGTCGCGCAGCTGCTGGCGCACCTCCTTCGGGCCGATCGTCGTGTCGGTGAGCACGACCGTCGGCGCGAGGGACAGGATCGCCTCCGCGTTGAGCGTGTGGCCGCCCTGCGTGACGACGGGCAGGTTCTCCGCGCCCGGAAAGGTCGTCGACGAGTCACGGCCGACGACGTGGTCGCCGAGTCCGAGTCCGAAGACGGTGGCGGCGATCGTGCCGGAGATGTCGATAGGCAGGATGCGTTCGATCGAGGCGACGGTGACGCTCCGGTCCTCGGCGTCGACGACGGTCGTGGGCAGCACGGCCGCGGTCTGATCGGCGACCGGGGTGATTGCCCGGTCATCGAGGCAGGCGGTGGTGACGCCGGTGAGGCCGCGCGCGTCGACGACGGCGGCGGCCGATGCCGGGGTGTCGCAGGTCGCTGATGCCGTGCTTCCGGCGCTCGCGCACGCGGTGAGGGTGATCGCGAGGGCCGTGGCAGCGAGCGCAGCCGACGTCGAACGGATGCGGTGAGAGAGGCTCAT
This sequence comes from Microbacterium sp. Leaf351, assembly GCF_001423825.1. NCBI lineage: Bacteria > Bacillati > Actinomycetota > Actinomycetes > Micrococcales > Microbacteriaceae > Microbacterium > Microbacterium sp. Leaf351. The sequence continues at coordinate 170,936 of NZ_LMPK01000002.1, forward strand.
ATTTAGGCAAGGCTAACCTAAAACTTGACGATCTCTCAGCGGGACCTCTAGCGTGCAAGGGAGGTTAGGTCACCCTAACTCGTTCCTTCCCATCCCGATCCGCGCCGTGTCCCGGCGCCCGCAGGAGCATGCCGTGAGTTCCCTCGCACCACCCCGTTCTCTCCGTCCCGTCATCGCGTCCGTGGTCGCGATGCTGCTCGTGATCATGGGCCTCGTCGTGCCGACGCAGCTCGCCGTCGCGGCCGATTCGCCCACGCTGTCGGCCGGTCTCGTCCCGAGCGCCGGCGGTGCCGTCACCGTGACCGGTTCCGGTTTCAGCTCCGCATCCCCCGGGCTCTACCTGGGCGTTCGAGCGGAGGGCGCTTCGAGCGACACCTTCACCGTCTGGCTCGACGTCGCGAACACCGACGGCGACCTTCCCGGCCTGGGTCGCACGGCGCCGATGAACGCCGACGGATCCTTCCAAGTGGATGTCACGGTGCCCGCCGCGACGGACGGCACGTCCTACGTGCTGTTCGCCCGCAAGGCTCACGGCATCCCTGACGCGTCGCAGCGGGTCACGCAGTCCTTG
>NZ_LMPK01000002.1:171537-172223 GCF_001423825.1 Microbacterium sp. Leaf351
CCGTCTCCCGCTACGGGGCCGGCAAGGCGGGCTTCTACATCCAGGTCGGCTGGCTCGCGCCCACGTGGCGCCCGTCCGAGGGTGCCCTGTCGTCGGCGCGCTCGAACGCCGCATCGACGTGGGTCGCCGACGCCGCCAACTCGTTCGCCCCCACGAAATGGACGGTCGCCGCCGACGGCACCGTCGGAGCCGAGTGGACCGTCGACGTGACCCAGGCCGCGCTCGACGCCGTCAAGATCGAGGGCGGCAGCCTGGCCGTCTTCACCGTCGGCGCCGGCGGCGTCGTGCAGGCCGCGGCCGAGCGGGCGGTGCCGATCACCTTCGCGCCCGATCGGCGGGCTGCGGCATCCGTGACCTCTGCCACGGCCGATCAGGGCCTCGCCGTGCATGTCGACGCGACCGGGCTCGGCTCGGTCTCCGGCGCGTACGTCGCACTCATCGAGAAGGGAACCGAGGCGGATGTCACCGCTTCCGACGGCTCCGCAGCGATGACGTGGGCGCGCGGCATCACCGGCGGCGTGCTGAGTACCGACCTGATCGCGCCCGCCGCAAAGCTCGACCCCGCGCTCGACTACGAGGTCATCGTGTGGCAGCAGCACACCCTCCCGTCGGCGGGCACCCTGTACGCCCGCGCCGACCTGACGGTCACCGAGGCTCAGTGGCAGCAGGTCTTCCCCGGCGCCCCG
>NZ_LMPK01000002.1:172308-177943 GCF_001423825.1 Microbacterium sp. Leaf351
GCTACGTGACCGGTCCGATCGCCCACGGCAGCGTGATCGTGTCGGGAGGCGCGACCCTGAGTGACGGCGTCTACCGCTTCGGTCAGGCCGCAGGCAGCACGTTCGACGGCTCGATGGGAACCGTCTCGTACGTCGGCTCGGTGCGATACGTCGGGCACGGGGGCATCTTGGACGTCACCGTCGCCAACCCGCAGATCCGCCTGACGTCGGCGACCGCGGGCGCCCTCGTGGTCACCTCGGGCGGTCGGGAGGTCGTCTTCGCCACCCTCGAGCTCGCGGGCGCCACCCGCACCGAGGCGAGCGGCGCCGTCACCTACGCCGGTGTGGCGGCGACCCTCACCGACGCCGGCCGCACACAGGTGTTCGGCGGGAACGCCACCACGCTCGACCCGCTCACCTTCACCGTCGGCGCGGCGGCGGCGGCGCCTGCGGGCGCGACGGGCACGGTCGCGACCGCGTCGAGTGCGGTCCGCACCACCCGATCGATCCCGGCGACCCCGCCGGCGACCACGGGCATCGAGCTCGACGAGGCGACCCTCGCCGCGCTGCAGTCCGGTGACCGCGTGACCGTCACGGCGAGCGGCTTCCAGTCGGGCGAGACCGGCATCTCGATCGTCGTCTACTCGACGCCGACGCTGCTCGACACGGTGGCGGCGGATGCCTCGGGCACCGCCACCTGGACCGGCACGCTGCCGGCGACCCTCGCCGACGGCGCACACACGCTGACGTTCCAGGGGTCGGTGAGCCGCGGCATCCCGTTCACGCTCACCCGCGCCGTCGCGACAGCGCTCGGCACCTGCCAGGCGACCGCCGCGACGCTCGACTGGGGCGTCAAGGAGTCGTTCCGCACCTACATCGAGGGTATCGCCGCCGGCGGCTGGCAGCTCGAGGGCGTGACCTACGCCTACCCGGTGTTCTCGTGGGCCACGGGCACCGGCGCCGTCGACCCCGAGGCGCTGGTCGGCACGGTCATGTTCGGCGGCAGCGTCCGGTTCACAGGTCACGGCGGCGCTCTGGACACGACGCTCGCGAACGCGCGGATCGAGTTCGCCGGAGACGTCGGCTATCTCGTGTTCGACGTGACCGGCACGACCCAGGCCGGTGAGGCCGTGGCGCAGCACGACGTGCGGTTCGCCCAGTTCGCCCTGACCCCGTCGGTGCGGGACGCAGCCGGCATCACCCTGACGGATGCCGCCACCACCCTCACCCCTGCGGGCGCAGCGGCGTTCGGCACGTACTCGGCCGGGGAGCAGCTCGATCCGGTGTCGGCGTCGATCGCCCTGCCGTCCGGGTGCGCGGCCGCGGCGCAGTCCTCGAGCGGGTCGGGCGCAACCGAGGTCACGGCCGCGGGCGCCGAGCTCACCTCCGATGACACCGCGCTCGTGTGGCCGTGGTTCGTGGGCGGCGGCGTGCTGCTCGCGGCCGCCGTGCTCGCCGCGGTGCTGGTGGTGCGGCGCCGCCGGGCCTGAGCCCCGGTCGGTCAGCCGGCCGGTCGGTCCGCCGGCCAGACGGCACTGTGCGCGGCAGGCGGAACCCCGCCCGCCGCGCACCGTGCCGTCTCACCGACATCGCCGCGCGCTGTGCGGTTCCCGCCGCGGAACCCGCGCGGCGACCGCGGTGCGACAATGGAGGCGTGAGCGACACCCCCGACACCTCGGCCCCCGTGCGTCAGCGCGCGACGGTGCGGCGCGCGCCGAAGTTCACGGTCTTCCTCGTGATCGGCGCGGCGGTCGGGCTCGTGGCCGCGATGGTGCTGACCTTCGCGTTCCACGGTGCGGACGAGACGAGCGTGACGGGCGTCACCTACACGCAGCTGCAGGTCTTCGGCTTCCTGCTGCTCGTGTGCGTGGCCGTCGGCGTGCTGCTGGCGCTGCTGGTCGCTGTGGTGCTCGATCGCACCGTCGGCCGCCGGGTCGTCGAGGTCGAGGTCGAGCGCGACCGCATCCGCATCGAGGAGTGACGCGCCCGGTCACGCCAGGTCGGCGATGATCGGGTGCAGCGCCGAGTCGAACGCCACCACGTCGTCGCGCAGCCCGTCGGTCACCGCGATCGTGAGTGAGCCGATCCACCACACGCCGCGCTGAGCCAGCGGTAGCACCTGCACGTTCAGTTCGAACGAGTGGGCGGGGCGGCCCACCTGCCGCTCGTGATCGGCGATCGCGCTGCGGTATGCCCGCGCCGACGCACGCGGGGTGGCGGCGGCATCCGCACGATACGACTCGTGTGCACGCTCGGCGTACGCGAGCGCCGGCCGCGCGTGCGGGGCGATGTGCTGGCGCAGCTCGTCGGCTCCCTCGATCGGCAGGGCGACGAGCGTCTCGAATCCGCCGACCAGCGCGAGGGGAACGGGCGACGGATGCGCCTGCGGCTCGACCGTCATGGCCCAGAACGCGCGCCACTGCCGTTCGAGGGTCTGCTGCAGGTCGGCGTCGCGGGCGGGGTCGGCGAGAGGGATGCCGCGCAGCACCGGCAGCTCGTCAGGGGAGCGGAGCCCCAGCACCTGCCTCAGATAGAGGGCGAGGAGAACCGGGCGTCCGGCATCCTCACGGACCACCCACTGCGCATCCCCGGCGCTCATGGCGCCAGTGTAGGGCGGAGGTGCGCGCGTCGCGGGTAGGCTGGGCGCGTGGTCGATTCCCCGCGCAATCCGTATTCCGAGGCCGGTGTCGATACGGCGGCGGGTGACCTGGCGGTCGAGCTCATGAAGTCCGCCGTCAAGCGCACGCACGGACCCGAGGTGCTCGGCGGTGTCGGCGGGTTCGCGGGGCTGTTCGACGCCTCGGCGCTCACGGGCTACACGCGCCCGCTGCTCGCCTCCAGCACCGACGGCGTCGGCACGAAGGTCGCGATCGCGCAGGCCATCGACAAGCACGACACCATCGGCCAGGATCTCGTCGGCATGGTCGTCGACGACATCGTCGTGGTCGGTGCGAAGCCGCTGTTCATGACCGACTACATCGCGTGCGGCAAGGTCTTCCCCGAGCGCATCGCCGACATCGTGCGCGGCATCGCGCACGGCTGCGCCGAGACCGGCACGGCCCTGGTCGGCGGCGAGACCGCCGAGCACCCGGGGCTGCTCGGCATCGGTGACTACGACGTGGCGGGCGCGGCGACCGGAGTGGTCGAGGCCGATCGCGTGCTCGGCTACGAGCGCGTGCAGTCCGGCGACGTCGTGCTCGCGCTCGGCTCGAGCGGACTCCACTCGAACGGCTTCTCGCTCGTGCGCCACATCGTCGCGCGTGCGGGCATCCAGTACGGCGACAACGCCGCCGACTTCGGCACGACGTGGGGTGAGGCGCTTCTCGAGCCGACCCGTCTCTACACGACGCCGCTGCTCGGCCTCATCGACGCGTTCGGCGACCGCATCCATGCGCTCAGCCACGTCACCGGCGGCGGCATCGCCGCCAACCTCGCCCGGGTGCTGCCCCGGTCGACCTGGGTCGAGCTCGACCGCTCCACCTGGTCGCCCGCGCCCGTCTTCCGTGTGCTCGCCGACCTCGGCCAGCTCGACCTCGTCGAGACCGAGGGCACCTGGAACCTCGGCATCGGCTTCCTCGCGATCGTCTCGGCGGACAAGGCGGATGCCGCGGCATCCGCTCTCATCGATGCCGGCATCCCCACGTGGCAGGTCGGCGTCGTGCGCGACGGCGCCCTGCCCGACGGCCACTTCGAGCATGGCGCCAAGGGGGTCGACGGCGGCTCGGTCCGTCTCGTCGGCGCTTACGCCGGCGGCCCCGCCACCCACCTCACCCCCGGAGCGAAGTAACACCTCTATGTGCGGCATCGTCGGCATGGTCGGCCAAGGGCTGGTCAATCAGGAGATCTATGACGCCCTGCTGCTGCTGCAGCACCGTGGGCAGGACTCGACGGGCATCGCCACCGCCGAGCGCAGCGGCGTCTTCCATCAGGTGAAGGCGCGCGGGCAGGTGCGCGAGGCCTTCCGCACCCGCGACATGCGGTCGCTGCTGGGCGAGATCGGGCTCGGTCATGTGCGCTACGCGACGAAGGGCACCGCGTCGAGCGAGGAGGAGGCGCAGCCGTTCTACGTGAACGCCCCCTACGGCATCGTGCTCGTGCACAACGGCAACCTCACCAACACGCGTGAACTGACCGACGAGCTGTTCCACAAGGACCGCCGGCACCTCAACACGAGCTCCGACACCGAGCTGCTCGTGAACGTGCTCGCCGGCGAGCTGCAGCAGGTCATCTCGGGGCTCGAGCTCGACCCCGACCAGATCTTCGAGGCGGTGAGCCGCGTGCACCGCCGCGTCGAGGGCTCGTACGCCACGATCGCTCTCATCGCCGGGTATGGTCTCCTCGCGTTCCGCGACCCGTTCGGCATCCGCCCGCTGATCATCGGCACCCGCCAGGCCGCCAACGGCCGCTACGAGTGGATCGTGGCATCCGAGTCGCTCGTGCTGGAGAACGCCGGCTTCGAGGTCGTGCGCGACGTGCTGCCGGGGGAGGCCGTGTTCATCGACCTCGAGGGCACGCTGCACACGCGGCAGTGCGCCGAGCAGGCCACGCTCTTCCCGTGCTCGTTCGAGTACGTCTATCTCGCGCGTCCCGACTCGATCATGAACGGCATCTCGGTCTACGAGACGCGCCTGCGCATGGGCGACCGTCTGGCCGACACCATCGCGAAGTACACCCCGGCCGGCACGATCGACGTGGTCATGCCGATCCCCGACTCGTCGCGTCCCGCGGCGATGCAGGTGGCCCGCAAGCTCGGCATCGAGTACCGCGAGGGCTTCTACAAGAACCGCTACATCGGCCGCACGTTCATCATGCCCGGCCAGGCGGTGCGCAAGAAGAGCGTGCGCCAGAAGCTCAATGCGATGTCGAGCGAGTTCAAGGGCAAGAACGTGCTGCTGGTCGACGACTCGATCGTGCGCGGCACGACGAGCAAGGAGATCATCCAGATGGCGCGCGACGCGGGCGCGAAGAGCGTGACGTTCGCGTCGGCCGCGCCGCCGGTGCGCTACCCGCACGTCTACGGCATCAACATGCCCTCCCGCCACGAGCTCGTCGCCCACGGCCGCACGATCCCCGAGATCGCCAAGGAGCTCGGCGCCGACTACATGGTCTACCAGGAGATCGACGACCTGAAGGCGGCGATCCTCGAGGGCTCCGACGTCGAGGATCTCGACATGAGCTGCTTCGACGGCCGCTACGTCACGGGCACGGTCAGTGAGGAATACCTGGCCTGGGTCGAGGGCACGCAGACGTCCTGAGGGCGGTCGTCGCGAGCGGATGCCGCGTGCCCGCGTCGGCGCCACGTGGCGGGTGAGAGCGGGTCGGGCTCAGGCCTTCTCGTTGTCGAAGGCGTCTTCCTCTTCGAGCTCGTCCTCGTCGTCGTACTCGTCGGCCCACTTGTCGACGTACTGGTCGCCCTCGTCGCTGGGATGCCCGAGCTCACGCTCCAGCGCGGCGTAGTTCACGCTCGGGCTGTACGACTTGAGCTCACGGGCGATCTTGGTGTGCTTCGCCTTTTGACGGCCACGCCCCATGCGAGACCCCCTCACGATCTGAGAAGCGGGCTTCGAGGGGCCCGACGTATCCACGAGTCCGGCTGAGGAGCCGGGAAGAATAGCACTCAGAATAACACGGCGCATCGCCCCGCCTCCGTGCAGGG
>NZ_LMPK01000002.1:177971-182157 GCF_001423825.1 Microbacterium sp. Leaf351
GCGCCGCAGGGCCCGGGTCAGCTCCCGCGCGGCCTCGTCGAGTGCGCGCTCCACCTCGTCGACCACGGTCGCGGCGAGCTCCCCGCCGCGCGCGACGTGGGTGCGGGCGTCGGCGCGCACCTGGGCGCGGAACTCGTTCACCACGACGTCGAGTCGGCGCACCTGCTCGCGGCTGTCGGCGCGGTCGTCGGGCTCGGTCACGAACGATCGCGGGGTGTGGCTGCGCTGGTCGGCCTTGGCCGCCGCGAGGTCGGCGCGCAGGCTCTTCATCGCGTCGCGCACGCTGCCGCGCACCTCTTCGGCGATGAGGCGCACCGAGTCCGACAGGTGCGCCTCGATGCCGTCGAGGTCGCCCCGGCGGGATGCCACTTCGGCGCGTCCGGCGTCGGTGATCTCGTAGACGGTCTTGCGTCCGTCGACGGTCTTGGTGACGAGCCCCTCCTCCTCCAGCTTCGACAGCCGCGGATAGATGGTTCCGGCGCTCGGCGTGTAGGTACCGCCGGTGCGGTCGGCGAGGGCCTGCATGAGGTCGTAGCCGTGCCGGGGGGACTCGTCGAGCAGGTTCAGCAGGTAGAGGCGCAGGTCGCCGTGGGAGAAGACCGCGGGAGTCATCGGGCACCGTCCTCAGGGGAGAGCGCCGCGTCGGGGGTGTGGCGCAGCAGCGTGACGTCGCCCGAGACCGAGTTGACGCGCACGTCGGCGAACGAGCCGCTGAGCTCGCCGATCGATCCGGTGAAGTTCACGCCCGGGCCGTTGCCGCGATGCACGATGCCGTCGAGCTGCACCTTCCCGCTGACACTGCGCAGCACGTAGTTGACGGCGAGGTCGGGGTCCAGACGCACGGTCGCGTCGCCCGACACCGTGTTGAAGCCGATCTGATGCACCGGGCCGGTCGAGTCGAACAGCAGCGCGCCCGACACGGTGTCGACGTCGGCCTTGGTGATGACGCCCGTCGCGGCGACGTCGCCCGACACGCTGTTGGCGCCGAGTCGACCTTCGAGCCCGCGCACCTGGACGTCGCCCGACACCGCGTTGAGGGTGAGCGATCCGGTGTGGCCGTCGACGATGATGTCGCCCGAGACGGTGTTGAGACGCGCGTCGCGCTGGAGGCCGGCGACGAGAGCGCTCGCGTTGACGACGCCGAGGGTGAGCGCGATGTCGCGGGGGACGGCCACGCTGATCTCGGCCTTGGGGCCGCCCGAGCCGAAGTTGCGGAACACCTCGAGGAAGTTGTCCCACCGCAGCTGGGGGTGGTCGATCTCGACGCGGTCGCCGTCGACCTCGACCCGGAGGTCTTTGACGGTGACGCCGTGCACCTCGATGCGCACGGTCGGCTCGTCGTGGGCGACGATGTCGACCTCGCCGCCCACGAGCCCCACCTTGAGGGCGGTCGCGGATGCGATGTCGATGACCCGGGNTATATCGCGTGTTGTGACGATAACACGATATATCGCGTTTGCGTAAGCGCTGATCGAGAATCGGATGTCGCGGGCTTGACCTTGACGCGGCGTCAATCCCTACGCTCGAACCCGACGCCGACGGACATCCTCGCCGGCGCCGCACCCCGACGAACGGAGACCGCATGCGCAGCATCACGGACGTCACCCGCATCGCCGGCGTCACGAGCCGCACCCTGCGGCACTACGACGCGATCGGACTCCTGCCGGCGTCCTCGACAACCGCCGCCGGCTACCGCCTGTACGACGACGCCGCGCTCGTGCGCCTGCAGCGCATCCTGCTGCTGCGGGAGCTCGGGCTGCCGCTCTCCGACATCGCTGCCGCGCTCGACCGCGACGCCGACACGGCCACGGCGCTCGAGGTCCACCTCGACGCCATCGAACGCCGGCAGGAGCGGCTGCGGCGACAGGCGGCATCCGTCACCCACACCATCCACGCACTCCGGAGAGGAGAACGGCTCACGGCCGAGAACATGTTCGACGGGTTCGCCCACGAGGAGCACCGCGAGGAGGTCGAGCGGCGCTGGGGCGCGGATGCCTACGCCCGCAGCGACGCGTGGTGGCGCGGCATGAGCGCCGACGATCGCGCCGCGTGGCAGGAGCGCTCCCGCGCGCTGCAGTCCGACTGGCGCGCCGCGGCGATCGCCGGGGAGGATCCGTCCGGCGACGACGCGCAACGCCTCGCCGACCGTCACGTCGCCTGGCTGTGCGCGATTCCCGGCACGCCCGCGGGCGACGGCGGCGACGTACGCGCCTACGTGCGCGGCCTTGGCGACATGTACGTCGCCGATCCGCGTTTCGCCGCGAACTACGGCGGCGTCGACGGTGCGACGTTCGTGCGCGACGCGCTTCGCATGTGGGCCGATCGCGCCGACACGTGATGCCCGGACACAAAAGGATGCCGCGGCAGAAAGCCGCGGCATCCGCTCTCCTTGGGGGGACGGAGAGTCGACGGCGCGCGCACCCGAAACGCGCGACGTCCGGGGGAAGCGTCAGGCCTTGCGGCCGCCGATGACCCTCAGCAGGAATGCGATGAGCGCGATGACGCCCACGATCAGCGCGACCCACAGCAACCAGCTGAGGGCGGCGTTCAGTCCGCTGACGATCGCCACCACGATGGCGATGACGATGATGAGAACCAGGGCGATGTTCATGGATCCTCCGGTGGGTCGGCGCGAGGGGTCTCCTCGCAGAGGCGCACGACGGCGCACGCCCAGAGTGGCATCACGCCCCGCCCGCCGGCCCAGGCTTGACGACGCCCGCGCCCCGGTGCTAGCGCGGCCGTCGGCGGTGACGGATGCCGCGGCCGCGACCGGCAGCATCCCTCAGTCATACAGAAGGATCGGCGTGCGATACTGACCCCGATACAGACGTGTATCGGCCGGACTCCGGCATCCGTCAACGATCACGAAGGCCGACCGTGTCGCACCTCGCCGTCCTCAGCCTCAAGAACCGCGCTCTGATCGCCCTCGTCACCATCGTCGTGGCGATCTTCGGTGGCATCGCGCTCACGAGCCTCAAGCAGGAGCTCATCCCCTCCGTCGAGTTCCCGCAGCTCGCGATCGTCTCGAGCTACCCCGGGGCATCGCCCGAGGTCGTCTCGAACGATGTCTCGACCCCGATCGAGACGGCGATCCAGGGGGTGCCCGGTCTCGAGTCCTCGAGTGCGACCAGCACCGCCAACTCGTCGATCGTGCAGGCGTCGTTCACGTACGGCACCGACCTCACCACCGCCGAGCAGAAGGTCTCGCTCGCGATCGACCGCATCAAGAGCACGCTGCCCAGCGGCGTCGACCCGAGTGTGGTGACCGCGAGCGTGTCCGACTTCCCCGTCATCCAGGTCGCGGTCTCGGGATACTCCGACGAGGCGGCGGCCCAGGCGCGCCTCGAGTCGGTCATCGTGCCCAAGCTGCAGCAGCTTGCGGGTGTGAACGCCGCCCAGATCGTCGGCGGGCGGGCCCAGCAGGTCACGATCGTCCCCGATCCGGCAAAGCTCGCCGCACACGGCTACACGCAGACCGCCGTCAAGGACGCCCTGTCGCAGAACGGCATCCTCTTCCCCGGCGGAACGATCACCGAGGGCGACCAGACCCTCACGGTGCAGACCGGCACCAAACTGACGTCGGTCGATCAGATCACCGCACTCCCGCTCGTGCCCACGACCGCGCCGCAGCTGCTGAAGGGCGCTGTCACGATCGGCGACGTCGCCACCGTCACGCTCGGCCAGGCGCCGATCACCTCGATCTCCCGAGTGAACGGTGAGCCGTCCCTCACGATCGCGATCACGAAGCTCCCGTCCGCGAACACCGTCGACGTCTCCCGCGAGGTGCGCGACGCGCTGCCGGATCTCACCACCCAGCTCGGCGGCGGCTCGTTCACCGTCGTCTTCGATCAGGCGCCGTTCATCGAGCAGTCGATCCAGTCGCTCGCCGAAGAGGGACTGCTCGGACTCGTGTTCGCGGTCGTGGTGATCCTGCTGTTCCTGCTGTCGGTGCGATCGACGCTCGTCACGGCCATCTCGATCCCGACGAGCGTGCTCATCACCTTCATCGGCATCCAGGCGTTCGGGTACTCGCTCAACATCCTGACCCTCGGTGCGCTGACGATCGCGATCGGCCGCGTCGTCGACGACTCCATCGTCGTCATCGAGAACATCAAACGTCACTACGTCGGCGATGCCGAGAAGCTCCCCTCGATCATCAAGGCGGTGCGCGAGGTCGCGACCGCGG